>CBIHRX010000026.1:0-36337 GCA_966212555.1 uncultured Massilia sp.
GACAAGCACATCGAGGTGATCGTTCGCCAGATGCTGCGTCGTGTGCAGATCACCGATGCCGGCGACACCGACTACATCGTCGGCGAGCAGGTGGAGCGTTCGGAGCTGCTGGAAGAGAACGATCGCGTCAACGCCGTCAACAAGCTGCCGGCGCAGTACGAAAACGTGCTGCTGGGTATCACGAAGGCATCGCTGTCGACCGACTCGTTCATCTCGGCCGCATCGTTCCAGGAAACCACCCGCGTGCTGACCGAAGCGGCGATCATGGGCAAGCGCGACGGTCTGCGCGGCCTGAAGGAAAACGTCATCGTCGGCCGCCTGATCCCGGGCGGTACCGGTCTGGCATTCCACCGCGCCCGCAAGGAGAAGGAAGCGTGGGAAGCCGAAGAGCGCGCCGCGCTGCTGCAGCAGGAGAAGGCCAACATGGCTGCCGAGCTGCAGGCGATGGAAGACCAGCAGCAGGCTGCGGCTTCGGTCGAGCAGCATCATGGCGATGGCGAGTGATCTTCGCTTCAGCCTTGGCTTAAACAGCTGATGAAAACGGCACCTCATGGTGCCGTTTTTTTTGTCCATGATCCTGCTGGGATACATGCTTTTACAGTTCAATAATACAAATTAGGTTCATTGTAGAGATGAGTTTTTAATGAGTGAAACTATATTAGCGGAATTTGACGCCAAGTTAGAACTATATTCGCGTGTAACCACAAAATCTGAAAATTTAATTCGCGAATTATTGGTTGAGTATGGGATAAATGCTCATAGCGTTACATCGCGAACTAAAGCCCGAGGAAGTTTGGCGAAAAAACTATCTAAAACAGGGCGATCTTATAAGGATTTAAGTGATATTAACGATATTTCCGGAGTTCGTATTGTTACGTACTTTGAAGAGGACGTAGATCGAGTAGTAGAGGTTATTGAGAAGGAGTTTGAAATAGATGGGAAAAATTCTATTGATAAGAGATTGATACTTGACCCCGACAGATTTGGCTATATGTCAACTCATCATGTTGTCAGACTAAAGTCTCCGAGATCGAGTCTGCATGAGTATCGTTGGTTCGATAACCATTGTATTGAAATTCAAACTCGATCAATTCTTCAGCATGCTTGGGCAGAAATCGAGCATGATTTAGGTTATAAATCCAAGAGCGAGGTTCCCAAAGGTATTCGAAGAAAATTCTCGCGATTGGCTGGCCTTTTAGAGTTGGCCGACTCCGAGTTCAACTCGATACGTATGGAGTTAAAAGAATATGACGTAGAGGTTGAGAATAAGATAAAAATCGCACCTGGATCAATTGGAGTTGATAAAAGCTCTTTATTGGCTTTTGCCAGAACTAATGAGGTAGTCGGAAAGCTGGATGAGATTATTTCGAAAGTCGCAGGGTGGACGTTGTATAGCTCCGATGATCAAATAATCTGGTATGTGGAACGTATCAATAAGGCCGGTATAAAGACTATCGGTGACTTAGAGAGAATTTTTTCCGAAAACTATGAAGTGGTGACGAAATTTTCCGAAATTTGGTTAAGAAGAAAAGATGATGAGAGCGGTGCCGACGTCTCAGGTGAAGATAGAGAGAAGAACCAAGATGAGTGGGAGGAAGAGAACCTAGATGACGATGTCTTTGAAGGCGAAGAAAGGAGTAAAGAAATCCATCGTGGAATATCGCTTTTTTACTTGCTCTATGTAATTTTTGCAAAGACGGGCGATAAGGAGGCGCTTATTAAGTATTTAATGGATAATGATATCGGAACCCGTCCGCCGAGCGTCTTGGCGCAAGATGTTATGGAAGTTTATTCAAGAGTTGTTATGGAAAAATAGCAGGACTCGAAATATTGTTGTGATAAAAATGTCTTTTTGTGAACGTAAAATTACCTTATTAATATGATTTGATTATCGATTGGATTAATCGTTTTGAACGCAGCAGTATGCGTACTCGGCTTAATCACAGATAAGCGCGACGGTTTGGTCAGCTTGGAGAAGTGGTCACACGTCCGATTCCGGACAGTACAGGTCTCACTTTTCGTCGCGCCTATAATATTGAAACATGTAAGTGCGGAAGAGTAAGCAGTATTTCAACAGAAGTGATTAGTTCCCACGTTACTCTCGTACGATAGCTAGTTTTCCGAAATGCCGCGATCCAGCTGCCAGCTCCGCATATGCCGCCGCCGTTTCATCGATCCCGAACCACCGGTCGATCACCGGCATGATCCGGCTCGCCGCGATTGCCCGCATGGCCTCGCCCAGGTCCACCACTGACCCCGTGCTGTTGCCGACGATGCGTACCGCCTTACCGATCACGTTGAACAGGTTTAACGACGTTTCCGTTCCGGCCACGAACCCGATCGTGAACACGGTCCCGCCCATCGCGACGGCATTCAACGAGCGCATGAACGACGGCCCGCCGACGGTTTCCACGACGAGGTCGACACCGCGCCCGCCCGTGATCTCCAACGCCGTCTTGTCCCAGTCCGGCGCTGCACGATAATTCACCAGGTGATCCGCGCCGAGCGCACGCCCGCGCTCCAGCTTTTCGTCCGACGACGACACGAGAACGACGGTCGCGCCGCTCGCCTTGGCGAACTGCAGCGCGAACAGGCTCACGCCGCCCGTGCCCAGGATGACGACCGTGGAACCTGGCCGCACGGATGCCGACCGTATCGCATTCCACGCCGTCGTCGCCGCGATCGGCAGGGTCGCACCCTGCGCGAAATCGAGATGGTCGGGCAACCGCACGACGCTCGACGCCGGCACGGCCACATACTCCGCCAGCGATCCGGGGCGCGTGATGCCGCGCATGGCCGCGATCCGTTCCGGGCGCATCGGTCCATCGAGCCAGTCCGGCATGAAGTGGGGAATCACGCGGTCGCCCACCGCGAGGCCGTCCACGCCGGAACCCAGCGCGACGATCTCTCCGGCGCCATCGGCAACAGGCACCAGCGGCAAGGTCGCACCAGGAAAGGCGCCGGTCGCGACGGCGACGTCGATGTAGTTCAGCGCGGCCGCGCGCAGGCGGATGAGGACTTCGCCGGCGGCCGGCTGCGGATCGGGCAGCGACGTGCGGCGGAAAGCGGTCAACGACGGTTCGACAAGCTGGATGGCATACATGGTTGGCTCCTTTGGTTGAGGCGCCCAGTGTGATTACCAATCGAAAGACGATAAACTCGGCTTTTCTTGCAACATTTCCAACCAGGACTTGCGAATGGATCTGCTGGACAGCATGAGGGTCTACGTGCTCACCGTCGAGAAGGGCAGCCTGAGCGCGGCGGCGGACGCGTGCGCCATGTCGGCGACGATGGCCGGCAACCACGTGCGCGCGCTCGAGCAGCGGCTCGGCATGCAGCTGATGCACCGCACGACGCGGCGCCAGCACGTGACCGCGTTCGGCGAGGAATACTATGCGCGCTGCAAGGAGATCCTGCGGCTCGTCGCCGAGACGGACGCCCAGGCGCACACGATGCGGCTCGCGCCCGCGGGCACGTTGCGTGTGAGCGCGCCCGTCACGTTCGGCACCGAGGCGCTGGCGCCGGTGCTGTCCGACTACCTGGCGCGCTATCCGCAAGTGGATGTCGAACTGGATATTTCCGATCGCTTCGTGGACCTGATGGAAGACGGCTACGAGGCCATCATCCGTGTCGGCCATTTGCCGCCGGATGCGAACGTCGTCGCCCGGCCGCTGGCGCCGTACCGGTTGATGCTGTGCGCGTCGCCCGACTACCTCGCGCGGCGCGGCGTACCTGAAACGCCGGCCGACCTGGCCCGCCACGACTGCCTCGCGTTCGGCGCCGCCAGCATCAACCAGTGGCGCTTCCAGCACGATCACGATGTCTGCCAGGTGCCCGTCAACGGCCGCGTCAAGATCAACAACGGGCAGGCCTTGCGTACCGCGGCGCTGCAGGGGCTCGGCATTGTGCTGCAGCCGACGATCCTGCTCGAGGGCGACGTGCGGGCAGGGCGTCTCGTCCAACTGTTTCCCGAGTATGGCTTGCCGGAGCGGCCGATGCACATCGTCTACCTGCCGGACCGGTATCGCTCGCCCAAGCTGCGCAGTTTTATTGATTTCATCGTTGAACGTTTTGGAGCGCCGAACCCATGACCGCACTGCTCATCATCGACATGCAAAAAGGCATGCAGAGCCCCACGCTGCCGCCCCGGAACAACCCGCAGGCGGAAGCCAACGTCGCCCGCCTGCTGGCCGCGTGGCGGGAACGCGGCGAGCCCGTCGTCCTCGTCCGGCACATCAGCCGCTCGCCGGCGTCCGTCTTTGCGCCCGGCCAGAGCGGCGCCGAATTCCAGGAAGCGTTCTCGCCGCTGGCGCACGAGCACGTCGTCGAAAAGAATGTGCCCGATGCCTTCATCAATACCGGGCTCGAACGGTGGCTACATGCGCGCGGCATCCGCGACGTCGTCATTGCCGGCGTGAGCACGAACAATTCGGTCGAGGCGACCGCGCGCACGGCCGGCAATCTCGGCTTCTCGACGGTCGTCGTGGCGGATGCCTGCTTCACGTTCGACAAGACGGATTTCGGCGGCACCTTGCGCAGCGCGGAGGCAGTTCACCTGATGGCGCTGGCGAACCTGCATGGCGAGTATGCCGAAGTACGGGCGACGGATGACGTCTTGCGTACGCTCAGAAATTGAGCACGCGTATCGCGGAGGGCTCCGCTGCTCAGTTTTAAAACTTTGCGACGAAGTCGCTCATCCTCGGCAATAGATCCTGATCTACCAACCTGGTTTCGATAGCGTTGGCTCGTTTGACATGTTCCTGGTTTTTTGTGTCGAAAATGTCCGTTACCGTTACGATGAGACTTCCTTGCTGTTTTTTGCCTTTTTCGTCCATGATCGCGATGATCTCAGCCGCTTCGGGAAGTTGTTGTGCATTGACGGCGAGCGGTAAGTAGAGCATCCACCCTGCTCCCGGTCTGTCTTTAAAAACACTCAAGTCACCATATTCATCAGGTGTTACTTGAATCAGCATTGGCTTCCATTTTGCGACAATGAATTGAAGGAGGCTGATTAGATTGCGGCAATCAAGAAGAGGTTTGACTTCTTCCGTGCTAATGCTCAGAAAAGATGGAATTGGCCCAGTGTTATAGGTCGCCGTGTATACCATGCCGCCTTCATCTTCCTTGCCGTTCCAGACGCCTAGAGTTCTCAAATCATGAGCTAAGTTGTCTTTATCTGCTTTCGCCATCGCAATTGCAGCTGGGCTCGGCCCCGTTTGAGTAAAAGCGGGATTGAGCAGCGAATTCGCTTCGGTGTCCGCGGGTGGAAACCATTCAGTAACCGCAATTCCTAAAGTATCGAGAAACCTTGCCATCTCCCAAAGATCGGTATAGTGCTCCTCGATCGAGGGCAGGGTGGCTCCTGTGCGAAAATTGGCACTGATGTCGAGAATTTTATTCATGGGGTGAGAAACGTCATGATAGGTAGTCCAGCATTCCGAAACTGCCTGGCGAAATATGCTTGGCTCATCGGTTGCATAAAGTGCCAATGCAATTGCGATGGCGGCGACCCTGTTGTTACATTACTCTGGCGTAGCGCCTGATTAACAATTTTGCTCAGTCCGGTAAATCTGAAAAATTTTTTTGGCTTTGTGGATGACACGAAAAACTGGTCATACATCGCCTTCGCTTCCATTAAAAGGCAGCCTGCCGACCTGAAGCCGTCAAAATCGGTGTCTTGATAACTCCACTCGGTAAATGGCGCAAAACCTGTGATGCGAGCTTGGTAGGCTCGCGACACCTGTGACATATTCCATTCGCGTCTTACCAAGATACCGCCGTCCGGCGGACATTTGTCACAAGTATCTTTTGTCTTGGCCTCCGTCCCAGCCTCCGCAATCGGTGCAGATTTAGCCTTGTCCGCGGATTCGACCTTGTTCTTGGTCGCCTCGTTGACAGCGACCGCGCCAGCCCCGGCAACGGCGGCAACACCGAGCGCCCGTAACAGGGCGCCGCCAGCGGCTTCGAGGATGGGAATAGCAAGCGCTGCCATTAATTCTCCCTCAGTCTGGACTTCACCCACGCGATCATGTCCGCGAACCGTTGCTCGACCGGCTGGCCCGGTTTCCTGAGCCAGGCATCGATCGCCGGTTCACGATAAAAATTCGGGGCAAAGGCTTCGTAATAGAGAAACTGGGTGATCGCGCCGCCGTCCGTGAAACCCAGCGCGACGGCATGCGCATACGCGTGTTCAAGACGGTCCGGCAAACCCCTGTCGCTTGCAAGTTCGGGATGGTCCTTGACGATGTTCTTGCAGACTTCCTTGACGTACTGGCGCTTTTCCAGCTGGTCCAGATGCGAGAGCTGTTCTTCGCTCAGTTTAAGCACGAGGTCCCCCTATGCATACTCTGCGGCCATCGTGGATGAAGTGCCATTCGTCGATGAGGTGGACGAATTCGGCGCGCTGTTCGCTATTCATCGTCTGCATCAGGTGTCCCAGGACGCGCGGATCGTAGAACCGCAGCAGCACCTTGCGGCCGTCCGGCAGTTGCGCGTCGAGTTTCAGTTGCAGCAGTTGGCTCAGGCCTTCCAGATCGATCGGCGAGATCAGCCACGATACTGATGGCAACGCTTGTTCAAGCTCGCGCAGCGATTGCAGCTGGTCGGGCGCCTTGACGACATCGATGAGCCACGGGCCGGCGTGAGCGAGAGGTTCATCTTCCGTACCGAGGAAAATAGGGCGGTTGACACCGCGCTGATGACTCATGCGCTGGCCGGTATGCTGCTCATATTGGAAGCCGTCTACCAATGCGTAGAGCCACAAGGCAGCGTCAGTCTGTTGAAGGGCACGGAAACGTTCGACAATATCGTTCACGCTAGCTTCTCACGACCATGGACGATCCTGCAGCCGCGGCTTTCGCGAGGCATTCCAGGCAGATGGTCGGCGCCTCCTGAGCAACGAGATTGCTGCCTGCTTTGGTGTTGTCATCGGCGGCAACCGCAGCGTTGTCGGACCCAGTGTGATTGTCCCACCACGCAGACGACTGACCGGCGATCAGCGTCGCACCACACGCAGTCTTGTCGCCATGCCGTGCAACGGCTTGGCCGAAACCCGTCAGGTCGTCCGCGCCCGTGATGATCGCAAACACGCCTTTGCACTTCGGGCATACGGTCAGGTCGCCCACGCGCGCCACGGCTTTGCCGTAGACCTCCCACGTCATGTCACCGCTGATGACGGTGCCGCCGTGACTGGTGCGATCACCCATGCGAACCAAAGGTTTGCTCATAGATTTCCGCCAGGACAAATGTGAAATAGTTTAACGGTTGAGTGGCAAAATGCCAACCTTATTCCGTCAATCCCGCCTGAATCGGGATTTCACCCGCATGAGCACATCCGCAAACCGCTGCTCGACCGGCTGCCCGGGCCGCCTGAGCCAGGCGTCGATCGCGGGTTGACGGTAAAAATTCGGCGCCGTCGCTTCGTAGCGGAGGAACCGGGCGATGGCCTCGAGGTCCGTGAACCCGAGCACCACGGCATGCGCATACGCGCGCTCCAGGCGGTCCGGCAGGCTGGCGTCGTGGGCAAGTTCGGGATGCGACTCGATGATGTGCTGGAGGATGTGTTCAGATGGGTTGTCGGACATGATGTCTCCTCGATCGGCACAGTGCCGACTCGACATTGTTCCCGTCCGGCACGCGGTCTCCGTTGTGTCAGCTCATCTTGTTATCGAATACACTATCCCCGCGACACATTCCCAACCTGAAAGGAGACGGTATGACCATCAAATCGCTCATCGCACTCGCATGCGCACTGTCCGCAGCCGCGGGCGCCCATGCCGCCGACCAGCTGCAAGCGTCGATGACGCTCGTGGGCCCGGACGGCACCGGCAAACCGATCGGCCGCGTGACAATCACCGAGTCCAAGAGCGGTCTCGTGTTCACGCCGAACTTGACGAACCTGCCGCCGGGATCCCACGGCTACCACGTGCACGAAACGGGCAGCTGCGGTACGAACGAAAAGGACGGCAAGAAGGTCCCGGCCGGCGCGGCCGGCGGTCACTTCGATCCGACCGGCGCCAAGCACCATGCCGGGCCGTCCGGCGACGGCCACCTGGGCGACTTGCCGCCGCTCGTCGTGTCCGACAATGGCGGGGCCAGCACGGCCGTGACGGCGCCCCGTTTGACGAAACTGTCCGAAGTGAAGGGTAAGGCGCTGATGATCCACGCCGGCGGCGACAATTTCTCGGACCAGCCGAAACCGCTGGGCGGCGGGGGCGACCGTATCGCCTGCGGCGTCATCCAGTAAAGATTACAACCCCAGGTCCGACAGGCCGGGGTGATCGTCCGGCCGCCGGCCCAGCGGCCAGTGGAACTTGCGCTCGGCTGCCTGGATCGGCATGTCGTTCAGGCAGGCATAGCGGCGCTCCATGAGCCCGTTCTCGTCGAATTCCCAATTCTCGTTGCCGAACGTGCGGAACCAGTTGCCGGAATCGTCGTGCCATTCGTAGGCGTAGCGCACGGCGATGCGGTTGCCTTCCACGGCCCACAACTCCTTGATCAGGCGGTAGTCCAGTTCCTTCTTCCATTTGCGGTCCAGGAATTGGACGATCTGCTCGCGGCCCGTGACGAATTCCGCGCGGTTGCGCCAATAGCTGTCCGGCGTGTAGGCCAGTGCGACCTTTTCCGGGTTGCGGCTGTTCCAGCCATCTTCCGCCAGGCGGACTTTTTGGATAGCCGTTTCACGCGTGAACGGGGGAAGAGGTGGACGAGATTCGATCGTGGACATAAGCGCTCCTTGTAGAGGTGAGGTAGACAGGTCTGTATCGTAAGCGAAACCAGTCTGACGCGGCCCATCAATTCAGCTAGTTGATGTAGACAGGTCTGTATCATATACTGGAGCCCCGCACTCCGAACCGATCCACGACCATGGCCCAACCCTCCGCCCGCGACCGCATCCTCGACACGGCAAAGCGCCTGTTCTACCGCGACGGTTTCCGCGCCACCGGCATCGACCGGATCGTCGCGGAATCCGGCGTAGCAAAGATGTCGCTGTACCGCCATTTCCCATCGAAAGATGACTTGATCGGCGCTTTCCTCGACTGGCGCCACGACCATTGGACGGCGTGGTTCACGGCGGCCGTCGATGCCAGGCTGGCGCGCGGGGAAGGGCTCGCCGCCGTGGCCGACGTGCTGGGCGAGTGGTTCGCGCAGGACGATTTCCGCGGCTGCGCCTTCATCAATGCCGCCGCGGAGACGGGCGCGACGGACGACCCCCGCCACCTGGAGCAGGCCGTGCGCCACAAGCGCGACCTGCAGCGCTATCTCGGCGACGTGGCCACACGGCTGGGCCTCGCGATGCCGGACCAGGTGGCGGAAGAAGCGCTGCTGTGCGTGGAGGGCATGATCGTGCGGGCGCAGATGGACCCGGGCCCCGCGATCGTCGAGGCGGGCCGGCGCCTGCTCGCACGGATCGCACAAAATACGTAACATTTTCTCATCAGTTTGTTACAATATTTCAATATATGCACACGTTGGGCTCGTGCTGCCTGCTATGATGGGTAGCTGAGCCGCTCCGGCTTGCCTCCGACCACCACGATATGCCCTGGCCTTTCGATCCCGCGTCCCCGCATGACACATCCGCCCGAAAGCCCGGCGACATGGAATTGCAGATGCGGCGCCACCCGTGGGAGACGACGCCCGTCGGTCCCGTGGCGCACTGGCCGTTCAGCCTGAAACTCGCCGTCCGCACGCTGCTCGATTGCCAGCTGCCGATGTACCTCGCCTGGGGCGACGCGTACACGCAATTCTTCAACGATGCCTACGTGCCGATCCTCGGCGCCAAGAAGGATGGGGCGCTGGGCGGCGACGTCCGCGCGACCTGGCCGGAGATCTGGCCGACCATCGGCCCGATGTGGGCGCGCGTCCTGCAGGGCGAGCCCGTCGGATCGAGCGACCTCGCACTGACGATCAACCGCAACGGCTATTTCGAGACCTGCCACTTCGCCTATTCGTACAGCCCCGTCTACGGCGACGACGGCCGGCCCGAGGGCGTGCTGGTGACCTTCGTCGAGACGACGGAAACGGTGCTGGCCGAACGCCGCCGCGCCTTCCAGCTCGAACTGGCCGACATCCTGCGGCGCGAGACGTCGTCCGGTCCGCTGCTGCAGGCCGCGCTGCGCCAGGTCGGCGCCTATGTCGACGACGCCACCGTGACGTATGCGGAGACGCGGCCGGGCATGGCTGCGGCCGTGATCCTGGAACAGTGGGACGGCGGCGCACGCACGCCGCAGTCCGGGCGCACCGTGCCGCTGGCGCAGCTGTCCCTCGGATGGCCCGAGCGCCTGTGCGCGGGCGAGACCGTGTGGTCGGCGGATGATGCGGAAGGCAGCAGGTCCGGCATCGCGGTGCCGCTGATGGATGGCGACCGCCTGGCGGCCGTGCTGGCGCTGCATGCGCCGCTCGACGCGGGCCGCATCGCGGACGAGGTCCGCCTGCTGGAAGACGCCGCGCGCCGCACCTGGGAAGCGCTGCGCCGCATCCGCGCCGAGGAGGCGTTGCGCGAAGAGACGCGCGTGCTGGAACTGATGAAGAGCGCGACCGAGACGCTGGCCTCGACCATCGCCCTCGAGCCGCTGATGCAGGCCATCACGGATGCCGCCACGCAGCTCGTCGGCGCGGAATTCGGCGCGTTCTTCTACAACGCGAAGGACGACAACGGCGACGTCTACCAGCTTTATTCGCTGACCGGCGCGCCGCGCGAAGCGTTCGCCGCGCTCGGCATGCCGCGCGCCACGCCCGTGTTCGGGCCCACGTTCTACGGCAGCGCGCCGATCCGCAGCGACGACATACGCCAGGACCCGCGCTACGGCCGGATGGCGCCGCACCACGGCATGCCGGCGGGGCACCTGCCCGTCGTGAGCTACCTGGCCGCGTCCGTCGTGTCGCGCTCGGGCGAGGTGATCGGCGGCCTGTTCTTCGCCCATTCGCAGCGGGCCGTGTTCAGCGAACGCAGCGAAGAACTGATCGGCGCCTTCGCCGTGCAGGCCGCGATCGCGATCGACAACGCGCGCCTGTACGACATGGCCCAGCGCGCGGCCGGGGAGCGCGAGCAGCTGCTGGCCAGCGAGCGCGCGGCGCGCGCCGAGGCCGAGCGCCACAACAAGATGAAGGACGAGTTCCTCGCCATGCTGGCGCACGAACTGCGTAATCCGCTGGCGCCGATCACCAGTGCGGCCCAGCTCCTGCGCCTGCCCGAAGTGAACGAGGGCCTGCGCCTGAAAGCCAGCAACATCATCTCGCGGCAGGTGCGCCACATGACGGAGCTCGTCGACGACCTGCTGGACGTCTCGCGCGTCACCCGCGGCCTGGTGAAGCTGGAGAACGAGATCCTCGACCTGAACAAGGTCGCGATGGCGGCCGTGGAGCAGGCGCGCCCGCACATCGAGGAGCGCCAGCACGGCCTCACGGTGGAGCTGCCGGATGCGCCGGTGCCGGTCGCGGGCGACCGCACGCGCCTGATCCAGGTGCTCGTCAACCTGCTCAACAACTCGGCCAAGTACACGCCGCCGGGCGGGCGCGTCGCCCTCGTCGTCACCACCGGCGACGGCGCGGCGCAGGTCCTCGTGCGCGACAACGGCACCGGCATCGACGCGCAATTGCTGCCGCACGTGTTCGACCTGTTCACGCAGGCCGACCGCGCGCCGGACCGCTCGCAGGGCGGCCTCGGGATCGGCCTCGCGCTCGTGAAAAGCATCGTCCGCATGCACGACGGCCACGTGGCCGCGCACAGCGCCGGACCGCAGCAGGGCACGACCATGACCGTCACCCTGCCGCTCGCGCAGGCCGAGGTGGGACAGGCCGTGCGCTCGGGCGAGGGCAGCGGGGCGGCGCGGCCGCTCACGGTCACCATCGTCGACGACAACGGCGACGCCGGCCAGTCGCTCGCGGTGCTGCTGCGCGCGCACGGCCACACGGTGCACGTGCACGAGGACGCGGCCGGCACGCTGGCGCATGCCGATCCCGCCACCGACGTCTTCATCCTCGACATCGGCCTGCCCGACATGACGGGCTACGAACTGGCGCGCCGCCTGCGCCGCGACGCGCGCCACGCGCATGCCGTCCACGTCGCGCTGACGGGCTACGGCCAGCAGCGCGACCGCGAGCTGTCGCGGCAGGCGGGCTTCGACCATCACCTCGTCAAGCCGGTCGAAATCGGCAAGCTGGCGCAGATCCTGGCCGCGGCGGCGTCGAACCAGCCTGCCGTCGACGGTTGACATCCATTGTCATAACGATCAGTATTAGCCTCCCAACTTCATCCAGCCGACCGTGTCCCGCAAAAAGAACAGCCGTCAATGGGCCCGCCTGCGCATCCTGTGCTACGCGGGACTGGACCTGATGACGATCGTCCAGGATGCCTTCACCCTGGTGCGCGAACTCGTTCCGAATTCCTGCGCCGAGCTGGCGCTGCGCGTCGATCCGGCCGAGACGTCGCCGCTGGCCGGAAGCGATGCCACGTACGTGTCGGTGCTGCCGCCGCCGAGCGGCTATGCGTACCGCGACCACGCCGGCTTCACGCCGAACGGCACGCCCGCATTGCATACGCTGCAGGTGCCCCTGATGAACGCCGGCCGCCGGCTGGGCGAGATCACGCTGTGGCGCCACGAGGGGCCCGCGTTCGACCGCCACGACGAGGAAGACCTGCAGCGCGTGGCGACGTATTTCGAGCACGTGCTGCGCAACGCGCCCGAACTGGCGGCCGGCAGCGCCGGCGTCGTCGAGGACGAGGCCATGCTGCTGGCCACCGTCGACGGCCAGATCCTGTACCTGAGCGATTCGGCCGGCGCGCTGCTCGACCAGCTTGCGGCGCAGGAGCGCCAGGTCTTCAACCGCCGGACCTTGCCCCCGTTCTGCCTGCGCCTCGTGGAATCCGTCGCGCACGGCGACCGCTATCCGTGGCTGCTGCCGCTCGGCACCCTCGCCATGGCCGGCGGCGTGCTGGAGGCGCGCGCGCAGTGGATGAGCGCCGGCGGCGCGGCCGCGCTGCATGCGGAAGATCCGGCCTATATCCGCACGGTCGGCATCTTCATGAAATTCGTCGTGCCGCTGCCGCTGCGCATCTGGCGCGCGCTCGGCTCCGTCGAGCTGTCGCCGCAACAGGCCGAGGTGGCGTTCTGGATGGGCGTCGGCGGCGGCCGCGAATCGGCGCGTGCCAACATGGAAGTCAGCGACGCCGTGCTGCGCGATTGCGTGAAGGCCGTCTACGAAAAATTCGGCTGCTCGTCCGAAGCCGGCCTGCTGGAACAGCTGCGTCCTACCGTCTCCCGTATGTAATCCCACCTTTGACCCCACCCGTGGGGCTGGGACCGCGCGGTCCCGTTCCTTATCATGTCTTCAAGCTCGAAGCAGGGGCGCGGCAATGCCGTGCCCCTTGCCCGCTTTCTCATCACAACATCAATAAACGGGAAACACGACATGAACTTCCGCAGCATCCTCACGACGCTGGCCCTGTGCCTGACCTTCGACGCACACGCCGCGCTGATCCACCAATACGAGTTCGACGGCAACCTGGCGGACACGCTGGGCGGCCCGGCCCTCGTCGCCAACGGCGGCACCGTCGCCGCGGGCCGTTACGATTTCGCGGCCAACCAGGGCCTGCGCCTGCATGAAAGCCTGGGCGCCACGTACACGATCGACATGCGCTTCCGCTTCGACGCGCTGGGCTCCTGGCAGAAAGTGGTCGACTTCAGCGGCCTGCTGAAGGACTACGGTTTTTATACGTCGGGCAGCGGCTATAACCTGTACAACTACGGCGGAACCTACGGCCACCTGCAGGCGAAGCAGGACACGCACCTGACGCTGACCCGCGCCACCGACGCCGCCGTCCGCATCTACCAGGACGGCGTGCTGGTGGGGACGGTGGCCGACACGCAGGGCCATGCCGACTTCGCCGGCCACGACGCCAACTTCTTCCGCGACGACCGCGGGCTGAACGAGGCGGCGGCGGGCTCGGTGGACTTCATCCGCATCTACGACAACGTGCTGACGCAGGCGCAGGTCTATGCGTTGATGGATCCGTCGCAGGTGCCGGAACCCGCCAGCGGCGCGCTGATGGTCATGGGCCTGTCGTTGCTGGGACTGTCGGTCGGCAAGGGACGGCGGCAGCGCCAATAACGGACCATTCAGCGGAACCGCAGCACGTCGGCCGCCACCGTGGTGCCCGCCAGCGGCAGCAGCGGCGGCAGGCCGGCGGGACGGGGCGGCAGGTCGCGGCCGGGCAGGCCGGGGATGCGCTCCTGGACGTACACGAGGAACGGCGGATCGCCCGAAAAATCGAACGCGAAGCGCAGCGCCTCGTCTTCCATGCCGTGCAAGGCGAGGTTCCAGCTGAAGCACGATTTCTCCGTGAGCACGCGGCCGTTGACGCTCGTGCGCCACGGGCAGGCGCCCTGCACGCGCACGACGATGTCGGGCGCGCGGTTCTTCGAGCGCAGCGTGAATTCCACATGGCGCCGCCGGGGGCCGCGCTCGTCCTTGTCGATGACGAGGTCGGGCCACGCGACGCTGTCGTCCTCCAGCGCGGCCGCGTACCACACGGGATCGGCGTCGCGCCCGAACAGATAGGGCAGCGGATACGGGTGCAAGGTGTTGGGGAAGACCTGCCGCGTCCACGCATCGAGCGGCCCGGCCGGATGCAGCCAGAACGCCTGCCAGCTCGGGGTGTCCTTGTAGTACACGAGCCGGTTCGGCGCCGGCAGGTCCGCTGCCGGCGGCACGGCCGCATACGCCATGCCGAACGAGATGCCTGCCCCAAGCAGCAGCGGCCGCACGATCCAGCGCCGCGCGAACAGATCGAGCGCCATGCCGCACAGCCCCGCCAGCAGGCACACGAGGCTGGAGGGCAGCACGAGCCATTGCGGCGTGCAGAACACGAAGCTCGCGTGCACGGCGGGCAGCAGCAGGACGAGTGCCGGCAGCGTGCCCGCGACCGCGACGGCCGCGCGCCCGGCCGGCGTCCACGTCCATTTTCCCGCGAGCGCAAGCCATGCGGCGTGCGCGGCCAGCAGCGGCCAGGCCAGCACGTAGCTGGCGCCCGGGGCGCGCGCACAGGTCGCGACGAGCGCGATGTCGGCCGCGAGCAGCACGCCCAGCGCCGTCGCCGCGACGCCGAGCCGCTGCTGCAGGCGCCGCTGCAGCGCGATGAAGACGGCGGCCGGCACCAGCATGAAGGCCGCCAGTTGCCAGCGCACGCCGTCGTCGTCGGCGAGGACGGCGGCCGGATAGCGGGTCTGCAGCGCCGGCAGCGCCTCGCGGCACAGGTACGCCACGAAGGTCGCGCAGATGGCGATGAACAGGACGCTGAACATGGCATCGACGATGTCGGTGGCGGAGATGCGGCTGCGCAGGGCCGCGCGGCAGGCCGCGGCGCCGAGGCCGCAGCAGAGCAGCGCCAGCGGCCAGATCATCCGGTAGTCGTAGTGGACCATGCCGGCGAGCGGCAGCGCGAAATAGACCTGGCCGCGCGGGGGCGACGCCAGCGCCAGGTTGGCGTTGCCGAGGCGGCGCAGCAGTGCGAGCATCGTGTCGCCCTCGTGCTGCAGGCTGGCGCTGGACAGGCGCTGCGGCAGGTCGTGCATGCCCTGCCAGCCCAGCGGACCCTGCGTCGTGGCGAAGTGCAGCACGGGAAACGTGCCGGTGGACAGCGGCGCCGAGCCGCCGCTTTGCGGCAGGCGGTCGTACAACTCGGCCATGAAGGACGAGCCTTGCGGCTGCGGCGCGCCGCGCGCCCAGGCGTCGATCGCAAAGCCGTCCGCATGCTCCGCCTTGACCAATTCCAGCGGGCCGCGGTTGCCGGCGTTGTCGAAGCGCAGGGCGACGCGTACCCGCTTCGCCCACGGGTGCGATTGCATGAAGGCGCGCGCGCCCATCGCTTGCACCGTGTCGGCGTCCGTGAAGACGAACAGCACATCGTTGTCGAGCGGCGGCCCGGCCTGGAGCACGCGCAGGGTTTCCAGCAGCGCGGCGGCGGAGGCGCCGCCGTCGGCCGCGCCCGGCGTCGTCGCGGCGGAATCGTAATGGGCCATGGCCAGCACGGCGCCATGCTTCGCGGCGCCCCGCTTGCGCACGACGATGTTGCGCGCGGTCGCCATCGTGCTCTGCCCGTGCGACATCCAGTCCCACGACGTCGCGGACACGGTGTCGACCTGGACTTCGGGTTCGAGGCCGAGGGCGCGGATGCGCGCCAGCAGGTATGCGCGCGCGCTGGCGTTGGTGCTGCTGCCGGCCGGACGCGGCGCCTGCGCGAGCACCCGCACGTGCGCCTGCGCGCGCGCCGCGCTGAATCCGGGGACGAACGGGCCGGCCGGCACCGGCGCCGCGCGCGGCTGCAGTACGAGCCAGGCGAGGACGAAGGCCAGTCCGCCGGCCGCCCAGACGGCCAGTCGAGGTGCGTGACGCATGGTGCGTTTCCTTTTGTTCGCGGCCGGCTAGTCGAGTGTCCAGACGAAGGCCAGCTTGGCCCATCCGGCTTCGGGCACGCCGTTGTTCGTGGCGGGCTTGAATTTGCACAGGCTCAGGGCATTGAGCGCCGCGCTGTCGAGCACGCGCGAGCCGCTCGAGTGCTCGATGCGCGCCGAGCTGACGCGGCCGTCGGCGCCCACCAGCAAGGCCAGGGTCGACGTGCCCGTGACGCCCTCGCGCGCGGCGGCCGGCGGATACGCGGGGAGGGCGCAACCGTTCGCGTCCGCGAGCACCGCCGTGCGCATCTGGCCCGGGTTGGCGGCTGGTGTGGCGGGCGCTTGCGGCACGGGGTCGGACGGCATGGCCGGGAACGGCGACGGATCGGATGCCGTGGTGGCCTGGACGGTATCCGGCAGCGGCAGCGGCGGCGGGGCGACGGGCACGTCCGGCTTCGGCACGAACAGCTTCGGCGGCGCCAGTTGCTGCGCCGGCTTCGGCGGTTCGGGCTGCGGTGGCGGCGTCGGGCGCTCGGGCTCGATCATGACGAGCACCTGTTCCGGCAACCTGGACAGGGAAATCGTCTTCGTGTCGATGCTGTGGACGAACACGGCGCCGACGGCCACGTGCACCGCGGCGACGAGGACGAATTTCGCGGCTTTCGCATCGTTGCCGCCCGGGAGACTCGTGAATTGCATGGCCATCCTCCTTGTTGTTGTTGCCGGCATTGCCGGAGGTAAAACGGAGTGAAGCGGGAAATCCAACGAACGGAACAAATATATGCTATCTCATAGCAATAGGTAAAGCGATTTCGTAGCAACATGTAATGCTATTTAATTGTTGGGGCCGTCTTGACATGGCGGAAAATGGATGCATGTCGCCTCGCACCCATTGCTGTTGTGTGGAATAATCGTCTCTGTGCTTTCGCCTGAAAGCAGAAGTAGCCTGGAGAATCGAACGTGCAGAAAGAGCAAAAGCCGATCCGCGTGATGCTGGCGGACGATCACCCGATCGTGATGACCGGGTTCGCGATGTCGTTGTCGGCGCAGGGAATGGAAGTGGTGGGCCAGGCCAAGAGTCCGAGCGAAGCGGCGGCCATGTATGCGGAATTCCGGCCGGACGTGGCCGTGCTCGACATCCGCTTCGGCACCGAGCTGACGGGGATGGACGCTGCGCAGAACATCCTCAGGAACGACCCCAAGGCCAAGATCGTATTCCTCAGCCAGTTCGACCAGGACAGCCTGATCAAGGAAACCTACCGCCTGGGCGCGCACGCGTTCGTGACCAAGGATTGCGACCCGGCCGACCTGGCCGACGCCGTGCGCCACGCGCATGCCGGCAAGCTGTACTTCCTGCCGCAGATCGCGGAGCGCCTGGCCAGCCTGGCCGTGCGCGGCGACGTCTCGCCGCAGTCGCAGCTGGACGAGCGCAGCCTGGAGATCTTCAAGCTGATGGCCGAAGGCCTGACCAACATGGAGATCGCCGAGCGCCTCAACCTGTCGACCAAGACCATCAGCAACATCAGCCAGTCCGTGAAGGAGAAGCTCGGCGTGCACCGGCAGGCGTACATCACCAAGCTCGCCGTCAAGCATGGCTTGATCGAGCCCTGAGCAGGATGGTGTAGCGTGCTTCGGATACTGTGCATGGATTCCCGCGTTCGCGGGAATGACGTAGCAGATGAGCCGTCGTTCCCGCGCAAGGGGGAACCCATGCTGAGCTACGTGAGACGCGGCCTCATCGTGGCCATGGCGACCTTCGTTGCCACCTCCGCCCACGCCCTCGCCACCCGCGACATCAAGCCGGAACCCGTGCAGGGCTACCGCTTCCAGATCGTCACGACGGACGACAGCGCCATCACGCGCCGCATCGTGGACGACATCACGCGCCGCCTCGTGCCCGTGTTCGCCGTGTTCCGCACCGAACTGGCCCAGCACCGGCGCATGCTGTACGTGACCGTCGGCCCGGCCGCGCTGCGCGACGTGGCGCAGCGCCGCTGCGACTGCGTCGTCGTGTCCACGTTCACGTCGAGCCAGGTCGTGCGCTCCATCCTCGGCACGCTGCCGCCCGCGCGCGCAGCAATGTTCACGGCCGTGTACGCGGAACCGGCGCCGGCCGACCAGCTGAGCCTCGTGGCCCTGCTGTACCGGCGGATCCCGCGCGTGGCCGCCATCCTGGGCCCCGACACCGCGTTTCTCAAGCCCATGCTGGAAAACGAGCGCGTGAACGTGCTGCAGGCCGATCCCGACGAGGACATCAACCGCCTGCTGGGCCAGCTCGGACAGATCGACGTGCTGCTGGCGCTGCCCGACAGTGCCGTCTACAACACGGAAAACTTCCGCAACATCCTGCTCTCGACCTACCGCCACAAGCAGGGCGTGATCGGCTTCTCGGCCGACATGGTCAAGGCGGGCGCGCTGGCAACGACGTATTCCGAGGTCGAGGACATCAACGCCCAGGTGGCCGAGATCGTGGCCAGCTACGTGGCCGGCGGCGAGCTGTCGGCACCCCAGTTCCCGCGCTACTTCCGCACCATCGTCAACGAGGGCGTCGCGCGCTCGCTCGACGTCGCGGTGCCGGACAACGTGCGCAACTTCGCCCGGCCCGCGCCGGCACGCCAGCCATGAAGCGCCCCGCCGCCCTCCGTGACGCCTCGCTGCGCGCCGCCAAGCTGCGCTCGGCCAAACTGCGGCCCGCCAGGCTGCGGCCCGGCGCGCTGCAGTTCTGGCGCGGCTGGAGCATCGGCCTGCGCATGGCCTTCATCACGATGCTGCCCGTGACCCTGCTGTTCACGTCCTTCGTCTGGTACTCGTGGTACGCGCACCGCGCCCAGGTCGACGAGGAACTGGCGGAACGCGGCCGCATCCTCGCGCGCGCGCTCGCGGAGACCAGCGAATACAACGTCATCTCCGGCAACCTGTCGGACCTGCGCCTGACCATCAACGGCCTCGTGCAGTCGGACAGCAGCGTGTACCGCATCGAGGTCGTCGACATGAACGGCCAGACCCCCGTCTCCGTCGCGTCCGAACACCCGATCGAGGCGGAGGCCCGTTCGTTCGAGGCCGTGATCCACAAGCAGGTCGTGTGGATCAACCTGTTCTCGGACAACGGCACGCCGCACGTCTCCGCGTCCAGCGACACGCGTCCGCCCACGCTGCCGACGGAGGTCGTGGGCCTCGTGCGCGTGACGATGTCGCCCACGAACATGCTGGCCAAGCAGCTGCACCGCTTCCGCGTCGAGCTGGCGATGGCCGCGCTGGCGCTGGCCGCGAGCGGCGCGCTCGCGTACATCCTCGCGCGCAGCCTGACCGTGCCGCTGCGCGAGGCGATCTCCGTGCTGCGGCGCATCCGCGGCGGCAATTACCGCGTGCAGCTGCCCGTCACGACGGGCGGCGACGTGGGCGAGCTGCAGGCGTCGATCGGCGAGATGTCGGTGGCGCTGGACCAGTCGAAGCAGGATCTGGAAAACAAGGTGGCCGAGCGCACGCGCGACCTGCTCGCGTCGCGCAACGAGGCGCTGCGCGCCGACGCCGACAAGCGCAAGCTGATCCAGAAAGTCAACAGCATCATCGAGGACGAACGCAAGAGCATCGCCGTCGAGATCCACGACGAATTGAACGCGTCCCTGATCGCCGTGCGCCTGGAATCGCAGACGATCCAGCAGCTCGCGGCCAAGGCCACGCCGGGCGAGGAAATCGACCAGATCCGCGCCAAGGCCCAGGCCATCACGAAGCTGGCGCTGGACCTGTACGCCAACGGCCGCCGCCTCGTGCGCCGCCTGCGTCCGGAAGTGCTGGACATGCTCGGGCTGCATGGCGCCGTCGAAGAGATGGTGAGCCACTACCGCAGCTCCGGCGTGCACTTCGAATTCGAATCGCAGGGCGATTTTTCCAGGATCGGCAACGAGCTCGCGATCTCCGCCTACCGCATCGTACAGGAAGCGCTGTCGAACATCATGAAGCACTCGCAGGCCGGCTTTGCGCGCGTGAGCCTCGCGCTGTCCGACGAGGACGGCGCGCTGCACATCGAAGTGCAGGACGACGGCGAAGGCTTCGATCCGGCCGTCGCGTCGGAAGGCATCGGCATCATCGGCATGCGCGAGCGCGTGTTCGCCCTCGGCGGCAGCATCCACGTGCAGTCGCGCCCCGGCGAGGGCACCCTCGTCGCCATTACCCTGCCGCTCAGCGACGTAGCGACTGCCTGAATGTAGTCATCTGAGGTACATTAGCGACCTCGATCTACCATTCGCTAGCAAACCACCATCATGCTGAACGCATTGCAGACGCCTTTCGAGAAGGGCAACCAGAATCAGACCACGACCTGGTCCGATTGCATCGCCTGGTACGAACACCTCGCGCACCAATACCCCCAGGTGCTGCGCTTTTCCGTCGTCGGGACCTCCGACGCGGGCGTGCCGATCCACGCCGGCGTGATCTCGGCCGACGGCGTGTTCGACCGCGCGCAGATCAAGGCGGCGCATCGTCCCGTCTTCTTCAACAACAACGGCATCCACCCGGGCGAACCGGAAGGCGTCGATGCGTGCATGGCGCTCGTGCGCGACCTGTGCCAGCAGCCGGACCGCCTCGCGGCGCTGGGCAAGACCGTGTTCCTGTTCGTCCCGCTGTACAACGTGGACGGCGCGTTCAACCGCGCCGATACGTCGCGCGTGAACCAGGACGGCCCGGAGTCGTTCGGCTTCCGCGGCAACAGCCGCCACCTCGACCTGAACCGCGACTTCGTCAAGTGCGACACCTTGACGGCGCAGACGTTCAATAAACTGTTCACGGAATGGGATCCGGACGTGATGGTGGACACGCACACGTCCAACGGCGCCGACTACAGCTACACGATGACCCTGATCCCGACCCAGGCCGACAAGCTGGGCGGCGACCTCGGCACCTTCCTGCGCGACGAGATGCTGCCCGCGATGCATGCGGAGATGGACAAGCGCGGCTGGCCCATGTGCCCGTACGTGAATCCCCTCAAGGACAGCCCGGACGACGGTATCGCCGACTTCCTCGAGACGGCGCGCTTCTCGACCGGTTACGCGGCGCTGCACGACACGATCGGCTTCATGCCCGAGACGCACATGCTGAAACCCTTCGCCGACCGCTATCACTCGATGCGCGCGCTCGTCGAGACCGCGCTCGACTTCACCATCGCCCACGGCGACCGGATCGTGCAGATGCGCCGCGCCGCCCGCGCGGCCGGCCGCACGCGCCGCGAGTGGCCCGTGCACTGGGCGATGGACGAGACGAATCCGTCCACGTTCCGCTTCAAGGGCTACGCGGCCAAGTACAAGGCCAGCGTGCTCGGCGACTACCAGCGCCTGTACTACGACCGCAACGAGCCGTACGAACGCGACATCGCGCACTACAACCGCTTCCCGGCCGACGTCGTCGTGCCGGCACCGAAGGCCTATGTCGTGCCGCAGCAGTGGCGCGAAGCGATCGAGCGCCTGCGCTGGAACGGCGTCAGGCTGGAGCGCGTGGAGACGGAGCGCACGCAGGAGGTGGCCGTGTACCGGATCGCGGCCCTGACGACGCGCCCGCATGCGTACGAAGGCCACATGTTCCACGACGACGTGCAGCTGGAGCGCGTGCGCGAGACGGTCACGGTCCGCGCCGGCGACTTCCTCGTCCCGCTCGACCAGGACCAGGCCCGCTACGCCGTCGAGACGCTCGAGCCGCAGGCCCACGACAGCTTCTTCCGTTGGGGCTTCTTCAACAGCGTGCTGGAAAAGAAGGAAGCGTATTCGGACTACGTGTTCGAGGACGAGGCCGAGCGCCTCCTGGGCGCCGAGCCGGACCTGGCCGCGAAGTTCGGCGCCTGGAAGGCCGCCAACCCGGACCTGCTGCAGGACCAGGGGGCGGTGCTCGACTTCATCTTCGCCAATTGCGCGCGCTGGCGCGAGCCGGAGTGGCGCCGTTATCCGGTCTTCATGATCGATTAAGACAGCTATACCTACAGGGAGAACACATGAACTACAAGATCGCCGCGGCGCTGGCGCTGCTGGAGGTCGCAACGGCGGCATCCGCGGCATCGGCCGCGCCATCCGCCGGCCAGACCTATTTCGAACAGAATTGCGCCAGCTGCCACACGGCCGATGCCGGCATGGCCTCGCGCGCCGGTCCGCCGCTGTTCAACGTCGTGGGCCGCAAGGCCGGTTCGGCGCAGGGCTACAACTACACGGATGCGCTGTCGAAGGCCGGCGCCGCCGGCAAGACGTGGACGCGCGCGGAGCTCGACGTCTTCCTGCGCGACCCGGCGAAGGACGTGCCGGGCACCGCGATGCCGATCGGGATCGCGGATGCGAAAGCGCGCGCCGCCGTGATCGATTACCTGGCCACGCAAAGCGGCAAGACTGCCGCACCGAAAGCCGTAGCCGCGACGGGCGCGCGCGGCGGCGCCTGGACCGACGACAAGCCGGGCGACGTGCACCACATCACGGTCGATCGACTGGTCGCACCGTTCGCCAGCGAGAGCGCGGGGAACGGGCCCAAGCTCGCCAAGCGTCCGGACGGCGCGCTGCCGGCCGTGCTGAAAGGCTTCAAGGTGAGCGTGCTGGCCGACACGGGCAAGGCGCGCTATGCGCTACGCGCGCCGAACGGCGACATCATCCTGGCCGATTCCGGCAAGGGCGAAGTCCGCATCCTGCGCCTGTCCGCCGATGGCGCCGCGGTGGGGACGGACAGCGTGTTCGCCACCAGCCTGTCGCGTCCGTACGGCCTCGCGCTGTGGCCGGCCGCGAATCCGAAATACCTGTACGTGGCCAATGCGAATTCCGTGGTGCGCTTCCCGTACGCGGCGGGCGACCTGAAAGCGAAAGGCAAGCCCGAAACGATCGTCGACAAGATCGTCGACGGCCTGGGCAACCACATTACGCGCTCGCTCGCGTTCTCCAGGGATGACAAGACGCTGTTCGTGTCGGTCGGCTCGGCCACCAACGTCGCCGAAGGCATCGGCGCCAAGCCGCCGCAACCGCTCGCGCAGTGGGAATCGGCGCACGGCCTGGGCGGCACGTGGGGCGAGGAGACCGATCGCGCCACCGTGCTCGCATTCGACCCGGACGGCAAGAACCGCCGCAACTACGCGAACGGCCTGCGCAACTGCGTGGGCATGTTCGTGCATCCGGACACGGGCGACCTGTATTGCAGCGTCAACGAACGCGACGAACTGGGCGACAACCTGCCGCCCGACTACGTCACGCGCGTGAAGCGCGGCGGTTTCTACGGCTGGCCGTGGTACTACCTGGGCGCGCACGAAGACCCGCGCCTGAAGGGCATCCGCCCGGACCTGAAGGACAAGGTCATCGTGCCCGACACGCTGATCCAGGCGCACTCCGCGCCGCTGGGCATGACCGTGTACCACGCCCCGGCGGGCGCGCAGCACGCGTTCCCGAAAGAGTACGACGGCGACATCTTCCTCGCGCTGCACGGCTCGTGGAACCGCGGCATCCGCACCGGCTACAAGGTCGTGCGCGTGATGATGAAAAACGGCGCGCCGACGGGCCAGTACCAGGACTTCATGACCGGCATGGTGCTGTCCGACCGCGACGTGTGGGGCCGTCCGGCGGCCGTGACGGTGGCGGCGGACGGCGCGCTGCTCGTCGTCGACGATGGCGGCGGCGTCGTGTGGCGGATCGTGCCGGACAAATGAGGCGATAAGAAAACCTTAAGCAGGCTTGCCGATGATGAGGGCAGGAGATATCCGACCCATCGATCAGGAGGCAAGCATGAACGATTCATCCCTGTTGTCCAGGAGCGGCAAGGTCCTCGTGTGGGACCTGCCGGTCCGCATATTCCACTGGCTGCTGGCGGCCAGCTTTGCCGGCGCATGGCTGACCGCGGAGCACGACGGCTGGCGCCTGCTGCACGTGACGTTCGGCTGCACCGTGCTGGCGCTGGCGGTCCTGCGCCTCGTGTGGGGCATCGTCGGCACGCGCCACGCCCGCTTCGGCGACTTCGTGCGCGGGCCGCGCGCAGCCATCCGCTATGTCGGCGGCCTGGTACGGGGCAAGCCGCAACACTACCTCGGCCACAACCCGGCCGGCGGCCTCGCCATCGTGGCCCTGCTGGCGCTGGCCATCACGGCGGCGGCGGCCGGCCTCGCGACGTACACGCTGGGTGACGCTTACGAAGACCTGCACGAAGCGCTGGCGAACGCGATGCTGGCCCTCGTCGGCCTGCACGTCGCCGCCGTCGTCGTGTCGGGCTGGCTGCATCGCGAGAACCTCGTGGCGGCCATGTTCAGCGGCCGCAAGCGCGGTGCGCCGGCCGACGGTATCGGCACGCCCCGGCGCGCTGTCGGCATCGTGCTGCTGGCGGCCGTACTCGGGTTCTGGGGCTGGCAGCTGAGCCATCCGGCCGACGGCCTGGGCGCGGTTGCCGCCGTCGAGGCCCATGGCGACGAGGGTGACGATTGAAGCGCCGCGTGGGAGAATGAGCGCATGCATATCCTCCTCGCGGAAGACGATCCCCTGCTCGGCGACGGCCTGCGCGCCGGGCTGCGCCAGCTCGGCTTCCAGGTCGACTGGGTGCAGAGCGGCGATGCGGCCGAGCGCGAACTGCGCGCGCAGGACTACGCGGCGGCCGTGCTCGACCTGGGCCTGCCGCGCCGGGACGGCATGGACGTGCTCGCGGCCGTGCGTGCCGCCGGCCTGGCCACGCCCGTGCTCGTGCTGACCGCGCGCGACGCCGTGCCGGACCGCATCCGCGGCCTCGACGCGGGCGCCGACGACTACGTGGTCAAGCCCGTCGACCTGCACGAACTGGCCGCGCGCCTGCGCGCCCTCGTGCGGCGCGCGCACGGGCAGCCGCGCGACCGCCTGCGCGCGGGCGACGTCGAACTCGACCCGGCCGCGCGCACCGTGCGCAAGGCAGACGTGCCGGTCGCGCTGTCGACGCGCGAATTCGACCTGCTGCATGCCCTGATGCTGAACGCCAACCGCGTGCTGACGCGCGAACAGCTGGAACAGCACCTGTACAGCTGGGGCCGGGAAGTGGAGAGCAATGCCGTCGAGGTGCACGTCCACAACCTGCGGCGCAAGCTGGGAAGTGCGCTGATCCAGACGATCCGCGGCGTCGGCTACGTGCTGCGCGATCCCGCCGCCCGATGAGCCGCGCGGCGCCCTCGCTGCAGGTCCGCCTGCTCGGCCTGATGTTCGGCGTGCTGGCGGTGCTGTGGGCCGCGACGCTCGCGCTGACCCTGTCCGATACGCGCCACGAACTGGACGAACTGCTCGACGCGCACCTCGCCCAGTCGGCATCGCTGCTGCTGGTCCAGGACGCGGATGCCGACGAGGACGTCGCGGCGCCCGAGGCGCCGATCCTCCACCGCTACGCGCCGCGCGTCGCCTTCCAGGTCTGGCGCGACGGACGCCTCGTCCTGCGTTCCGCCAATGCGCCCGCGCTGCCGTTCGGCCCCGCCGCGCGGCGCGACGGCTTTGCGTTCGTGGATGCGCCGGGCGCGCGCTGGCGCGTGTTCGCCGCCTACGATCCCGCGCGCCGGCGCCAGGTGTACGTCGGCGAACGGCTCGATGCGCGCGGCGAGATCCTGGGCGCGGTGCTGCGCGGCGTGTCGTGGCCGCTGGCGCTCGCGCTGCCCGTGCTGGGGATCGCGACGTGGTGGACCGTGCGGCGCGGCCTCGCGCCGTTGCGCAGGCTGGGGCGCACGCTGGCGGCGCGCCGTCCGGACGCGCTGGATCCCGTCGCGCTGGATGGCATGAGCGCGGAAATGCTGCCGCTCGCCGCGTCGCTCAACGGTCTGCTCGGGCGCATTGCCGACCTGCTGGCGAACGAGCGGCGTTTCACGGCGGACGCGGCGCACGAGTTGCGCACGCCCGTCGCGGCCATCCGCATGCAGGCGCAGGTGGCACGGGCCGCGACCGACGACGCGACCCGCACGCATGCGCTGGACGGCCTGCTCGCCGGCTGCGACCGCGCGGCGCGCCTGATCGACCAGTTGCTGACGCTGGCCCGCGTCGAATCCGCGCAGGCGCCCGACATGGCCAGCGTGGAACTGGCGGGCGTCACGCGCGCCGTGATGGCCGAACTGGTGCCGGCCGCGCTGGCGAAGGCGCAGCGGCTCGAACTGGATGCGCCGGGGACGTATATCGTGCGCGGGAATGCGCTGCTGCTGGCGGTCCTGGTTCGCAATCTTGTCGACAATGCCGTGCGCTATGCGCCGCCGGGGACGGCCATCGAGGTGCGTCTGCAGCGGGCAGGGAACGGCGTCGTGCTCGACGTCGAGGATGGCGGTGCGGGACTGGCGGACGCCGACCTGGCGCGGCTGGGCGAACGCTTTTATCGCGTGGCCGGCAGCGGGGCCGCCGGCAGCGGGCTCGGATGGTCCATCGTGCGCCGCATCGCGGCCGTGCATGGCGCACGGGTCGCGGTGCGGCGGTCGGAACGGCTGGGCGGACTGGCCGTCACCGTCACGTTCGTGATCGGACACGAATCGTAGGGTGGGCGGCCTCCGCCCACGCGTGACGTGTGCGAATTGTTGACGTTACGCGTGGGCACGGGGTGCCCACCCTACTCGGCGATCCAGCGATCCACCTTCTTTTCCAGCAGCGCCAGCGGCAGCGTGCCTTCGCCCAGCACGATCTCGTGGAACTTCGGCAGGCTGAATTTCGGGCCGAGCGCCTTCTCCGCGCGGGCGCGCAGTTCCTGGATCTTCAACGCGCCGATCTTGTAGCCCAGCGCCTGCGCCGGCCACGCCATGTAGCGTTCGGTCGCGTTGCGCGCGTCCGCTTCCGTGTAGCCCAGCGTTTCGCGCATGTACCGGATCGACTGCTCGCGCGTCCAGCCCTTCGCGTGCATGCCCGTGTCGACGACGAGGCGCACGGCGCGCAGCATTTCGTCGTTCAGGTGGCCGAAGTAATCCTCGGGCTTGTCGAACATGCCCATCTCCTTGCCCAGCGTCTCGGCGTACAGCGCCCAGCCTTCCGTGAACGCGTTGTTGCCGCCGAACTTGCGGAAGTTCGGCAGGCCCAGCTCCTGCATCAGCGCGATGTGGAAGTGGTGGCCCGGCTGGCCCTCGTGCAGGAACAGCGTGACCATGCCCGTGCTGCCGTACGCCTTCGGGTCGTTCACGACGGACCAGAACACGCCCGGACGCGAGCCGTCCACGGCCGGCGGCGTGTAGTGGTCGGACGCCGTCGCGCGCGACAGTTCCGGTTCCAGGCGCAGGTCGAGCGGCGTCTTCGGACGCAGCGAGAACAGCGCCGGCAGCTTCGTCTGCAATTGCGCGTTCAGGTTGCGGAAGACGTCGATGATCTCGCCCTCGGTCTTGAACGGCTTGTACTTCGCCTGCTGCGACACCCACACCGGCAGGCCGGCCGGCGGTCCGTCGTAGCCCATCTTCGGACCGATGCGCGCGAACTCGCTCTGGATGCGCGCGACTTCCTTCAGGCCGATCTGGTGGATCTGTTCCGGCTGCAGGTCGGTCGTCGTCTGGCTCGCGACGCGCGCGAGATACCAGTCCATCCCCTGCGGCAGGGCGCTCCAGCCGGTGCTCGTGCGGCAGGCCGGCAGGTAGTCATGTTCGATGAAGCCGGCCAGGCGTTTCAATGCCGGATTCAGCTTGCCGTCGATGGTGCTGCGATAGCTCGCGGTCAGCTTCTTCTTGTCCGCATCCGAGAAGCCCGCCGGGAAATTCTTCACGGGCGCGTAGTAGATGCTGTCCTCGGCCTTGGCGGCCACCAGTTGCTTGAACTGGGGCAGGGCGGCTTCCATGATGGCCTTCGGCTGCACGACGCCGCGCTTCATCCCCTCGCGCATGTTGGCGATGGCCTGGTCGATCCAGGGGCCCAGCTGGTCCAGGCGGCTCAGGTAAGCCTGGTAATCCTTCACGGTGGCCAGCGATTGCGCCTGCTGGCCGCTGCTGTAGTTCGCGAGCGTGACGGGCAGGGCGTCCATCTGGTTCAGCGGCAGCAGGTGCTCGGGGAACGGCTCGAAGCGCAGCGCGGTCTTCAGTTCGTAGTCGAGGATGTCGTAGCTGGTCTGGTCGCGCTGCGCGAGGCCGTCGCGGCGGATCGCGTGCAGGCGTTTCAGGTAGCCCTTGTACAGCGCGAACTGGTGCGCGCGGTTCTTGGGCGCGATCGACATGCCGATCTGGTCGGGGAAGCGGTTGTCGCCGCTTTCGCCGGCGGAGACGGGATCGAAGCGCGCCTGCGCATCCCAGTATTCGTCGGCCAGTTGATTCAGCTGTTTCGATGCGGCGCTGGCGTTCGTGGCGCCGGCGGTGGGCTTGGCCGCGGTGTCGGCGGCGAGGGCCGGCGCGCAGGCGATGAGGTAGGCGGCGGCGAGGGTGCCCAGGGTAAGGGTCGGTTTCATGGTGGTCTGAACGAGTGTGAAGAAGCGGCGCCAAGGATACGCCTTGCGCCGCCGGGAGCCCAGTCTTTACGGGCGATCTTTAATAATTGGCCAGCGGCGCGAGCTGCCCGCCCTTGAAGGTGTAGACCGTGACGGCCGTTTTCTTCAGGTTGCCGCTCGCATCGTAGCCGTACGTGCCGGCCACGCCCTGGTAGCTCATCGTGTGCAGCTGCTTGCCGACGGCCGCGGCGTCCGTCGTGTTCGCGGCCTGCATGGCGCGGGCGATGAACATCGTCTGGTCGTAGAACGCGGGCGCGTACACGTCCGGGTCGCGCTGGTAGCGCTGTTTATAGCGCGCCTTGAACGCGGGGCCGTTCGCCTGCTTGTCGAGCGTGGCGCCGGCCTGCGCGCACATCACGTTCTCGCCGACGGCGTCGCCGCCCAGCTTGGCCATCTCGGGGCTGCACAGCGTGTCGCCGCCCAGCAGGCGCACGTTCGCCATGCCCAGCTGCTTCATCTGGCGTGCCATCGGGGCGCCCTGCGGCGCATAGCCGCCGAAGAAGATGGCGTCCACTTTCTTCGCGCGGAACGCTGTGAGGATGGCGGAAAAGTCGCTGGCCTTGTCGTTGGTGAATTCGCGGCCGACGACGGTTACGCCGGAGGCGCGCGCCTGTTTCGCGAATTCGTCGGCGATGCCCTGGCCGAAGGCGGTGCGGTCGTCGATCACGCCGACGGTCTTGAGTTTGAGTTCCTTCGCGGCGTACGACGCCATCGACGCGCCCACCTGGGAGTCGCTGGCGACGATGCGGAACACGTTCGGATAGCGCGCTTGCGTGATCTTGGGACTCGTGCCCACGGTCGACATCAGGATGCCGGCATCGTTGTAGACGCGCGAGGCGGGGATCGCCACGCCCGAGTTGTATGGGCCGAGCACGAACTTGACGCCGGCGTCGGCGAATTTCTGCGCGACGCTCACGCCGGCTTTCGGGTCACCCTGGTCGTCCTCGGACAGCAGTTCGAATTTCAGCGCCTTGCCGCCGACCTTGAGCTTTTGCGCGTTGAGTTCCTCGACCGCGAGGCGCACGCCGTTCTCGTCGTCCTTGCCGGCGAAGGCGTTGGAACCCGACAGCGGGCCGCTCACGCCGATGCGCACGACCTGGTCCTGGGCGAGCGCGGTAGTCCCGGTCGCGAGCAGGATCGCCGCCAGCGCCACGGTGTTGATGGTTGATGCCATTCCGTTGTCTCCGTTGTTATTCAACGGCCGCCATCATCGCATGATCGGCGCGATGAGCAAACAGTCAGGCCGGCAGCCCGTGCGAGATCAGTTCCAGCGGCAGCGCGGTGGTGCACTTGATCTGCTCCATCGAGAAGGCGGACGAGACACCGGACAGTTGCGCGGTCTTGATCAGTTTTTTGTAGAAGCGGTCGTAGCCGTCGATGTCGGTCGTGACGACCTTGAGCAGGTAGTCGACGTCGCCGCTCATGCGGTGGAATTCCAGGACTTCCGGCAGCGCGACGACGGCGGAAGCGAAGCGCTCCAGCCATTTTTCGTCGTGCTCGTTGGTGCGCACGCTGACGAACACGGTCACGGGCAGGCCGACCTTGTTCCGGTTGACGATGCTGACCCGGCTCTCGATGTATCCCTCTTCCTCCAGGCGTTTGACGCGTTTCCAGCAGGGGGTGCTGGAGAGCCCGACCTTTTCGCTCAGGCCGGAAATCGACAGCGTGGCGTCCGCCTGCAGGGCCGCCAGAATCGCGCAGTCGTATTTGTCGAGTGAATTCATCTTGTCCATCTCGCGATCTCTAGAATGTTCGTTCTTCAGCCCAGGAAAAATCAAAGATTCTTTAGTACGTCATTTTCGGCACCAAACCGTAACATATTACTCAACAATCGCGCTGATGGCGCATTTATTTTTGGACTTTTAGCAATTATTTTATGGCCCCCGACCTCTACCTCGACGCAAACGCCACTTCGCCGGTCCTGCCTTCCGCAATCGCTGCCGCGGTCGAGGCGATGGAAGCCTCGTTCGGCAATCCGAGCAGCAGCCACGCCACCGGCCTGCGCGCCAAATACATCCTCGACACGACCCGTGCGCGCGCCCGCCGCGTGCTCGGCGCCGGGCCGGGACGCGTGCTGTTCACGAGCGGCGCGACGGAAGGCATCCAGACCGCCGTGCTGTCGGCACTCGTCGCCGTGCGCGCGCGCCGCGCGGCGGGGGAAGACTGCGGCGACCTGCTGGTCTACGGCGCCACCGAACACAAGGCCGTGTCGGAAAGCCTCGCACACTGGAACCGCCTGCTCGGCACCGGGCTCACCTTGCAGGCGCTGCCCGTCGACGCCACCGGGCGCCACCGCCTGGACGTCCTGCGCGACCTGGCGCCGCGCGCCGCGCTGGTGTGCACGATGGCGGCCAACAACGAGACCGGCGCGATTTCCGACCTGGACGGCATCGCGCGCGTGCTGCGCGCAAGCGGATCGACAGCCCACTGGATGGTCGACTGCGTGCAGGCGCTGGGCAAGCTGCCGCTCGACCTGGCGAACACGCGCATCGACTACGCGCCGTTCTCCGGCCATAAACTGCATGCGCCGAAAGGCATCGGCATCCTGTACGTGCGCGACGGCGCGCCGTACACGCCGCTGATGATCGGCGGCGGCCAGGAAGGCGGGCAGCGCTCCGGCACGGAAAACATGGCCGGCATCGCCGCCCTCGGCGCCGTGCTGGCCGCACTGGAAGAGGGTACGACGTTCCGCACCCACGCCGAGATGGCCGCCATGCGCGACCGCCTCGCGGCCGCGTTGCGCGACGCGTTTCCCGGCATCGTCTTCAACGCGCCGTTCGAACACACGTTGCCGACGACATTGAATTTCTCCGTCGCCGGCGTCTCCGGCAAGGACTTGCTCGACGTGTTCGACGCGGCCGGCGTGCGCGTCAGCGCGGGGTCGGCCTGTTCCGCCGCCAAGGCCGCTCCCAGCTACGTGCTGGACGCGATGGGGCTGCCTGAATGGCGCAGCGGCGGTGCCGTGCGCCTGTCGATCGGTCCCCTCGCGGACGACGCGCTCATCGACGCTGCCTGCGCGCGCATCCGCCGCTGCGGCGAGGCATTGAGCACGTCGCCCCTCGGTGTCGATCAACGTCGTGGAAATCCCGGCGTCATGCAGGTCAGCGGCGACGGCCGCCATGGCTGGATCGTGTTCGATGACACGGCCTGCGTCGCGATCGATCCGCCGCCCGGGCAGATGGAGCGCATCGCCGCGCTCGCGCGTGACGCCGGCCTGCGCCTGGTCGACTTCGACGCGGCGGACCGCGCCACCGTCGCGCTGGACGACGGCAGCCATGCGCCTTGCATGGCCGTCGGCCGCGCCGTGCTGGCCCGGGTGCCGGGCGGCTGGCTGCTGGGCGAAGCGACAGACGGCCGCTTGCCCCGCACGGCCGTGCGCCAGGTCTTCGGCGCCGTCGACGCCGGCCGCCTGGCGCAGGTCGCCACCAGCGCCGCCGTCGTCTGCCACGGCGCCGACGTCGACGGCCTGGCCTGCGCGACGGTGGGCGCGACGCCGGCAACGACGGGCGACGCCGGCGCACCGGGCCAGCTGCACCCCGACACGCTGGCCGTGTTCCTGCGCCGCCACCAGGATGCGCTGCTCGTCGACGTCCGTGAAGCCGGCGAAACGGCGGCCGGCGCGGTGACCCTGCATGGCCGCGCGGCGCACCACGTCCCGTTGTCGCGCCTCGCCGAGCATCTGCCGGGATGGTTGTCCGATCCGGCACGGCCGATCGTGTTCGTCTGCCGCAGTGGGAACCGGAGCGCGAAGGCCGCCCTGTGCCTGCGCCGCGCGGGGCATGCGCAGGCGTGGACCCTCGCGGGCGGCCTCGCGCTGGCGTAAAACATACCGATCGTCAACCTGTGTACGCTAACGCACAGTTTCCGGCCCCCTGATTGCTTAGCATGGCGGCAGCCGTGCGCCCTCGTCTTCACGCTTCATCCGAATGGTCGCGTCCCGCGTCAGCCGGCGGTCGGTTGCGCACGCCACCACGAGGTTCCTGTTGAAAGAAGAAAAAGCGCTGCCGCCCGCAGCCGCCGGCGTCGTCGACGATGACGCCCCGCTGCGCGCCGAATTGTTTACTGCCGCCCAGATGGCCGTCCACGGCCGCCGCCTCGCCGCGCGCCATCAACTGGCCGACCAGGCGGGCAGCGACCGCCTGCTGGACCGCCTGGACGACAACGCCGCCGTCATCGCCGACGCCTGCGCCGGCCTCGCCCGCGCCGCCCGCGCCGGCGTGCGCCTGCCGCCGGCGGCAGGCCGGCTGCTCGACCACGCCTGGCTGGTCGACGACCACGTCCGGCTCGCGCGCCGCCACCTGCCCGACGACGACTGCCGCGCGCTGCCCTCCCTGCAGGATCCCGATGCGCGCGGCAATCCGCGCGTGTACCAGCTGGCGCTGGACGCGATCGCGCATGGCGACGGCCGGCTGGACGCGGAAAGCCTCGCGCGCTTCGTCGCCGCATACCAGGAAGGCGCGCCGCTGGCGCTGGGCGAGCTGTGGGCGCTGCCGGTCATGCTGCGCCTCGTGCTGGTCGAGAACCTGCGCCGCCTCGCCGTGCGCCAGGCGGACACCCGCCGCCAGCGCGTCCAGGCCAACCGCTGGGCCGACCGCATGACGGCCCGGGCGGAGGAGCGTCCCGGCGACCTGATCCTCGTCGTGGCCGACATGGTGCGCGACGTGCAGCCGATGAGCTCCGGCTTCGTGGCCGAACTCGCGCGCCGGCTGCAGGGCCGCGGCGGTCCGCTCACGCAGGCCTTGCAATGGATCGCCACGCGTCTCGCGGACGAAGGCCGCACGATCGACCAGGCGGTGCAGGCCGACGTCGCGCAGCAGGCCGCCGACGAAGTCTCGATCGCCAACACCATCGCGAGCCTGCGCCTGGTGGGCGGCATGGACTGGCGCGAATTCGTCGAGACGATGAGCGCCGTCGAGCAGGCGCTGCGCGGCGATCCGGCCGGCGTCTATGGCCGCATGGACGGCGCCACGCGCGACCATTACCGCCGAGTGGCCGCGCGCCTCGCGCGCGAAGCCGGCCGGCGCGAGATCGAAGTGGCGACGGAGGCGCTGGCGCTGGCGGCGGAAGGCCATGACGCGCGCCGGCGCCACGTCGGCCACTACCTGGCCGGCGAAGGCCTGTCCATGCTGAAGCAACGCCTGAACATGCGTCCCGGCCGCGTCCGGGCCTTGCCGGGCTGGCTGGGTGCCGTCGGCGCGTGCACCGCGGCGTTCGCGGGGGCGGTCGCCGTCCATGCGGCGCAGGACGGCGCCGGTCCCGGGCTGCTCGTCGCCATCGGCCTGCTGGGCGCGCTCGGCGCGAGCCGGCTGGCGCTGGCCCTCGTCGAACTGATGGCCGCGCGGCTCGTCGCCCCGGCGCCGCTGCCGCGCATGGACTTCGGCGCCGGCATTCCGCACGACGCGCGCGCCATCGTCGTCGTGCCGGCGCTGCTGTACAGCCGCGACAACGTGACGGCCCTCGTCGAGGCGCTCGAAGTGCACTACCTCGCCAACCGCGAACCGCACCTGCGCATCTGCCTCCTGACCGACCTGGTCGACGCGCCGCGGCAGGACGTCTACGGCGACGCCGACCTGGTCGAACAGGCGCGCGCCGGCATCGAAGCGCTGAATGCGAAATACGGCGCAAACGACGGCGAACATCGGCCGTTCCTGCTGCTGCACCGCCAGCGCACGTGGAGCGACGGCGAGGGCGCCTGGATCGGCCGCGAACGCAAGCACGGCAAGCTGGAAGACCTGAACGCCTTCCTGCTGCGGGGCGAGCGCGCGCCGTTCGCCGTCGTCGAAGGTCCGCTCGACGGCCTGGACGAGATCCGCTACGTGATCACGCTGGACGCCGAGTCCCGGCTGCCGCGCGACGCCGCCCGTGCCCTGGTCGCCACGATGGCCCATCCGCTGAACCGCCCGGTGCTCGACGACGCGGGCCGGCGCGTGGTGGCCGGCCATGGCGTGCTGCAGCCGCGCGTGAAGGCGGCGCCGCCGCCGGAACACGCGTCGCGCTACCAGCGCCTGTGCGGCGGCGATGCGCCTCGCATCGACCAGGACCTGTTCGGCGAAGGCGCGTTCGCGGGCCAGGGCATCTACGACCTGGCCGCGTACGACCGCGTGCTGCGCGGACGCCTGCCGACGGACCGCGTGCTGTCGCACGACCTGCTGGCAGGCTGCTACCTGCGCGCCGGCATCCCTGGCGACGTCCACCTCGTCGCGCCGTGCCCGGCGCGCTACAGCGACGACGTCGTGCGCCGCCACCGCTCGATCCGCGGCGACTGGCAACTGGCCGGCTGGCTGCGCGACCGCGTGCCGCGGGCGGACGGCAGCCTGGAAGCGAATCCGCTGCCCCCGCTCGGGCGCTGGACGCTGTTCGACAACCTGCGCCGCAGCCTCGTCGCGCCCGCGCTGTGCATCCTGCTGGTGCTGTGCTGGGCGCTGCTGCCGGCGCCCGCGTTCTGGAGCGCGGCCGTGCTGGCCGTGTTCTTCGTGCCGTTCGCGCTGCGCACCCTCGTCGCCCTGGCCGACAAGCCGCACGATGTCGCGCCCGGCGCGCACCTGCTGCACTGTGCGCACGACGCCCGCATCGGCCTGTATCACGCGCTGCTGGACACGGCCTTCCTGCCGCACGAGGCCAGCTACGGCGTGGACGCGATCGCGCGCGGTGCGTGGCGCATGCTCGTGTCGAAACGGCGCCGCCTGGAATGGCGCGCGCCCAGCCTGGCGCGCTCCAGCACGGACATGGAGTCGAACTGGCAGAACATGTGGTTCGCGCCCGCGTTCGCGGTAGGCGTCGCGGTGCTGCTCAGCTTTGCGAATCCGCTCGCGCTGTTCGCGGCCGCGCCCTTGCTGCTGCTGTGGTTCCTGTCGCCCGTGGTGGCGTGGTGGGTCAGCCTGCCGGCCGCGCGCCATGAACCGCACCTGGCGGACGCGCAGCGCCGCTTCCTGCGCACGACGGCGCGCCGCACGTGGGCATTCTTCGAGGACCACGTCACGGCGGAGAACAACTGGCTGCCGCCGGACCACCTGCAGGAACATCCGGCGCCTGTCGTGGCGGAGCGCACATCGCCCGCGGGCATGGGCTTCGCGCTGCTGGCCAACATGACGGCCAGGGATTTCGGCTATGCCGCCACGGGCGAACTGCTGGCGCGCACGCGCGCGACACTCCAGGCGATGGACCGGCTGGAACGCCAGCGCGGCCATTTCCACGACGCGTACGACACGCGTACGCTGGAGCCGCTGCCGCCGCTGTCGGTGTCGGCCGCCGCCAACGGCAACCTGGCGGCGCACCTGCTCACGCTGGCCGCCGGCCTGGAGCGGCTGGCCGACGAACCCATCGCCTCGAGCCGCGCGCTGGACGGCATCCGCGACACGCTGGACGTCGTCGAAGACCACGCGGTATCGTCCGCGCCCGCCGTGCGCGAGGCGATCGCCGCGCTGCGCCTGCACCTCACGCCGGAGCGCTGCCGCAACGCGGGCACGCTGCCGGGCCTCGCCGATTGCCTGCAGGCGCTCGCGCGCCGGGCCGAGGCGCTGTGCACCGTCGTGCCGGACGACGCCGACCCGCTGCTGCGCGACTGGGCCGGC
>CBIHRX010000027.1:0-36134 GCA_966212555.1 uncultured Massilia sp.
GATAAGGCACGTTGCGGATGCCGCGCGCGGCATCGTCGAGCTCCATCGGATACACGGGCTGGATCTCGAAACCGCCGATGCCGCCGGCCTTCATCGCGAGGATCTCGCGTTCCAGCTCGGATTGTTCGACGGCGGGGCCGAACCACCACCAGCGCATCATGGGGCGGGCGTCGGGGGGCGGCGTTTGCAGGTGTTGCGCGACGTCGGCGAACGTCGTGGATGGGCCGGCCGCGTGCGCGGCGAAGGCGCACGACAGCAGGAGCGCCAGTAGGGGCTTGCTCATGCGGGAAGACTCCGGGACGAAGGGGTAATGACCACCGTCGTTCCCACGCAAGCGGGAACCCATACTGAGTATCCGAAGTCGTAACTTGGATATGCTTCGACGCTTCAAGCGTAACGAATCCGGCGCCTCGGCATGGATTCCCGCGTTCGCGGGAATGACGGTCTGTGCGCTTAGACGATCCCGCTGCTGCTCGCCCCCGCCTTGGCCGGCCGCGCGCTTGCAACCTTGTCGCGATACCCGCTCGCCCGGTAGCACGCCACCGGATCCGCCGCGCCGCCCGAGCGCACACGCGCCATCGCCAGGATCGGCGACACGTCGGTACGGAACGCCTGCTTGAGCGCCTGCGCCGACAGCAGCACGTCGTTCGATTCCTGCAGCCCCGCCAGTTGCGCGCGGTCGACCAGCGAAGCCTGTACGTACGCGCGCTGCACTTCCACCGCGCTGTTCATCAGGCTCTCCACCGGGTCCGTCACGTTGTGCGACTGGTCCAGCATGTAGGCCGGCTTGAACGCCGGGCCTTCGCGCAGCGCGGCGTCGGCCAGCTCGTTGAAGACCAGGAACAGCTGGAACGGGTTGATCGATCCGGAATCCAGGTCGTCGTCGCCGTATTTACTGTCGTTGAAGTGGAAGCCGCCCAGCTTGCCGAACTGCGCGAGGCGCGCGACGATCATTTCGATGTTCGTGTTCGGCGCGTGGTGGCCCAGGTCGACGAGGCATTTCGCCTTCGGGCCGAGCGCCGTCGCGCAGGCGAAGCTGGTGCCCCAGTCGGCGATGGTCGTCGCGTAGAACGCCGGCTCGAACAGTTTATGCTCGATGAAGACGTTCCAGTCCTCCGGCAGCGCCGCGTAGATCTCGCGCATGCTGTCCAGGTAGCGCTCCAGCGCGCCGCGCAGGTTGCTCTGGCCCGGGAAGTTGGCGCCGTCGCCGACCCAGACGGTCAGCGCCTTCGACCCGAGTTCGCGTCCGAGTTCGATGCATTCGATGTTGTGCTTCACGGCCTGCGCGCGCGTGGCGCTGCTGTTCGCCGTCAGGCTGCCGTATTTATAGGTGTGTTCCTGGTTCTGCTGGTCCTGGAACGTGTTCGAGTTGACCGCGTCAAATGCTAGTCCCAAACTGTCCGCCTTCTGGCGCAATTCCTTCGCGTCCGTCGGGCGGTCCCACGGAAAGTGCGGCGAGACCGCCGGCGTGGCGCGGGTCAGCTGGTTGATCACGGCGCAATCGTCCAGCTTTTCGAACACGTTGCGCGGCTCGCCGCGGCCCGGGAAGCGTGCGAAGCGGGTGCCGCCCGTGCCTACGCCCCAGCTGGGGACCGCGACCGCGAAGCGCTGCGCCAGTGCCGTCAATGCCTCGATATCCTGGCCGCGGCGGGCCAGCATGCCGCCGAGCGCCTCGTAGTCGGCTTCCAGCTGGGACGCCAGCTTCGTGTTGTGGTCGGCCACCAGCCGGGCATCGAGGTGGGTCGTCTTGTTGTCCCCGGGCGGCGGCGGCCCCCCACCCGGCGGTCCCGCTATTCTTCTGAATATATATTATCGCGTGAACGCGGCCGCGTTGCCCGCGTCGACGTTCAGCACGTTGCCCGTGCTCTTGCCCGATTTTTCGCTCGCGAAGAAGTACACGGCTTCCGCGATGTCTTCCGGGAACACGCTCTTCTTGAGCATGCTGCGCTTGCGGTAGAACTCTTCGACGTCGTCCGTGTCGATCTTGTTCGACGCGGCGCGTTCTTCCTTCCACTTGCCGTCCCAGATGCGCGAGCCGCGGATGACGGCGTCCGGATTGACGACGTTGACGCGGATGCCGTGTTCCGCGCCTTCCAGCGCGATGCAGCGCGCCAGGTGGATCTCCGCCGCCTTCGCCGTGCAGTATGCCGAGGCGCCGGCCGACGCCACCAGGCCGTTCTTGCTGCCCACGAAGACGATGCTGCCGCCCAGCTTTTGCTGCTTCATGATCTGGAACGCGTTGCGCGACACGAGGAAGTAGCCGGTGACGAGGATGTCCTGGTTGCGCTTCCAGACGTCCAGCGACGTTTCGTCCAGCGGCGCGGCCGAGGCGATGCCGGCGTTCGACACGAGCAGGTCGACGCCGCCGAAGCGCAGCGCGGTCTGGGACAGGATGCCGCCCACCTGCTCTTCGCTCGTGATGTTGGCCTGCACGGTCGCGACGCTGTCCTTGCCCGCGACCTTGACGAGATTCTGCTTCGCCTCTTCGAGCGCCTCGGCGTCGATATCGGTCAACATCACGCACGCGCCTTCCTGCAGCAGCTGGCGCGCCACGGCCTGGCCGATGCCGCCCGCGCCGCCCGTCACGAGGGCGATGCGACCCGCGAGGCTCTTCGGCTTGGGCATGCGCTGCAGCTTCGCTTCTTCCAGCAGCCAGTATTCGATGTCGAACGCTTCCTGTTCCGGCAGGCCGACATATTCGTCGACGCCGTTCGCGCCGCGCATCACGTTGATCGCGTTGACGTAGAATTCGCCGGCAATGCGCGCGGTCGCCTTGTCCTTCGCGAACGACAGCATGCCCACGCCCGGGATCAGGTAGATGATCGGGTTGGCGTCGCGGACCTTCGGCGAGGTGTCGCGCTTGCAGCGCTCGTAATAGGCGGTGTAGTCGGCGCGGTAATCGCTCAGAGCCTGATCGAGACTGCCCACTAACCGATCAAATGAGCGATCAAAATCCAGCGCGGCGGGATCGAAATCGAGCACCAGCGGGCGGATCTTCGTGCGCAGGAAGTGGTCGGGGCAGGACGTGCCCAGCGCGGCCAGCGGCGCGAGGTCGGCGCTGCAGACGAATTCCAGCACGGCGTCCGAATCGTCGAAGTGGCCCAGCTTGAACTCCTGCTGGCTGATCTTCCCGCGCAGCAGCGGCATCAGGCGGGCGACGAGCGCCGCACGCTGATCGGCCGGCAGCGCTTGAGCGACCTGCCCGCCGAACACGGGCTGCTTGACGTTCGCGGCCAGCCATTCCTCGGCGCGCTTGATCATCGCGAGCGTCGTCTCGTAGCACGACTTGGCCGTGTCGCCCCAGGTGAACAGGCCGTGGCCTTCGAGGATGATGCCCTTCAGTTGCGGCTGTTCCTGCGACAGCTTTTCCAGTTTCAGGCCGAGATCGTAGCCGGGACGCTGCCACGGCAGCCAGCCCAGTTCGCCTTCGAAGATCTTTTCGGTCAGCGCGCGGCTGTTCTTGCAGGCCGCGATCGCGATCACCGCATCCGGGTGCATGTGGTCGACGTGCTGACGGGCGATGTAGGCGTGCAGCGGCGTGTCGATCGACGCGGCGCGCGGATTCAGGTCGAACGTGCAGTGCGGCAGGTAGCCGACCATCTCGTCCTCGTGTTCCAGGCCGCGGTAGCGCGTCTTCAGTGCCTGCAGCTTGTCCATGTACAGCGTCGAAAAGCCGTCCAGCTTGATGGAACCCAGGTCGCCGCCGGAGCCCTTCACCCACAGCACGTCGACCTGATCGCCGGTGAGCGGATCCGTCATGACGATCTTGGCCGACGTATTGCCGCCGCCGAAGTTCGTGATGCGCAGGTCGGAACCGAGCAGATTGGAACGGTACAGCAGCAGTTCAGGTTCGCTCAGCGTGGCGGCGTGCTGGTCGTCCCAGCGCGACGTGATCGGTTCCTTGTGGGAGGTAGCGCTCATTGCACCCATAAATAGGTCTCCATGTGTTTGCGTTGTGTGTCGCCCGCGCCGTGGGATCACGGTCGCGGCATCCGGCACAGTAGAATTCAGCGGCCCAAGGGGTGTCAACGCGGAATCGATCAACATCGTGACCAAGAGCGATTTAATCATCCGGTTGATCGAAACGCGCGTTTCGGCGCCGCCGGAAGGTCAAATAATCAGTCGTTTGATCATTTAACGATTGACGCCCTTTCAACTCCTCATTACTCTTTTTCCCAGACAGCGCGACCCACGGTACGACGCTGTCACGCCGCACAACTATACAAACGGCATACAGGAGGAGACTATGGTGAATCACAAACGCCGCAAGCGTTTGCTGAAACTGCTCGCCGAGCACCAGACGGCGACGGTCCAGCAGCTCGTCGAATGGCTCAACGCGTCACCGGCGACGGTCCGGCGCGACATCAGCTGGCTCGCAGCCCGCAACCTGCTCACCCGCACCCGCGGCGGCGCCGAGAACCTGCTTCCCAAGAAGCGCCAGTTCCCGCTGTCGAGCGAAACGTTCCAGAACAATATCCAGTGCTACGCCGCCCGCAAACGCGCCATTGCCCGCCACGCGGCCGGCATGTGCACGGACGGCGAAACGATCATCATCAACGGCGGCACGACGACGTTCATGATGGCCGAGTTCCTGGCCGACAAGCACCTCAAGATCCTGACCAATTCGTTCCTGATGGCGGAACGCCTGCTCGTCTCGAGCGAGAACGAGATCATCGTCCCCGGCGGGAAGGTGTACCGCGAGCAGAACGTGATCCTGTCGCCGTTCGACAACGACATCACCCAGCACCACTACGCCGGCAAGATGTTCATGAGCGTCTACGGCCTGTCGCTGCTCGGCCTGATGGAGGCGGACCCGCTGCTGATCCAGGCCGAGAAGCGCCTGATCAGCCAGGCGGAGGAACTGATCGTGCTGGCCGACAGTTCCAAGTTCGCGCGCAAGGCGGGGCTGATCCTGTGCGGCCTCGATCGCGTCTCGACCGTCATCACGGACACCGGCGCCTCCGACAAGGCCGTCCAGACGCTCGAGCAGTACGGCGTCAAGGTCGTCACGGTGGAACCGGACGACGTGGCGCCGAACGTCGGGGCGCCTTTTTTTAATCCGCAGTTCGACCTGCAATCCGCCGCGCTGTTCCACCTGGACGCGCAGCTCGACCCGCGGCTGGACGCGCAACTGGAGGCCGCACATTGAAGCTTAAAACCACCCTGCTCGCACTGGCGGCCGTCGGCGTACTGGTTGGCAGCGCCGGCTGCGGCGAGAAGAAGCCCGAAAAGACCCGCATCGCGATGGTCGTGAAAAACCTCGGCAACGGCTTCTTCGACGCGGCCCACACTGGCGCCGACGAAGCGGCGAAACAGCTCGGCAACGTCGAAGTGATCTATACAGGTCCGACGACGCCCAGCGCCGAAGGCCAGATCGAGATCATCAACTCGCTGATCAGCCAGAAGGTCGACGCCATCGTCATCTCGGCGAACGACCCGAACGCGCTGGTGCCGATCGCGAAGAAGGCGATGCAGCGCGGGATCAAGGTCGTCTCGTTCGACAGCGGTCTCGCGCCCGAAGGCCGGCAGATGCAACTCAATCCGTCGAACGCGGAACTGATCGGCGAAAAGCAGATCCAGATGGCGGCCGGCGAGATCGGCGGCGCGGGCGAGATCGCGATCCTGTCCGCCTCGGCCCAGGCGACGAACCAGAACATCTGGATCGGCGTGATGAAGAAGGTGCTGGAAAAGCCCGAGTATTCGAAGATCAAGCTGGTGGCGACCGTGTACGGCGACGACCAGTCCGATAAAAGCTACCGCGAGGCCATCGGCCTGCTGCGCAGCCATCCGGACCTGAAGGCGATCATCGCACCGACCACGGTCGGCATCGTTGCCGCGAGCAAGGCGGTGGCGGACGAGCACCTCGTCGGCAAGGTCTACGTGACGGGCCTCGGCCTGCCGTCCGAAATGGCGGGCCACGTGAAGAGCGGCGCCGTGAAGGAATTCGCGATCTGGAACCCGATCGACCTGGGCTACGCCGCCACGTATGCGGCCGACCAGTTCGTGAAGGGCAAGGCGGAAGCGAAACCGGGGGCCAGCGTATCCGTCGGACGGCTGGGCAGCGTGACGCTCGATGCCAACGGCGAAGCCGCGCTGGGGCCGCCGTACACCTATAACGCGGATAACGTCGACAAGTTCGCGAAGTTGTTCTGACCACCAGTCCGTCGTTCCCGCGCAGGCGGGAACCCATGCTGAGCGACCGAACCCGGCTCAGCATGGATCCCCGCGTCCGCGGGGATGACGGTACACATGCCGTCTACTCATTATGCCAGCCACCCAAACACCCCCGGTCCTCCAACTGACCGGCATCAGCAAACGCTTCAACGGCATCCACGCCCTGAACGGCGTGAACATCACGATCCGCGCCGGCGAATGCATGGCCCTGATCGGCGAGAACGGCGCCGGCAAGTCCACGCTCGTGAAGACCCTCACGGGCATCTACCGCCCGGACGCCGGCACCCTCTCCCTCGACGGCCGTCCGGTCACGTTCGCGAGCCCGCAGGAAGCGATGGCCGCCGGGATCACCGCCGTGCACCAGGAGACCGTCATGTTCGACGAACTCTCCGTCGCCGAGAACATCTACGTCGGCCGCCAGCCCGTGCGGGCGGGGCGTATCGATTGGGCGCAGATCGAGCGCGAAGCCGAAGCGCTGTTCGCCCGCCTGGAAGTCGCGCTGCCCGTCAAGGCGCGCGTCAAAGACCTGTCCGTGGCGCAGCGCCACTTCGTCGAGATCGCCCGCGCGCTCGCCCAGGATGCCCGCGTCGTCATCATGGACGAGCCGACGGCCGCGCTGTCGCAGCGCGAGATCCGCGAGCTGTACCGCATCATCGACCAGTTGAAGGCCGCGGGCACCGCCGTGATCTTCATTTCGCACAAGTTCGACGAGATCTTCGAAGTGGCCGACTGCTACACGGTGCTGCGCGACGGCCAGTTCGTGGCCGAGGGGCGCCTCGCCGACATCTCGGAACAGGAACTGGTCGCGCTGATGGTCGGCCGCGCCGTGCACCAGGCTTACCCGAAGCTCGACGCCGAGATCGGCGAACCGCTGCTCGTCGTGCAGAACCTGTCCCACCCCACCGAATTCGACGACGTCAGTTTTACCCTGCGCCGCGGCGAGATCCTCGGCTTCTACGGCCTCGTGGGCGCGGGCCGCTCGGAAGTGATGCAGGCGCTGTTCGGTCTCACGCCGGACGTCTCCGGCTGCGTCACCCTGGAAGGCCGGCCCGTGATGGCGCGCTCGCCGAGCGAAGCGATCGCACTGGGCATCGCCTACGTGCCGGAAGACCGCCAGCACCACGGCGCGCACCTGACGATGCCGATCCAGCAGAACATCACCTTGCCGATCCTGTCGCGCATCGGCTTCTTCCTGCGCGGACGCCGCGGCCAGGAAGCCGCCATCGCGCGCCATTTCGCTGAACAGCTGGAACTCAAGGCCAGCCACCTGACGCAGCACGTGGCCGAGCTCTCGGGCGGCAACCAGCAGAAGGTCGTCCTCGGCAAATGGCTCGCGACGAACCCGAAGGTGATCATCCTCGACGAACCGACGAAGGGCATCGACATCGGCTCGAAGGCCGCTGTGCACCGCTTCATCGGCCAGCTCGTGGCGCGCGGCCTGTCGGTGATCCTGGTGTCGTCCGAACTGCCGGAAGTGCTGGGCATGGCCGACCGCATCGTCGTCATGCACCACGGCCGCGTGCAGCGCGAATTCCTGCGCGGCGAGGCCACGCCGGAATCGGTCGTCGCCGCCGCATCCGGACTGGCAATGGAGGCCGCATGAACATCCTGAAACAACGCGAACCGCTGCTGGCGGCGATGGTCGTGCTGCTCGTCGTGGCCGTCGGCCTGCGCGCACCCGTGTTCCTGTCGGCCGGCTCGCTGGCGAACCTCGTCACGGACAGCACCCTGCTCGTGATGCTGGCGCTCACCCAGATGCTCGTCATCGTCACGCGCGGCGTCGACCTGTCCGTCGCGTCGAACCTGGCCCTGTCCGGCATGGTCGCCGCGATGCTGGGCGCGCACATGCCCGGCCTGCCGCTGCCGCTGATCGTGCTGGCCGCCGTCGCCGTGGGACTGGCGCTCGGTCTCGTCAACGGCTGGCTGATCGGCTACCTCGAATTGCCGCCCATCGTCGTCACCTTGGGCACGATGAGCGTCTACCGCGGCGCCGTGTTCGTGCTGTCCGGCGGCGCCTGGGTGTCGGCGCACCAGATGCCGCCGCATTTCATCGCCTTCCCGCTCGACCGCCTGCTGGGCCTACCGCACCTCGTGTGGATCGCGGCCGCGACGCTCGCGCTGATGGCCTGGATCGCGCGCAGCACGCGCTTCGGACGCGACCTGTACGCCATCGGCAATGCGCCGCAATGCGCGGGCTACATCGGCATCCCGAGCCACAAGCGCCTGCTCGGGACGTACGCGCTGTCGGGCGCCGTCGCCGGGTTGTGCGGCTACCTGTGGGTCGCCCGCTATGCCGTCGCCTACACGGAAATCGCCTACGGCTTCGAATTCACCGTGATCGCCGCGTGCGTGATCGGCGGCGTCTCCATCGGCGGCGGCGTCGGCACGGTGCTGGGCGCCACCCTCGGCGCGCTGTTCCTCACCGTGATCGGCAACGCGCTGCCGGTGCTGCAGGTGTCGCCGTTCTGGCAGAGCGCCCTCACCGGCCTCGTGATCCTCGTCGCCGTCCTGATCAACGCCCGCGGCGCCGGCCGCCGCAGCCGCCAGATCCTGCCGCTGCACGGCACGGCCGCCCAACCGAAACGGAGTGCCGCGTGAACCCGACCACCACGATGCAAACTGAAAAAACGTCGCGCTACACGATCCTCGACCGCGAAACGCCGCGCCTGAAAACGATCCTCGGGCGCTGGGAAAGCCTGCTGGCCATGCTGTTCATCGCCGTCTTCGTCGCGAACAGCGTCGCCCTGCCGCACTTCCTGGACCTTTATAACCTGCTGGACGGCACGCAGAACTTCAGCGAAAAGGCCTTGATCGCGCTGCCGATGGCCTTGTTGATCATCTGCCGCGAGATCGACATCTCCGTCGCCGGCACGCTCGCCCTGTCGTCCGTCGCGATGGGCCTGGCCAAGGGCGCCGGCTTCCCGGCCGAGAGCCTGCCCGTCGTCGCACTGGCCACGGGCACCGCGTGCGGCTTCCTGAACGGCGTGCTCGTCACGCGCTTCGCGCTGCCGTCGATCGTCGTCACCATCGGCACCGTGTCGCTGTACCGGGGCCTGGCCAGCGTCGTCCTCGGCGACAAGGCCTTTACGGGATACCCGCAACTGATGGCCGACTGGGGCCAGGGCTACTTCTTCGGCATCGTGCCGCGCGAATTCGTCGTGCTGCTCGTGTGCGCCGCGCTGTTCGCCGTGCTGTTGCATACGACGAGCTGGGGCCGCCGCATCTACGCCATCGGCAACAACCCGGAAGCGGCACGCTTTTCCGGCATCGCCGTCGACCGCTACCGCCTCGCGCTGTTCATGCTGACGGGCGCGATGGCCGGCCTGGCCGCCTTCCTGCTCACGGGCCGCATCGGCAGCACGCGCCCGAACATCGCCACCGGCTGGGAACTGGAAGTGATCACGATGGTGATCCTGGGCGGCGTGTCCATCGCGGGCGGCGCGGGCACCATCGCCGGCGTCATGCTCGCCGTGCTCACGATGGGCACAGTCACGTATGGGCTGTCCCTCGCCAACATCCCGGGCATCTATATGACGATCGTCGTGGGCGTGCTGCTGCTCGTGACCATCGCGCTGCCGAAGCTCCTGCGCATGCGGCGCGCGCGGAGCGCATGATGACGGACGCCCTGATCGTCCTCGACATCGGCAAGACGAATGCCAAGCTGGCGCTGATCGACGCCGCCGGCAAGGTCCTGGCCGAGCAGCGCCGCCCGAATGCGGTGCTTGCCGACGGGCCCTACGCCCATCTCGACACGGACGACCTGTGGGACTGGCTGCTCGCGACGTGCCGTACGTTCGCGGCGCGGGCCCACGTGTCGGCCATCGTGCCCGTCACGCACGGCGCCACGGCCGCACTGGTCGACGACGCGGGCCTCGTCCTGCCGGTGCTGGACTACGAGGCGGAGCTGCCGGGTGTCGATTACACCGGCCCGTCGTACGACGAAACGCTGTCCCCGCGCCTGCCGGCGGGCCTGAACCTGGGCCGCCAGCTCGCGTGGCTGCAGGCGCGTCTCCCGCGCGAGTTCGCGCGTACGCGGCACATCCTCATGTACCCGCAGTACTGGGCCTGGCGTTTGTGCGGCGTGGCCGCATCCGAAGCGACGTCGCTCGGCTGTCACACCGACCTGTGGAACCCGCGCGCGCAGGCGTATTCCAGCCTCGTCGAGCGCATGGGCTGGACAGCCATGATGCCGCCGCTGGCGCCGGCCCATGCGGCGCTGGGCACGGTGCGCCCCGAGATCGCGGCCGCAACAGCCCTGCCGGTGGACTGCCAGGTCCTGTGCGGCATCCACGACAGCAATGCGTCGCTGCTGCGCTACCTCGGCCGCGCCGAAGGCACGGTGCTGTCGACGGGCCCGTGGATGATCGCCGCGGCGTTCGGCACCGCGCTGGACGGGCTGCGCGAGCAGGCCGACATGCTCGCCAATACGAATGCGCTGGGCCAGCCTGTCGCGTGCATGCGCTTCATGGGCGGGCGCGAATTCGGGGAGCTGGCCGGCGCGCAGCCGGTAACCTGCGGCTTCGACGCCATCGAACGGCTCGTCGCGCGAGGCACGCTGGCGCTGCCCTGCTTCGCCGCGACGGGCGGACCGTTCGCCGGCCGCACCGGCAGCATCGACGGCCCGCCGCCGGCGGACGCGCAGGAACGCTATGCGCTGGCCACCCTGTACTGCGTCCTGATGACGGATTACTGCCTCGACGCCCTCGGCGCCGCGGGACCGCTCGCCGTCGAAGGCAGCTTTACCGCGAACCCTTGGTTCGGTCCCCTGCTCGCCGCGCTGCGTCCGCAGCAGCCGGTGTCGTATTCGGACGATGCGAGCGGCACCACGTGCGGGGGCTGGATGCTGCGCTACCGCGACGCGGCGCCGCCGGGTACCAGTACCGCGATCGCCTCACGCGCGCCTGCCGGGCTGGAGGCGTATCGGGCGCGCTGGCGCGCTGCGGTTGTAGACTGGCCGGATCGCCAGTCACACGAACCCCGATGACCCTCGCTTCCGCCACCGCCTTCTTCGCCACCCGCGCGCCCGACATCGCCATCCGGCGCTACGCCACCAGCACCGCCACCGTCGCCCTCGCCGCCGAAGCGCTCGGCGTCGCGCCCGGCCAGATCGCCAAGACGCTGTCGCTGCGCCTGGACGACGAGGTCGTGCTGCTCGTCGCGCGGGGCGATGCGCGCATCGACAACCGCAAATACAAGGACAGGTTCGGCCAGAAGGCCCGGATGCTGGGCCTGGACGAGGTGGAGCGCGAGACCGGCCACCCGGTCGGCGGCGTGTGCCCGTTCGGCCTCGCGCGGCCGCTGCGCGTGTTCTGCGACGTGTCGCTGCGCGCGTTCGACGAGGTCTATCCCGCCGCCGGCGCGCCGGATGCGGCCGTGCGCATCACGCCGGCGCGGCTCGCGGCCATCACGGGCGCCGAATGGGTCGACGTCATGTGAAGCCGCGGTCCAGCCGCGCAATCAGCTCCGGCAACGGCAACGGCCGGCAATACAGGTAGCCCTGCATGCACGGCCGCCCGTTCTCGCCGAGGAAGCGCGCCTGCTCTTCCGTCTCGATGCCTTCCGCGACGACGCGCAGGCCCAGGTGATCGGCCATCGCGAGGATCGTCTGCACGATCGCCGTGCCGTTGGCATCGTGCGGCGTGTCGCGCATGAAGCTCTTGTCGATCTTCAGTTCGTACAGCGGCATTTTCTTCAGGTAGCCCAGGCTCGAATAGCCGGTGCCGAAATCGTCGATCGAGAAGCGGATGCCCATCGCCGCCAGTTCGCGCATCTTGGCCGTGATGAGGTCGAAGTCCTCGACGAGCAGGCCTTCCGTCACCTCGAACACGAAGGCGTTCGGCGCGACGCCCGATTCCTCGAACGCGGCGCGCACCTGCGCGACGAATTCGGGCTGGCGGAACTGGCGCGGGCTGACGTTGATCGACAGTTGCAGGGGATGGCCGGCCGCCTCCAGCGCGCGGCGCGCCTGGCAGGCCTGGCGCAGCACCCACTGGCCAAGCGAGACGATCATGCCGGTCGTTTCCGCCACGGGAATGAAGACGTCGGGCGGGACGAACGTGCCGTCGGCGCGGCGCCAGCGCATCAGCATCTCCGCGCCCACCGGCTGCCCAGCGTGGTCGACCTGCAGCTGCAGGTGCATCGACAGTTCGCCGTTGTCGAGCGCCGCGGAGAGGTCGCGGCCCAGCGTCAGCTGGCGCTCGGCCGCGGCCAGCATCCGCGTCTCGAACACGGCCACGCCGTTGCGGCCGGCCGCCTTGGCGTGGTACATGGCGAGATCGGCATCGCGCAGCAGGTCGGCCACGGACTGGCCGGGGCGCGTCGGCAGCGCCACGCCGATGCTGGCCGTCGAATGGTAGTTCTGGTCGTCGATGACGACGTCTTCCGCGAGCGCGGCGCGGATCTTGTCCGACACGGACACCGCGGCGGCCGTGGCGGTTGCTGGATCGGTCCCCAGGCCGTCGAGCAGCACGACGAATTCGTCGCCGCCCATGCGCGCCACCGTGTCGCCCTTGCGCACCACGTGGCCGAGGTTCTTCGCCGTGTGACGGAGCAGCGCGTCGCCCGTCGCATGGCCGCGCGCGTCGTTCACGTGCTTGAAGTTGTCCAGGTCGATGTACAGCACGGCGCCCAGCCCGCGGCCCGCGTTGGCCGAGGCCACCATCGCGTCCAGGCGCTCCGTCATCAGGCGCCGGTTGGGCAGGCCCGTGAGGACGTCGTAGTAGGCGAGGCGGTGGATGGCATCGGCCGAGTGGCGGCGCTCCGTGATGTCGCGGCCGACGACGACCCAGTGGCTGATCCGGCCCGCGTCGTCCGTGAACGGCATGAGTTCCATCTCGACCCAATAGGGGTCGCCGGACTTCGTGTAGTTGACCAGTTCCGCCGTCGCCGGCTGGCCGTTGCGCATCGAGTCCACGATGCGTTCGACGACGACAGGATCCGTGCCCGGCCCGTGCAGCACGCGCATGCTGCGGCCCACGATTTCGGCGTCGCTGTAGCCGGTCCGGCGCTGGAACGCTTCGTTGCTGAAGATGATGGGCTGGTCGCGGTCCGGCGTGTCGACGGCGCGCGCGATCAGCACCATGTCGTTCAGGCGCGCCAGCGCGGCCGACGTCAGGCGCAGTTCGGCGTTCACGGCCTGCAGCGCATCCTGCCCGCTCTCCAGCGACTTGGCGAAGCCGCGCACTTCGTCCAGCGACCGCGACAAGCCCTTGAGCAGCGTGCTGCACGTGAGGGTCAGCAGCGCGCCCACGCACGTGAAGTTCAATGCGACGAGGAGCGCGACGACGAACGGGTCGTGGCCCATGTCCACTACCGAGGCCTGGAAGCTGCCGAGGCCGAGGATGAGGATGACGGCGCTGGCCGCGAGTGCCGCCAGCGCGGGCGCGGTGCCCAGCAGGATCGCCGCCATCACGGGCGGCGCCATCAAATAGTTCTGGCTGACCGGCCCCACCTTCATCATCAGGCCGATGGCCACCATGTAGATGATGGCGAGGAAGTTCAGCACGCGGAAGGTGTACGGCAGGCGCTCCAGGCGCCACAGGACGAACAGCCAGGCCAGCGCGGCGCCGTCCATCGCGGCGACGGTCCACACGCCCTGGCGCAGCACGACGACAGCGCTGGGTATCGCGGCGATCGCGCCCAGGACGAGCACTATCGACAACAGCCGCGAGAAAATCCGCGCGCGCCATTGTGCGATATCGTCAAACCCTAGCATCAAACTGTATCCTCGCGGGCGCGACCGGGAGGATCCGGCCCGGCCAATGTTCTCGTAAGGCAACATTGTAAGGCCGGGGCCGGCTCCTGTCACGTTGGACACCGCCAGGTGTTGCTGCCGTGTGACTGACAGTTCAATAACTACGGCCCGGGCCGACCGCTTACCGCCGCGCCGGACGCGCCACCTTGGACCGCGCGCAACACCACGAGCCGCACGGGTTCCAGCGCATTGGCGGGTTCACCATCCGTCGTGACGGCGAGGGCGATCGTATTGTCGCCCTGCGGGTCGAGGATCCCCGGCGGGATGACGAACACCCGCTGCGGCCCCACGTGGGCGATGAATTGCCCGAGGTTCCAGCCGTTGACGAAGATGAGCGCGCGGTTCTCGCGATCGGAGCGTGGCTTGCCCGTGTCGCCGAACGCGAGGCCCAGCTGGACATCGTGCCCGCGCGGCAGGTCCAGCTTTACCTGCGTGCGCAGCCAATAGGTGCCGGGCGCCGGCGGCGCGTCGCCCGGCTGCGCATGCGACCAGCCCTGCCCCGCCGCGCCGGGCAGGTGCCAGCCCGCGCGCTCGCCGTACAGGCCGCCGTCGTTGAACGGCCCGCGCACGCGGTCGGCGATGTCTTCGCCGCCCCGGTTGCCCTGGATCCGCCAGCGGATCGGCACGGCGAAGCGCCGCCCGCCCCTAGACGTGAGCGACGCGGCGATCAGGCCGCGCGCCTCGCGGTGGGCGTCGTCCGCCATCAGGTCCCAGTTGTGCGAATCGTTACGCACCATGACGGCGACGACGTGCGGCCCCGGCGCCAGCTTGCCGAGGTCGAAGCGCACGGTATCCGTCGTCTCCGGGAACGACCGGCCGGTGTCCAGCTCGTGCTGGCCAAGGAAGCGCCCGTCGACCCAGGCCTGCAGCATGCCCGCGCCACCGCCACCGTAGAACAGCTCCAGCTTGTTCGCGGGCGAGACGCCCACATCGAAGCGCCCGCGATACCACACGTCGCCGTGGTGGAAGCCGTAGTCGCTCATCGCGAGCGTCGGCTGGCCGCGCTCCGGCAAGGTCCACGTTTGCGCGGCCGACGGGCGATTGTCCGCCTGTACCCAGCCGGCGTCGTCGAAGCCTGGTCGTGCCTCCGGACTGTCCATGCGCCGCGTCCACGCAAGCTTGCCGAGGTCCGGCACGGTCACCGACGCCGGGCCGGCGAGCGGATCGATACTGCGCAGGCTGCCGTCCGGCTGCCGCGTCAGGCGCAGCGCGGTGCCGTTGAACGACACGTCGGCGATGCCCGGTCCCCAGATCTCGAGCGGACTGGCGGCTGCCGTATCGCCCGCCAGGTGCAGGCGGCCGGCGTCGATGCGGGCCGAACGCACGAGCGCCGGCGTCAGTTCGAGGACGCGGCCGGCCGGCGTCTCCTGCGTCCAGAAGCGCTGCGACGTGTCCTCGTCCGCGATCAGCAGGAGCAACGGCGCGCGCCCGCCGCCCGTGATGCGCACGCGCGCCAGGCCCGCGTGCGCATACGCGAGCTTCAGGTCGCCGCGCGCCGCGTCGAACGTCGCGCGCACGTCGCCCGCCAGCACCTCGACCGTGGGCGCGGACGCGTAGCGCAGCACGGTCTCGCCGCTTTCGCCCTTGCGGCCGTGCAGCAGGACCACGTCGCGCGCGCCGTCGCGGAACTGCGCCTGCAGTTCGGACGTGGCGTACACGAGGTGCTGGCGCTCCAGCGCGTAGTCGGCCAGCAGCATCTTCGCGTCCTGGCCGTTCAGCCGCGACGCGATCGTGTACGTGCCGTCGCGGGTGGCGAGGTCGAACGAGAACGCATCGTCGGTCAGCGAGTCGGATGGACCGTGCACGGCGAACAGCACGTGCGTGCCCAGTTCCGTATTGACGTTGTGGTACAACCGCACGCGCGGATTCGTCGTGCGGATTTCCGGCCCCTTGTCCATGCGCGCGAGCACCGGGCCGGCGGCCTGCACGAACATGCCCTGCTGCTTCAGCGCGAGCGCCTTCGGACGCACGCTGCGGTCTTCGGCGATCGGCGCGCCGTAGTCGTACGACGTGTACACGATGGGCCCCGGCAGCCAGCCCCACGACGTGCCGCCGAACGCCATGTAGATGTTGTGCAGGGTGATGCGGTTGATGAGGTTCGTCCCGTAGAACACCCGCTGGTAACCCTTGCCCTGGCGTTCGGCCGTGCACGCGTACGTGCCGTTCGAGCCCCAGTAGTCGAACCAGCCCGCGCCGATCTCCGCCACGAAGCCGGGCGTGCCGGGGGAACTGAGTGCGCCCGCCTTCGGTCCCGGCGCCGCATGGATACCCCAGTCCGGCGCCTTGTTCGGGACGGCCGGATTCGCATGCACGTCGCAGGCGCCGCCGGGATAGCCGTCGAACGCGTACAGGTCCGTCGGCCCAGGATTGGCCCACGGTGCGGTGGACGTTTTCGGCGTCCAGTCGGGCAGGCGTCCCGCCGCATTGTGGAACAGCGGCACCGTGATGCCGTCGGCGCGGGCCTTCGCGGCCAGGTGCGCCATCTGGCGCGCGTGCTTCGGCTCCACCTTGCCCAGTTCATTCTCGATCTGGTACGCGATGACGGTGCCGCCGCCCGTCGTCACCTGGTGGCGCGCGACGATGGCGTCGATCTGCGTCATCCATTCGTCGACGGCGGCCAGGTACGCCGGATCGTCCGTGCGCGCCTCCGCCCGGTTGCGCAGCATCCAGCCGGGAAACCCGCCGCCCGACAGCTCGGCATTGACGTAGGGCCCCATGCGCGCGATCACGTACATGCCCTCTTCTTCCGCGATCTCGAGCGCCCGTTCCACGTTGCGTACGCCGGAGAAATCGTAGACGCCCGGCGACGGCGAGTGATAGGCCCAGTCGAAGTAGAACGACACGCCGTTGAAGCCAAGCGCCTTCATCTTCTGGATCACGTCGCGCCACTGTGCGGGATCCGGCAGGCGGAACGGGTGGATCTCGCCCGACCACACGACGACCCGCTTGCCCCCGATGGTGAGCGAATAGGGATCCCAGCCGACCTGCCGCGGCACGCCGCGCGGCCGCACGGCGCCGGCGACATCCTGCGACCGTTCGGCCAGCACGTCGGGCGCGGCCGCGCCGGCCGCCACCCCGGCCAGCGGGCGCTTGTCCGTCCACGTCGTCATCCCGTCGCGGCTGTCGGCCTGCCATGCATGGCCCGCCGCGTCGGCGAACACGGCGCGCCAGCTGCCGTCGGGCCGGCGCGCGAGGCCGATGCCCGGTGCCGTCCGGCCCAGCGCATCGAGGGTCCGTTCGACGGTCCACGGCCCCGCCAGGTCGCGGGCCCGCGCCAGTTCGAGGATCCCGTCGGCGCGGCGGCGCGCGAGCGCCACCCAGCCGTCGCCGTCCTGGGCGATGGCCGCATCCTCGTGCTTGTCCTGCAGCCCCGTCAACGCATGCGGCGCCGCCGCGGCGTCCGGATCGAGCAGCGCGGGGCCGCGCGCCAGCGCCACGACCAGTTTCAGGCTGCCGTCGCGCGCCCGCACCCAGCGCGGCGCGCGCACGGGGCCCGGCATCGGCACGGTACGGACGAAGGTCCAGTGTTTCAGGTCGCCGGAACGCGCGACGCCGATCTCGTTGCCGGCACCCGCCACGTAGGCGACACGGTATTCGCCGCCATGGCGTACGAGTGCCGGCTCGCGCAGCATGCCGCGCGGCGGCGCGTACGCTTCCGACGCCTGCGTGACGAAGGTCGTGCCGTCGTCCGAGCGGAAGATGCTCAGGCGGTCCGGCAACCCCGCTGCCACGGCGGCCATCAGCCACGTGGTGCCGGCCTGGCCCGCGCGGGCGCCCGCACGGGCCGCCGTATCGGAGGCCTGCGGGATGCCCAGTTCCTGCGCGTGCGCAGGGGCGAACGCGACGACGGCGGCGACGAGCGCCGCGAACAGAGGGCGGCCGCTCATGCCCGCACGTCCGCGCGGTTGTCGAAGCCGGTCACGTGCTCGGTGACGACGGGCGTCCCGCGCACCGTGCGCACGGCCACGTCGCGCAGATGCACGTCGCGCACGGGCAGTTCGGCTTCGCCCTTGACGAGACAGACGAAACCCGCATCCTCGACGCGGATGCCGGCCACGTGCAGGCCCTCGATCGGCGTCAGGCGCCGTTCGAGCGTGGGCACGAGCGTCTTCCACTGGTACAGCACGTCCGTCTCCACCGCGAGCACGCCGCCCTTGATGCGGGTGGCGCTCACGTTCCTCATGTGGATGTTGCGCACGTAGCCGCCGCGGCGCTCGTTGGTCTTCACGTACAGCAGGTTGTTGATGGTGCTGGGGACCGAGGAATCCGCGTGGTCGAAATGGCAGTCGTCGACGAACACGTTTTCGACGCCGCCCGACAGCTCGCTGCCGATGGCCATCAGCTGGTGGCCGTTCTTGATGCGGCAGCGGCGCATCACGATGTTGCGGGCCGGGACGCCGATGCGCCACGCGTCGCGGTCGCGCCCGGATTTCACCGAGACGGCGTCGTCGCCCTGGTCGAACGTGCACTGGTCGATCAACACGTTCTGGCTCATCTCCGGGTCCACGCCGTCGTTGTTGTGGCCGTGCGCGGCGATGTCCACGCGCCGGATCACGACGTCGCGGCACAGGTAGGGATGCAGCACCCAGAACGGGCTGTCGACGATGTGGATGTCCTCGACGAGCACGTGGCGGCAGCGGTTGAACTGGACGAAGTGCGGGCGCAGGTTGGCCTGGCCGGCCGTCATGTCGCGCCGTTCGACCGGCACGCCGTCGCGGCAGGCCATGTTGTACAAGGCGACCAGCGCATCCATGTGCGCCTTCGGCCGCGCATACCATTGCTTCCACACGTCGAGCCGCGCGCGCAAGGTGCCGCGGCCCGTCAGCGCCACGTTCTCGCACTCGTGGGCGTAGACGAGCGGCGAATAGTTCATGCACTCCAGTCCCTCCCAGCTCGTGGGCACGGCCGGCAGGTAGTCGCGCGGGTCGGGCGAAAAGAGGAGTGTCGCGCCCTCTTCCACGTGCAGCGCGACGTGGCTCTTCAGGTGGATCGGTCCCGTCGGCCACGTCCCCGGCGGCACGACGACGACACCGCCGCCGGCCGCGTGCGCCGCGGCGATCGCGCGGGCAAGCGCGGCGCCGGTCCGGGCCTGGTCGTCGCGCGCGGCCCCGTAGGCCACGATGTCGAAGCGGGGCGCGCCCGAGAAATCGGGCACGGCGATGGCCGGCATGGCGAACGGCGCGTCCACCCCGACCTCGGACCGCGGCAGCGTGCCGCCGGTCTTCGGCATGAAGGTCTGGCAGCCGGCCAGCACGGGTACGGCGACACCTGCGCGCAGCAACGCGCGCCGTGAGAGGGAACCTGGCACTGAACGTCTCCTTTGATTGTGCACCGCGCACGCGGTGAGCGCATATTGTGCCGCCTGCGCGGACATCGTTGTCGATTCGCCATGCAAGCGCTCAACAACGTGATTATTACCGCGATCGGGCCGAGCGGACGGTTCGCGGCGCGGTGCTTGGCGCTACCATGCCCCCGTCAATATGACCTCACGAGTCAACGATAACAACATGGAGACAACCTCGATGCATCCAACTGGACACCCTAGAATTCGTCATCCCCTCGCGCGCCGCAGCCGCATCAGCGTCGGCGTCCTGGCCATGCTCGCGTCGCTGCACGCGCACGGCCAGGAGACCGCCGCCGCGGCCGACGCCGCCCCTGTCGCCACCACCAGCGCCGACGGCAAGTCGCCCGACAGCGTCGTCGTCGTGACGGGCTTTCGCGCAAGCCTGAACAGCGCCCTGAACACGAAGAAGAACAGCGACGGCATCATCGACGTGATCAAGGCCGAAGACATCGCCAAGTTCCCCGACGCGAACCTCGCGGAATCGCTGCAGCGCGTGCCCGGCGTGGCGCTGGCGCGCGGCGACGGCGGCGAAGGCAAGCAGATCACCGTGCGCGGCCTGAACGCGGGTTTCACGCGCGTGCGCATCAACGGCATCGAAGGCGTGGCGGCGACCGGCGCGTCGGACATCAACGGCAGCACGAACCGCGGCCGCGGCTTCGACTTCTCCGTGTTCGCATCGGAACTGTTCAACAGCCTCGAAGTGCGCAAGACGTCGGAGGCGGACATCGAGGAAGGCTCGCTGGGCGCCACCGTCGACCTGCGCACGGCGCGGCCGTTCGACTTCAAGGGCCGTACGTTCAGCATCGGCGGCCAGGAAAGCCACAACTCCCTGTCGGGCAAGACGCAGCCGCGCGTGACGGCGCTCGTGTCGGACCGCTGGGACACCGGCTACGGCAAGGTGGGCGCCCTGCTGTCCGTCGCGTATTCGAAACGCCGCGCGACCGAGGAAGGCTACGAAGCCGTGGAACTGCTCAGCGCGAGCAACGACGGCGGCTTCTGCTCGCCGGTTGGCGTTTCGCCGCAGGTGCCGGGCAACGACGCCGTCAAGGGCATTACGGCGACGACGTGCGGCACGGGCATGCCGCGCGCGACCGACGCGACCGCGTACAACAGCGTCATGGGCCGCAAGGACAACTACGGCGGGACGGTCGCGAATCCGGCCGCCGGCTCCGGCGCGTTCGCGCCGCGCATCCCGCGCTACCGCCGCTCGCAGACGGATTACCAGCGCACCGGCATCACCAACTCCTACCAGTGGCGCAATGCGGACAGCGAACTGAATCTGGACCTCATGTACGGCAAGTTCGCCAACAAGCGTTACGACAACTACATCGAGGCGATCTCGTTCGGCCGCAACCTGGGCTCGAACGGCAAGCCGCAGACGTCGATCCTGGACGCGCACTTCGACGAGAACGGCAGCTGGGACTACGGCAAGTTCAACGGCGTGGACGTGCGCACCGAGGGCCTGCTGGACGTGTATACGACCAAGTTCCGCCAGCACGTGCTGTCCGGCAGCCACAAGTTCAGCGACACGGTCAAGGCCGACTTCATGGCCGGTAATTCGAACTCGAACCTGAACGAACCGATGCGCGCCACCGTGCAGTTCGACGCGCCGAACGTGAACGGCTTTTCGTGGGACTTCCGCAACAACCGCAACGTGCCGACACTGAACTTCGGCATGGACGTGAGCAATCCCGCCAACTTCCAGTTCGCCCCGCAGGACGCCGCCGGCAACGTGCGCGGCATGTTCGTGGGCCGCTACCTGGACACGACCAACAAGCTGCAGACCCAGGCCGCCAACGTGCACTGGGAAATCAACGACCACCTGACGAGCCACTTCGGCGTCTCGGCCCGCAAGAACATCTGGACCAACTACGAGATCGGCAACAGCGCCAACGCGGTGAGCCTGCCGGCGGGCGTGACGATGGCCGACATCTCGCGCCAGATCAGCGGCTTCGGCTCCGGCCTGGGCGGCACGGGCGTGCCGACGTCGTGGGCGGCCGTCGACCTGCAGAAGTTCCTCGGCGCCGTCAATACGGAATGCCATTGCGACGCCGTGCCGGGATCGCAGTACAACTACCTGGCCCAGACCAACCGCCGGGTGGAAGAAAAGATCAATGCGCTGTACGGCATGGTCGACTTCAATTACGACCTGTTCGGCATCACGTGGCGCGGCAATGCCGGCGTACGCGGCGCCGAGACGACGGCCACCTCGATGGCGATGATCAACGTGCAGGGCCAGCTGCAGCCGAACACCGGCACGAAGAAATACCGCGACTGGCTGCCCGCCTTCAACCTGACGGCGCAGCTGCCGAAGGACGTGTTCCTGCGCTTCTCGGCCGGCAAGACGCTGTCGCGGCCCGAGTACACGGATCTCGCCCCGAACGCCACCGTGTCGCCGATCGCGCAATCCGTCTCGATCGGCAACCCGAACCTGGACCCGATCCGCGCGAATACGTACGACCTGCAGGCCGAGTGGTACTACGCGAAGAACGCCATGATCTCGCTCGGGCACTTCCGCAAGGACATCAAGAGCTTCATCCAGAGCGTCAACGAGCGCGTGCCGTACAACACGCTGGGACTGCCGAACGAACTCCTGATCCTGAACGGCTGCTCGCTGACGGGCGCGCCGATCTGCCAGACCCTGCCCACGACGGAAGTCAACGTGAGCCGCAAGGTCAACACGGCCGGCGGTCCGCTGAAAGGCTGGGAATTCAACCTGCAGGCGCCGTTCAGCTTCCTGCCTGGCTTCTGGAGCAATTTCGGCCTGCTGGCGAATGCGACGCGCGTGAAGTCGCGCATCACGTACATCACCCGCGTGGACAACCCGGCCACGCCGGCCAACGAGCAGCTGACCCAGGTCGCGGACTTCACGGGCCTGTCGCCGCGTACCCACAACCTGACCCTGTACTACGAGGACGCGAAGTTCAGCGCGCGCGTCTCGGCGGCGCACCGCTCCAGCTACATCTACGCCGTGCTGGGCGACGTGGCGGGCCACGACTACACGATGGTCGACGGCTCCACCAACATCGACATGAGCGTCTCGTACAACATCACGCCGCAACTGCGCCTGTCGCTGGAGGGCCAGAACCTGAACGACACGCCGCTGCGCTACGGCCGCGACACGCAGCGCAACGACACGCTGCTGTACGTGCACTCGGGCCGCTCGTTCGTGCTGGGGCTGAACTACAAGTACTGACGTTGCGGGTGTGAGAAAGTGCGACCTTTACGGCGCGGCGATCTGGTATGCTTTTCGTTTCACTGCCATCCCGCCGCGCCATGTCCCGTTTCGCACGCTTCGCACGCTTTCTTTCCCCGGCCTGCATGTTGCTGGTCGCCGTCATGCGCTTCGTGGACGCCGGCCGTTCGGGCGCAGCCACCGACTGGCTCGCGGGCGTCGGCTTCACGGGCGTGGCGATCATGCTCTACGTGGCGCTCGGCGCGGCGCACCGCAAGCGCCTCGCCGACGCCGGCCGGGACGCCGGTGCCTGATCGTGCAAGGAGGCCCCATGTACACCCTGTCCCGCGTCACCCCCATCCTGCGCATCTTCGACGAAGCGAAGGCGCGCGAATTCTACGTCGACTTCCTCGGCTTCACCATCGACTGGGAGCACCGCTTCGAAGGCGGCGACTTCCCCGTCTACATGCAGGTGTCGCTGGGCGACTGCGTGCTGCATTTATCCGAACACTACGGCGACGGCAGCCCGGGCGCCTCGATCCGCATCGCCGTGCGCGACCTCGACGCCTACCAGGCCACGCTGCTGGCCAAGGAATTCAAGTATTCGCGTCCGCACATCCAGGCGATGCCATGGGGGATCCGTGAGATGACGATCCGCGATCCGTCGCACAACCGCCTGTCGTTCGAGGAAGCGATTCCCGACACCGCCGCCTCTTAATCCTGCCCGTCCACGGCGGCCAGCACCTCGTCCACGCCGATGCGCGTGACCCAGTCGTCCAGTTCCGGCACCATGAGCACGGTGCTGCGGGCGCGGTCGATGGGCGCCCATTCAGGGTGATTGCGGCGCATCAGCGCGACGACCGGCACGCCGACGGCGTTCGCCAGGTGCATCACGGCCGTCTCCACCGAGATCACGAGGCTGCACAGCCGCATCACGGCCGGCAGCTGGAAGAAATGCTCGTCCGCGCTGAACAGGCGCACGTGCGCCAGCTCGGGGTCGGGCGACCGCTCGAACAGCCGGCGCGCTTCCTCCAGCGCTTCCGGGACGACGTTGACGACGACGGTGACGCCACGCCACGCGAGCCGATTCTTCAGCGAGCGCGCCAGCGCGGCCACGCGCTCCAGGGGCCACGTGCGGTCCGGCGATTTCGAGTACGCGTTCACGAATACGACCGGTTTGCCCACCGTGCAGCCCCAGGCCGCGAACTGCGCGTGCGCGCTGCGCACCCAGCGTTCGGGGATGTCCAGGCGCGGCACGCGCGCGGCCGGCGGCACGTCCACGCCGAAGCAGCGGGCGAACCGGCCCGCGTAGATGTCGCTGATGTGCCGCTGCGCCGCCTCCGCCGGGCCGTACAGGGGCAGCGCCGCGTCCAGCTTGCGGTAGCCGGCCCAGCGCGACGGCACGTGCAACAGGCGCTCCGCCGGCTTCGTCAGGCCCACGACGAAGCCGCGGGGGCTGATGCGGCGCGCCAGCCGCGCATAGCGGTGGCAGTCGACGACGGCCAGCGAAGCGACGACCGGATACCGCTGCGCGCGCGCGTCGTCGATGGACTGGGCCAGCGCGGCCGGGCTGTACGTACTGTCGTACACCTTGTCGATCCAGGGACAGGCCGCGAGCCAGTCGTACAATGCATACCTGCGCAGGTGCGACCACGCGGCCGGATCGGCCGTGCGGCGCCGTTCGTCGACCCATACGTGGATGCGCACGTGCGGCCAGGCGCGGGCGAACGCGCGCAGGCACGCCTGCAGGTACGTGAAATCGCCGATGGCGAGGTGGGTGACGAACAGGATGCGGTCGGCGCGCGCCAGCACGGCGGCCGGGACGAGCGGGCTGTCCGCCGTCGTCGTGGATCGTGCCGCCTCCCGGGCGGGGCGGACCGGCATCGTGCCGGCATGTACGCGCGCTGTGTTCACCATCGTCCTTTCCTGGCTGCGTTGCAGGAATTATGCGCAGGACGGCGCGCGCCATGGGTGGCGAATAATACTCTTTTACCCTTCTTTACGTCCCTTTACACTCGGCCCGGCACCACGTCGTCGATGCCGACGATGCCCCGCTGGGCCGCCACGACGACGGCCTGCAGCCGCGCCGACACGCCCAGCTTGCCCATCAGGTTGCGCAAATGCCAACGCACGGTGCCGACGCCGATGCCCAGGTCGCGCGCGATCTGCTTGTCGCAGCGGCCGCCGGCCAGCAGCCGCAGCACGTCCGTTTCGCGGTTCGTCAGGTGCTCGCGGCACCCGCCGGCCTCCAGGTGCTTCGTCACGCCCGGGCTGTAATGCCGGTCGCCCGTCAGGATGCGCCGCACGGCGTGGCGCAGGTCGGCCGCGTCGACATCCTCGAGCAGGTAGCCCGCCATGGCCGCAGCGCAGGCGCGCAGCACGTCCGCCTCCCGGTCGCGGTGCGTGACGATGAGGACCTGCCGCCCGCGCGCGCGGGCCAGGCCCGTATCGTAGTCGGCGATCACGAGATCGGCGCCCGCTGCCGCACCGGGCTCGACGTCATGCGTCGTGACGCGCCATTCGCGCTCCCGCAGCGCGGCCGCGAGGCCCGCCGTCATCAGGGGCCGCGCGTGCATCACGTGGATATGGCTGCCGTTCTGCATGCGCGTCAGCCGAACCGTACGTCGCTGACGACGATGGACACGACCAGCGGATCCTTCGAGTGGCCGCCGTCCGGGTTGCGCACATAAATCAGGTGCCGGGTCGGCAGGCTGACGCCGTCGACCGTCGTGTAGTCCGAAAGCGAGGTCGAACACGGTCATGGCGCCGATGTCGACGAGCTGGAAGCCGGGGAACAGGAAAAAGGAGATGGTTCGGTTCATGGTGCCGGGCAGATCATCGCGTACCCGGCGGCGCGCGTTCGGACGTTTTTCCCTCGTTGTCGGCCATTGAAGTCGTCAACGGTTCACGGCCACGAGCGTGCGCCCGCGCACCTTCCCTTGCAGGATGGCGCGTGCGGTGGCCGGGGACCGGTACACTTGGCCGCGCGGCGGCGATACAGTGCCGGTCCCCATCCGCCGACTGTATCTGTCGGTGCGCCTTGCCGTTGCGTAGACTGGACGCATCCCAACAGCACGAGACCCGCATGGCACGCCACCCCTTCAAGACCGTCGACGTCTTCACCGCCACCCCGTTCCTGGGCAATCCGCTCGCCGTCGTGTTCGACGCCGACGACCTCTCGGCCGCGCAGATGCAGCGCATCGCCAACTGGACCAATCTGTCCGAGACGACATTCGTGCTGCGCCCCACGCAGGCCGGCGCCGACTACCGCGTGCGCATCTTCACGCCCGGCGCCGAACTGCCGTTCGCCGGCCATCCGACCATCGGCACCGCGCACGCACTGCTGGAAGCGGGCAGGATCGCGCCGCGTGACGGCGTCCTCGTGCAGGAATGCGCGGCGGGACCGGTCCGGCTGGACGTCACATACGCGGACGACGGCGCGCGCTGGATCGCGTTCGCGCTGCCGGCGACCACAATCACGCCGCTGGACGCGGCGCAGGCGGACGAACTGGCGCGCATCCTCGGCACGCCGCTGGCCGGCATCGCCCCGCCGTGCCTCGTCGACGCCGGCACGCGCTGGGTCGTCGCGCAGTTGCCGGATGCGCGCGCGGTGCTGGGCGCCGCGCCCGATCTTGGCCGGATGAAGGCGATCGATGCCGCGGCCGGGAACACGGGCGTGATCGTGTTCGGCCCGCACACCGACGGCAACGCCGCCCGCATCGAGGTACGCGCGTTCGCGCCCGCGCACGGCGTGGACGAAGACCCGGTCTGCGGCAGCGGCAACGGCTCCATCGCGGCCTGGCTGCGCCATACGGGCCAGGTGGATGCGTTCGGCCGCGACTTCCTGTCCAGCCAGGGCGCGGCCGTCGGCCGGGCCGGCATCCTGCGCCTGCAGATTGCGGCGGATGCGATCCGGGTCGGCGGCAACGCCGTCACCTGCGTCGACGGCCATCTGGCGTTCTGAGGCCTTGATCGAACCGCCGGGCCGGGCTACGCTGGCGGTTTCGATCACGCACGGAGAATGCGCATGGCAACGGACAAGAGCTTCATCGACTACGTCGCGGAAGTGGTGGGATTGGGAGCACGGCTGACGCACCGGAAGATGTTCGGCGAATACGCGCTGTACGTGGACGACAAGGTCGTCGCCTTCGCCTGCGACGGCAGCCTGTTCGTGAAACCGTCCGAGGCCGCCGCGCGCCTCGCGCCCGACCTGCCGCAAGGGCCGCCCTACCCCGGCGCCAAGGACTATCCGGTCGCCGACGAATTGCTGGACGAGCCGGAGGCGCTGCGCCGCCTGTTGCTGGAGACGGCCGCGATCATGCCGCCGCCGAAGCCGAAGAAGCCGGCGGCGGCGCGTGCCAAACGGAGCGAAGGCTGATTATCGCCGTCTGCCACCCGGATATCGCCGTTCGTCGCAAACAGCGCTCTGCCGTGCGCCGCTCCAGCTATCGTCATCCCGCTAGCGAAACACGGACGTTCGAGACGTCCGCGATCCTGAAACGACTTCTGGAAAAACCATGAACACGATCCGCGTCATCCTGTGCGCCACCGCCGTCCTGGCGACAACGACCTTTGCCCACGCCGCCCAAGCCGGCGAAAACCGTCAACGCTCGACCATCTCGATGGATGCGAGCGAGGGGGATGGTCCCGAGCGTGTCGGTCCCCGCCAGCAGCCCGCATCGGGGAAGCCCTACGTGCAGTCGACGAGCCGATGGACCGAACTGATGCTGAAGGACGATGCGGTGTACATGCAGCTCACGGACTACGGCATGAAGCAGGTCGGGGAGCCGGAGGACGCTCGCGAAAAAGACGAGGGTTTTCTCGGTAACATGCTGAAGACGATGGCGCTCAGCGGCGTAAAACAGGTGCTCGACCACAGCCTCGCGCTGCCGCTGGCCGACATGCGATCCGCACTGGTTCGACGTGGCGAGGTCGTTCTGGTCACGTGCCAGGGCAAGGAAGTGTTCAACAAGGTCAAGATCAACGACCAGGTACAAACCTATCCGCAGGATAAAGCGGAAGAGTTCGTCAAGAACGTCAACCGGCAGCGGGAAAAGTTCCCGGCGTGCCGGTCATGAGAGGGACAAGTCCAGGCCGAGCATCCTGCCGAACGCGAAGGTGACGAGCCCCAGGCCCAGGAGCGACAGCAGGAAGACGGCGGCGACCTTGCCGCTGGCGCGCAGCACGGCGCGCTGCTCCTCCTGCTTGCCCTTCCTGCCCTGGTCGTAATGCCACTTGATGGCGAAGAACATGCCCGTGGCCAGCACGAGAAACTTGAATACAACGAAGACGACAGGGATCCATTCCATGATTCTGAGTATTTCCAGGCTGTGACTTGACCATCCATCGTGGGGAGCACGACGTCGACAGAGCCATTCTACTTAAAAGCAATTTCCATACATCGGGACAAAATGTCCCAGTTGAAAACCATACAAGAGAATGGCCCACCGATGGACGGTGCGGTCAACGTCCGGCTCGATAACTGCAGGTCTTGAGAGCACCATGGGCGGGATCCCCGAACGTGGCGTTCGAGCAGGTCACGGGCCCCGTGAGCACCTTGGTCACGTTCCTGGTTTCGGTACCGTAACGCACCCTGTTGGTGCCGCTGAGCTGGCAGATGGCGCCCTCGCCCGCGCAAGGCGTCCAGGCGCTTGCCGCGGCGGTTTTCCGCAGCGCGGCCGGCGCCACCGCGGTGACGCTGGCATAACTGCACGTCTTGGCAAGACCGCGCGCCGGGTCGCCGAACGCGGCAACGGAGCAAGGCGTCGATGCGGTCGCGATCTTCGACGTGTACACGCCCTCGCTGCCGAAACGCACCTCGCGCGTGCCGCCGAAGCGGCAGTCCTTGCCCTCGGCGGCGCATTCGGTCCAGGTCACCGCTTTCGCAGCGGCCGTGGTGCCCGGCATCTCGTAGGCGCCGAGGTCCAGCGCGCCGGCGACGGCACGCGCCTCGCCCGACGCGACATCCTTGTACTGCCCGGTCGGTGCAAGCGCCACGCCGGAAGCCGACTTGCCCGGGTCGGTGCCCGCGTCGATGACGAGTGCCCCGGCAAATCGCCGCAGGCTGGCGGTCGAGCGATCGGCGATGTCCGGCGCGAACGCGCGATAATTATTCTTCAGTATGGCGCTGGCCTGGCTGACGAGTGTGCCGTTGCCGACGAAAATATTGTTCTGGATGAGCGCGGGCGTCGACACCTTGCCGCTGACAAACAGGAACGTCCCGCCGGCAAAGTCGTTCACGACCGTATTGTTGACGAAATAGAGGTCCTGGCCCGGATTGGTCGCCCCTTCCTCGCCGTACGCCACGATGGCGGGATTCTGGTTGGCGGCCGGCTGCTGGATGACGTTGCCGATGACGTAGGCTGTGCCCGCGTTCGGGAGGTCGATCTCGTAGCTTGGCTGGCCCGGGGCCGTGCTGCCTTTTTCGCCGGGATTCGTGCTCGAGAAGCGGTTGTAGACGATCGTGTTCGTCATCGCGCGCGACTTCAGGTCGTGGCCGACGTTCGCATCGTGCGAATAGTTGTAGCGGAACGTCAGGCTCCGGGCCTTGCCGATATACAGGTTGTGGGTCTGGCCGTCGCCGTGACCATTGTGACCGAATTCGGTGTATTCGATCAGGATGTCGCTGTTCTCGTTGTGACCGCTGAGAATGCCGTTCTCGTTATCGTGCAGGAAGCTGTGGCGCAGCGTGAAGTTGGTGCCCTCCAGGCGCAGCGCCGCGCCGTTCTGGTCGGCCACCTTCGCGCCGACCATCTCGACGTTGTCGACGACAATGTCGTTGCCGGTGACGACCCAGGTCCCCTTGCCGCCGTGTTCCTTGCCGGCCGCGTCGATTTGCGGACGACCGTTCACGCCGCGGATCGTCAGGCCGTTGCGGGCGATCCTGCAGGCGTCGCCCTTGTACGTGGTGCCGCCTTCGATCTCGATCGTGTCGCCGTCCCGGGCCGCGGCGATGGCGGCGCACGGTGCGGAAAAGGCCTTGCCGGGGCCGACGGACAGCGTGGCGGCGGAGGCCGTGCCGATGACGGCTGCGGCGAGCGACATGGCCGCGATCGGGCCGAATACGATGTGCTTGCTATGCATGCGCCGAGAATAGCACGGTTCGGCCGATCGCCGCCTTACCGCTGGTGTGAGAATCCGCGCATTTCCCGGTCAGGATTTTCGATAATCTTTCCAGCCTCGACTCCATATCGGCTGCATGAAAACATTCATTAAACTCCTGTTGTGCGCATCGGCGCTGGCCCTACCTGTCCGCGCGCTGTGCTCGTCCGCCTGGGTGAGCCGCGCCTTCGTCGGCGCCGGGGACTATGTGCAGATCGACGACGGCGTGTATGCCGCGCGCGATCTGCCGCTCGATGAGCGCCGGCGCGCCTTGAGTGCCTTGTACGCGGCCCGCGGGCGGATCGCGGAGACGTTCGGCATGCCCGTGGCGCGGCCGACGACGATCATCGCGGCCAACGACCGCGAAGCGGCGCGCTTCGGCCTGGCGGACGACGTCCCCGGCACGGCATTCATCTCGCCGTTGCGCACCGAGGTGGTACTGAACCTGGCGCACTTCAGCATCGACGTCACGGCCCACGAACTGGTACATGCCGAAGTGGCGCACCGCCTCGGGATCTGGACCCGGGCCGTCGAACTGCCCGTGTGGTTCGACGAGGGCGTCGCCGTGCAGCTCGACCGCCGCGAGCCCTACCGCATCGACTGCGGCGCCGTCGGCGAACAGCGCATCCGGCAGGTGCGCCAACTGACGACCGTGCGCCGCTTCTGGCATGGCGACCGGGGCCAGATCGTGCGCAACTACCAGGCCGCCAAATGCGCGGCAGCCGAGGTGCTCGAGCGTCATCCGCCGCGCACGCTGTACGCGTCGCTGGCGCGGCTGACCCAGGGTGCGCATTTCGACGACGTATTCGGGCCGAACCGAGAAGGCGCTGAATGACGACACGAATGGCTTCCTTCATGCCCCTGCTACGCATCGCGGTCGCATCGCTGGTTTTCTTCGGCCTCGACCGCCTCTCCAAGATCGTCATCGTCGAGCGGCTCGACCTTGCGTCCGTCCAGAAGATCGCCGCCTGGCCCCCATACCTCAATTTCGTGATGGCCTGGAACAAAGGCGTCAATTTCGGCTTGCTGAACGGCGTCGACGCCCGCTGGCTGCTCGTCGCGCTCAGTGTCATCGCCTCCCTTGCGCTGGCATACTGGGCAACCAACAAGTCCGGCTGGCCGTTGTTGCTGGCGTGCGGCGCCGTCATCGGCGGCGCCCTCGGCAATGCCTACGACCGGATCGTCTACGGCGCGGTGGCCGATTACCTCAACGTGAGCTGCTGCGGCATCGCCAATCCGTATTCGTTCAACGTCGCCGACGTATGGATTTTCGGCGGTGCGATTTTCCTGGTCCTGGCACACGATTCCAGCCGGCGCGCGAAAATTTAGTTATCGATATCATTCGGGGCACGACCTGTGCTAGCATGCGTGCTCGTTCCTATTTCGACCAAGAGCCGCCATGCAGATGCCACGCCGTTTATTCGCCGTTCTCATTCCCGCCCTGTCGACTGTCCTGTCGACTACTCTGGCCGCGCACGCCGCCGCGCCGGAGACGGGCCGGCCCATCGCTTCCCGCTTCAACGCCGACCCGTCGCCGCACTTTTTCCCCGCCGCGAAGGGCGACAAGTTCTTCCTGTACGCGACGGACGACGCGTCGAACACCGGCAAATACTGGGATTCCGTCACGTGGCGTTTGTACACGTCGCCCGACATGAAGACGTGGCGCGACGCCGGGGTGCCGCTCGCCGTCACCGTGTTCAAGTGGGCGCGTCCCGATGCGAAGGCCTGGGCGCCGGAAGCGGCGTACCGCAACGGCAAGTATTACTTCTATGCGCCCGTCGGCGGCGACAAGATCGGCGTGGCCGTGTCGGATCGCCCGGACGGCGGCTTCGTCGATGCGCGCAACGACCCGCTCGTCGACCGGGAACGCGACGTGAACGCGGGCGACGAGCCGATCGATCCGGCCGTCTTCGTCGACAAGGATGGGCAGGCGTACATGTATTTCGGCACGCGCGTGCCGAAGGTCGTGAAGCTGAAGGCCGACATGATCTCGCTGGACGGCCCGATCCGCATCGTGACGATCGACGGCCTGCCGGCGTCCGACCCGAAGAAAAAGTATGGCGAAGCACCGTTCATGCACGAACATAACGGCGTGTACTACTTCTCGTTCTCGTCCGGCTGGCCCGGACAGATCCTGTACGCGACCGCGAACTCGCCGATGGGGCCCTTCACGTACCGCGGCGTCATGATCGACTACCTCAAGATTTCGACGAACCACCAGGCCATCCTCGAACACGGCGGAAAAAGCTGGGTGTTCTACCACGACGCCCTGCTGCCGGGCGGTGGCGGCTACCGCCGCTCGATCGCCATCGCGCCGCTGGAATACGGCGCCGATGGGTCGATCAAGCAGGTGGCGCTGAAACCCGGCCAGCCGAACGACTGACCGGATCACGCATCCTCAGGCTGCCGTCTTGCCCGACAGGCGCTTGAGGCGTTCCAGTGCGCTCTCGCCAGCCGTCTCCGGCTGGCTGACGGACTTGCGGATCGCATCCAGTTCCGCCTGCTGGTCCAGCGGCTTCTGGCCGATGTCGGCGACGATGCGCAGGCCGGACGCCTCGTTCGTCACGGCCTGGGCGCGGCGGGTCAGCGCGGACAGCGCCGTCGAGTTGCCGCGCATGCTCGTCAGGCCGTTCAGCTGTTCCTGGCGCTCGATGCGCAGTTCCTGCAGCTCCTTCTGCGCCTTGGCGGAAGCCAGCGCCTGCATCGCCTTCTTGGCCTGGGCATCGAATTCGGCCAGCTGCTTCGACAACGCGTCGACGATCTTCTGCAGTTCGTCCATGTACGCCTTCGCGTCCGCCTCTTCCTGGATTTCCTGCGGCAGGCGCGCCTTGTTCGCTTCCAGCTCGTCGCAGAACATCGTCACGGTCGCTTCCGAGATCGTGCCGGCGGCCAGGCGCTCGGCCAGCTTCTCGGCGGCGCGTTCGTCGTTGGCGATCAGGTTCTGCAGGTTCACCACGTCGCCATGCTCCTTGTCGAACGACGCGCGCGACGTCGCCAGCAGTTGCGCCGTCTCGCGCAGGGTGGCGACCAGGCGGTCGCGGTCGGCCTCGGTCGCGGTTTCGGGGTCGAAGTTGGCGATGATTTCCGAGATACGGTTGCCCAGTACGCCGAAATGCTTCGTGACCAGTCGTGCGGTCAGGCCCCATCCACTAGCGTTGCTCATTGTTGTTCCTTTCGTGCGGTGAAGAATACGGTTGTTACGGTTATTGGATGACGATGCGCTCTTGTTCCATCGGGATGCCGATGACGAAATCGACATGGATCCCGCGCTTGCCCGCATCGCCATCGACGCTTTCCACGATCTCCGTCGTGATCAATAAATATTCGCGGCCGCCGTCCGCCAGCCGGCGCACGTACGGCATGAAATACATTTCCTGGCGCAGGCCGCGCTGCCCTGCCGCGTCGTCGATGCGCGTCTCGCGGCCCTTGAACGGGTTGACGAACTGCTTGTCCGGCGCGCCCGCATCGCGGGTGTAGTCGACACGGTCCGACTCGCCGAACACGGTCGCCAATTCCGCCGCGTCCAGCATGTCGGCCAGCTGTTCGCGCCACAGCGTGTAGCCCGCGTCGCCCAGGCCGTAACCGGCCCTGCCCGTGTAGGCATCCTGGTCGTCGGCCGTCTCCGGAATGATGCGCGCCAGCTGGGTGCAGTACAGGACTTCGGCCACCCTGCCGTCGTCGCCGCAGAACACCTGCAGGAATTTCTCGTCGGCCGCGTCGTCGCCCTTGTCGAGGTACAGGCGGTACAGCTCCGTGTCCGGTTGCAGCCGGATTTGCGACACGGCCAGGATGCGCGTGTCCGCCGCCGCCGGCATCGCGATCAGCGAGCCGTTCGCCTGTGCGCGGATGATCGGCGACATCTGGATCTGCACGACGCTGCCGATGCGCGCGCCCAGCGGCACGTCGTCGTCCGCGCGGGTCTCGCCCTTCGTCACGCCCTTGTTCGCGGCCACCGCACGCACGTAGCTGAAGACATCCTTCCAGGCCATTCTCGTCAATTCCTTTCGAACGAATAATTCGGTTTCTTGGCTTCCCGGCCGCGGCGCAGGCGGCGCCACGCGAAGTACAATCCCCAGCCGATCAGCGCCAGCACGCACAAGGTCAGGAACACGCCGAGGAACGACGTGCCGCCGCCGGAAGGCGCGGGTGCACCCTGACCTGCATACCCGCCCGGATAGCCGTTGCTGTTCGCATGCGCGCCCCGCGACGCGTTCGCGATCATGGCGCCCGCGATCACGTGTCCCAGGCCGCTGTCCTGGCGCACGACGACCGGCGGCTGCTGTTGTTGCACAGGCGGCGGCGCATACGTCGGCGCGCCCCGGCCGGACACGCCCTGCTCGTAGCCCGGCACCGGGCGCGTGTCGCGGGCAGCGTCGGCCTGCGCCTGCCGGCGCGCGTCCAGCGTGCGCAGCGCGTTCGCTTCCGACGTGTTCTTGTCCAGCTTTTGCGACAGCGCCGAATCCGATTTCTGCGGCGTGGCGGACCCGCGGCCGAACGAGCCGAAGCCGCCCGACGGCTTGCTCGGCTGCGCCGGCGCCGCATCGGGCGGCGACGACCGCCGGCTGAACGAACCGAAACTGGTGCCGCTCGACTTCGCCGACGAATACGACGGCTTCGACGGCGACGAGCGCTGCGACGAAAAGCCGCTCTTGAAGGAGCTCGACGAAGACGGCCGGGCGTCGACGGCGCCGACATGCGCCAGCGGCAGCAGCAGGGCCAGCACGAACGCGACGTTATAAGACTTCAACATGGTCATGGAAGCGATCGAAAGTTAGAATTAGCATAACGACCGCGATGGTCGCACGCACCGGTAAAATTAGCAAAGGAATACCATGACCCGCCGTTACCTCGACATGAACCAGCACGATGCCCTGTACACCGTGGCGCGCAAGTACCCGGGCGGCATCGACGCGCTGGCGCGCGAACTGGACATGTCCGCCAATGTCTTGCGCAACAAGCTGTCGCCCACGATCGCATCGCATTACCCGTCGTTCGAAGAGGTGTCGCGGATCGTCGAGTGCTGCCACAAGGCGGGCGTGCAGGAGGCGCACCTGCCGCTGCATGCGCTGCTGGTGCGCCACGGGATGGCCGCGTTCGTCGTGCCGCAGCCGGAGCAGGCGCGCCAGGACGACTTGTCGCAGACCGTCTGCCGCGTGATGAGCGACGTGGGCGCCGTGGCCGAGGCGGTGTCGACCGCCCTGCTCGACGGTACCGTCACCCCGGTCGAGGCCGACCTGATCGAACGTAAGTTCCATGCCGCCCTGTCCGCCCTGGGCGCCTGGCGCGCACGGCTGCGCCAGGAGACCGAGGCGGGCATCCGCTGATCAGGAACGCAGGCGGCGTTCGGGCGCCGCCGTCGCCGCTTCATCCCGGGCCGCACTGCGCAGCGAGCGCAGGAACAGTCCAAGGCCGCCGAACGCCAGCGTGAGGATGCAGATGAGTTCAAATGCCGACATCGTGCGCAGCGACATGTTGACGGAAGAGATGACGCCGAACACGAGCGCGGCGAACGCGCAGATCGACAGGAGCCAGCCCAGCACGTTGCGGGCGTTATAGAAAATCATCGCGATGCCGATCACGAGGGGAATGAGGACAATCCCGCCCGTGATGCCGTAGCCGCCCACGCCGAACAGGCGCATGCCGAGGCCGAAGCTGGAACTCACCACCACGCTGTTGAGCAGCAGGTAGAAGCCCCCGCACATCAGGACCAGCCCCAGGAAGAACTGGCCCGTTCCTCCGCTCGTACCGCCCGCACCGTTCATTGTGTCCTCCGTCTTGTTTTTTGTTGCGACGACGACAACAATACCAGACTTTCCGGTCACAATGCCAGTGTGCCGGGCGGTAAAGCAACGATAGGATTACCGCTTGGCGTCCGCGACCGGCTCGCCGAAATCCGGCATCCCGTCCGCGCGCCAGCGGATGACCTGCGCGCGCGTGTGACGGTTCGGGTCGTGCAGCGAATCGCCCTGGATCTCGCGGTAGTTGCGCGCGTGGTAGACCAGCACGTCGGTCTTGCCGTCCGGCGTCGTCGTGAACGAGTTGTGGCCCGGGCCCCACTGGCCGTTCTTCTCGCTGCTCCGGAAGACGGGTTCGGGCAGCTTGGTCCACGACTTCGCGTCGAGGAGGTCGGCGTCGGCCGGGGCGCTGACCATGCCGAGGCAGTAGTTCGCATCCGTCGCGCTGGCCGAGAACGTGACGAACACGCGGCCGTGGCTCACCAGCACGGCCGGGCCCTCGTCGACGGCGAATTTGACTTTCTCCCACGCGTACTCGGGCTTCGTCAGCAACACGGCCGGGCCCTTGATCGACAGCGGCGTGTCCATCTTCGCCAGGTAGATGTTGGTGCCCTTGCTGCCGTCCGGCGCCGTCTGCGTCCACACGAGGTAGCGCTGGCCGCGATGTTCGAACGTGGTGGCGTCCAGCGAGAACGATTCCCAGCCCGTCTTGATCTGGCCGCGCTCGACCCACTCGCCCGCGAACGGATCGGCGGACGCGTTTTCCAGGGCGTACAACCGGATCTCCCAAGGATGCTCGACGCTGCCGGCCGTGAAATAGATGTACCACTTGCCGTCGATGCGGTGCATTTC
>CBIHRX010000028.1:0-35905 GCA_966212555.1 uncultured Massilia sp.
GCCGCCGCCCTGCAGCTCGGCCGTGCCCGCCGCAAGGTCACCGTTCTCGATACGGGCCGGCCGCGCAACCGCTTCGCCGGCCATTCGCATGGTCTGCTCGGCCACGATCACAAGCCGCCGCTTGACATCCTGGCCGAGGCGCGGCAGCAGCTGGCGCGCTATCCAACGATCAGGCTGGTCAATGCCCGGGCCGAGAGCGTGTCCGGCGCCATCGACGATTTCTGCGTCGTCACTGACGATAACGAAAGCCTTCGGGCGCGCCGCCTGATCCTGAGCTATGGCGTCGTCGACCAGATGCCCGACGTCCCAGGCTTCGCCGAAAGCTGGGGCACGTCCATCGTGCCCTGTCCGTATTGCGACGGATTTGAAGTCGCCGGCCGGCATTGGGGCCTCGTCTGGTCCGGCCCGCAGTCGCACCAGTCTGCCAGGCTGTTCCAGGATTGGACCGACAAGTTGAGTGTCTTCGCGGATGGCCATGACATTCCGCCCGATATCCGGGCCGATCTGGCGCGCCGCAGTATCGTTGTCGTCGACGGCCGGATCGTCGAGATCGCCCATCACGAGGGTCATATCACCACCGTCAATCTCGATAGCGGCCGTCATACCGCGGTCGACATCCTGTTCTCCCAGCCACGCAACAAGCCGTCCGCGAGCCTGCATGAATCACTGGGCCTCGCCACGGTGGATACGCCCGTCGGCATCGTCCTGAAGGTCGACGAGCGCCGCCAGACCAGCGTGCCCGGCATCTACGCCGCCGGCGACCTCGCCACCCCCTTCTTGCCCTCGGTCACCCAGGCGTCATCGCAGGGCGCGATGGCGGGAATCTTCGCCCAGCAATCGATGCTGGTTTGATTCGAAGAGGTTGGCGTAGGTCGCTAAAGCCCTGAGCGCTGAGGGCTGCGACAGCGGCAAGCCCGTGATCTGGTGCGGCACCGAGACCGGCGGCCACTGGTACCCCAATTTTTCCGCGCAGGAGTCCAAGGCGTTCTTTGATCGGTTCAAGTAGTCGAACCCAGTCTCCGTAAACAACGAAAGGGCGTCGATGATCCGGATTCGATCATCAACGCCCTTTTTTGTTGGCGGCTAGCGCGCCGTCAGCCTTCCATCTGCTCCAGTTCCTTGCCGCGCGTTTCATGCACATAGCGCAGCACGAAGAAGACCGAGATCACCGCGGCGATGGTGTACAGGCCGTAAGCGCCCGCCAGGCCGATGCTGGTGAGCAGGATCGGGAAGGTCACCGTGATCAGGAAATTGGACGTCCACTGGGCCGCGCCGGCGACCGCCAGGCCGGAACCGCGGATCTGGTTGGGGAACATCTCGCCCAGCATGACCCACATCACCGGACCCCAGGAAATGTTGAAGAAGATCACATAAATATTTGCCGCGACGAGGGCCATCACGCCCATCGAGCCGGTCAGGGCCAGTTTGCCGTTTGCGTCGAGCGAGGCGCTGGCGAAGGCGAACGTCACCAGGCCGAGCGTCACCGCCATGCCGGCGGAGCCGATCCACAGCAGGGGCTTGCGGCCGATGCGGTCGATCAGGAATACCGTGACGATGCAGGCGCCGATGCTCAGGCCGCCCGACAGGACGTTGATCAGCAGGGCATCGCTCTCGGAAAAGCCCACGGCCTGCCACAGCACCGCGCCGTAGTAGAACACCACGTTGATGCCGACCAGCTGCTGGAACGTCGCCAGGCCGATGCCGACCCACACGATCGGGCGCAGCTTGCCGGTCGTCTTGTTGACCAGGTCGGACAGGCGCGGGCGGTGGTGGTCTTCGGCCAGCGACACGTCGATCGCGCTGAATTTCGCGCGCGCCGTGGCGGCGCCGTACAGGCGTTCCAGCACGGCCAGCGCTTCGTCCTTGCGCTTCTTGGCGACGAGGAAGCGCGGGCTTTCCGGGATCGTCAGCAGCAGCAGCAGGAACAGCACGGAGGGAATGGCCATCATCCAGAACATCCAGCGCCATGCCTCCTGTCCCAGCCACAGCACGCCGGTCGAGCCGCCGGCCGCCTGCGCGAGGACGTAGTTGCTCAGGAAGGCGCAGAACAGGCCGCTGATGATGGCGATCTGCTGGACCGTCGCCAGCCGGCCACGGTAGCGGGCCGAGGCCACCTCGGCGATGTAGGCCGGCGACATCACGCTGGCCGCGCCGACCGCAAAGCCGCCCAGCACGCGGGCGGCGACGAAGACGAACGAGTTCGTTGCAAAGCCCGCGCCCAGCGCCGACAGCAGGAACATCACGGACGCGATGAGCAGCACGGTACGGCGGCCCCAGAGGTCGCCCAGCCGGCCGGCGGTGAAGGCGCCGAGCGCGCAGCCCAGCAGCATCGACGCGACTTCGAATCCGAGTTCGGCGTCGGTCGAATGGAAAGCCTGCTTCAGGCCGTCGACGGTGCCGTTGATGACGCCGCTGTCGAAGCCGAACAGGAAGCCGCCGATGGTGGCGACACAGCTGATCAGAATGATGAGGCGGGTGTTTTCCGCCTCCTGAATGGTATGGGTGCTCTCGACGGCACTGGTACTCATAAAAGTCTCCTTGGTTTGTTATTACATCTGCGGCGGGCGCCGGTTCATTGATTGTGGCACGGCGAATTCTGCGCTGGGCCCCGATGGCCGCGCGGCAGGCGAGCGTGGCGGTGACAGGGCGGATCGGGATTGAACGATGGGTCTATAACATTTTGTACCATCAAACAAAGAGCGCTAACATAGTTGCTGAGTCTCGCCGGTTTCCGTCCGTGTGTCAATGCATTGCGATGGCCGGGGGCATGTCGATAGCAGGGGGGCATATTGCCGCAAAGGAATATTATGTTCATAATCCTATGCGCAGGAAATCCGCTGTCCCCGATCCCGTGAACATAAGGCGACCATGTCGAAAAACAAACACACCATTTCGTTGGAACGCAGGGCTTTTTGTGCCGGTTCCCTGAGTCTCGCAGCCCTGGGTCCCGTGGCGCTCGTCGGCTGCGGAAGCGGCCAGGATGGAAGCGCTGCCGTCTCCGGCGTCGCGACCGGAGGCGGCACCCGGCTGCTGGCGGAGAGCACCACCGCGCCGCGCACGTTCGTGCACCCCGGCCTGCTGCACACGGAGGCCGATTTCGCCCGCATGCGCGCGAAGGTCGCGGCGGGCGAGCAGCCCTGGGTCGACGGCTGGCATGCGTTGCTCAACACCGGCCGGTCCCATCTCAACAACTGGCCGCGGCCGCTGGAATGGGTGATCCGCGGCGGCACCGGGCAGAACTTCGCCCAGCTGTATATCGATATTGCGCGCGCCTATCAGCTGGCGGTGCGCTGGAAGGTGTCCGGCGACACCGCGTACGCGGACAAGGCGGTGTCCTTCCTCAACGCCTGGGCCTACACCCTGAAGGGCATCGGCGGCAACGCCGACCGCTTCCTGGCCGCCGGCATCTACGGCTACGAATTCGCCAATGCCGCCGAGATCATGCGCACCTATCCCGGCTATGCGGCCGCCGATTTCGCGCAGTTCCAGGCCATGATGCTGAACGTGTTCTATCCGCTGAACCACCAGTTCCTCGTGCAGCACAACGATGCCGACATCACCAACTACTGGGCCAACTGGGACCAGTGCACGCTGGCCTCGATGCTGGCCATCGGCGTGCTGTGCGACCGCGAGGATATCTACAACGAGGCGGTCGCGTACTACACGACCGGCCTGGGCAACGGCACCGCGAATCGCGCGGTGTACTACGTCCATCCCGGCTATCTCGGCCAGTGGCAGGAGAGCGGCCGCGACCAGGGGCATTGCACGCTCGGCGTCGGCCTGGCGGCGTCGTTCTGCGAGATGGCATGGAACCAGGGCGACGATTTCTACGCCTACGACAACAACCGGTTCCTGGCCGGCGCCGAGTACGTGGCCAAGTCCAACCTGGCCGACGCCGACGGCAACCTGTACTACACGTCGATGCCGTTCACGACCTACCGGAACGTGCTGGGCACGCAAGGCGCCATCTCCAACGCCGGCCTGCCGTTCTGGCGGCCGGTGTGGGAAATGATCCACAACCACTACGTGAACCGCCTGGGGCTGGACGCGCCCTGGACCGCGCAGATGGCGGCGAAGCTGCGCGCGGAGGGCGACGGCGGCAACGGCGACCAGCTCGGCGTCGGCACGCTGACCTTCACCCGCGACCCGATCGCGGCCGGCGCCAACCCGAGCGGTCTGACGGCGCGGCTGACGGGCGGGCAGGTGGAGCTGTCGTGGTGGGGCACCGCGTATGCGACCGGCTACAACGTCAAGCGCGCCACCGCGCCGGGCGGTCCGTACACGACGATCGCCGGCGGCATCGCCGGCCTGCTGACGTACACCGACACCGGCATGGACGCGGACATCTGCCATTACGTGGTGACCGCGCTGACGCCGTCCGGCGAGACGGGCGTCTCCAACGAGGCCAAGGTATTCCTCGCGCACCAGCTGCACACGTACCTGGCGTTCGACGAAACGGGCGGCGCGACGGCGGCGGACGCGACGGGCAACGGGCACGATGCCACGCTGGTCAATGGCGCCGCCCGGGTCGCCGGCAGGCGCGGCAACGCCGTGGCGCTGGACGGCGTCGACGATTACCTGGTCCTGCCTCCCGGCGTCGTCGCCGACCTGGCCGACTTCACCATCGCCACCTGGGTGTACCTGGATGCCAACCGCACGTGGGCGCGCATCTTCGACTTCGGTTCGAACACCGGGTATTACATGTTCCTCACGCCGCGCGCTTCCGACGGCAAGCCGCGGTTCTCGATCACGAACAGCGCCGGCTTCGGCGGGCGGGACATCGCCGGCAACACGGCGCTGCCGGTCGGCCAATGGGTGCACGTGGCCGTCACGTTGTCGGGAAAAACCGGCACGATGTACGTCAACGGCAACGTCGTGGGCACCAATACGTCGATCTCGTTCGCGCCGTTCCGCATCGGCCGCACCACGCAGAACTGGATCGGCCGCTCGCAGTATGGCGCCGACCCGTACCTGAACGGCAAGCTGGACGACTTCCGCATCTACCACGGCGCGTTGAGCGCGGCGGAGATCACGGCGCTGATGCAGGGCTGAGGCAGGTTCGCCGGCGTCAGGCGGCCGGGGGCGCGAGCGCGAGCGGCAGCCAGAGCGTGAACGTCGTGCCCAGGGCGCCCGACTGCCACTGCACGTGACCGCCCAGCGCGGCCGCCCGGCGCCGCTGATTCTGCAACCCGCGCCCGGCGCCGCGGGCCAGGGCACTCTCCGGATCGAAGCCCTGGCCGTTGTCGCCGATGCGGATGCACACGCCATCGTCCAGCACCGCCGTGCCGACGTGGATTTCGGTCGCGTGCGTATGCCGCAGGATGTTGGCGATACTCTCCTGCACGATGCGCAGGATGTGCAGCGCGCTCGACGGATTGAGCCAGGGCAGCGTCGGCGTCTCGCGCACGTCCCAGCGCAGGTGGACACCCGTGCCTTCCAGGCGCGGCTCCAGGCGGAAGCGCAGGGTGGCCAGCAGGAGCAGCAGGTCGGCATCGACGGGTTCCATCGAATCGATGGTCAGCTTCAGGTCGTCGAGGCAGTCCTTCAGGATCTGCGACACGCGCGCGTCGCTCAGGTCGCCGCGTTCCACCGAGCGGATGGCGCTGATCAGCGACGAGCCCAGGCCGTCGTGCATGTCCTGCATCAGCCGCTGGCGTTCGTCGCTGATGGTCTGGCGCATTTCGATGTCGCGCAGCCTGCGGTGGCTCGCTTCCAGTTCCGCCTCGCGCGCCTTCAGGCGCTCGGCCAGGCTGGCGTTGACCCGTTCCACTTCCGCGATGGCGGCCACGTAGCGGCGATACATCAGCGTGCCGAACACGATGAAGCAGAGCGCGGGCATGTAGGCGCCGAAATACCAGCCTTCCGGGCTGACCACGTTATTCTGCAGCATCCAGTCCGTCATCCCCAGCGCGGTGCAGCCGAACACCCCGCACACCACCATGCGGCCTTCGCCGGAATGGCGCCACGCGCACACGCCGGACACCACGCAGGCCACGAGGCTCATGATTGCTGCCACCAGGTAGATCAGCGGCGTCACGGTCGGCATGGCCGGCAGCACGGCCAGCACGGGCAGCGTCAGCACCGCGACGAGCGACGTGATCGCCACCATGGCGCGCGTCAGCCAGGCCAGCGGCTGGCCGTGCAGCTGGCGCAGGAAGAAGTGCACGGACAACACCAGCCAGAACAGGGAGTTGACGGTCAGCCAGGCGAACCAGTCGTTCTCGATCGGCAGGCCGACGTAGAAATGCAGCCCGCGCATGAAGGCGCTGGCGGACAGATTGAAGAACAGCAGGTAGGCCAGGTCGTGCGGGCGCCGGAACCACACGAACAGCGCGAACACGCCCACGGCCATGAAGGCGGCGCTCAGCAGCGCGGGCAATTCCTGCTGCGTCCATTGCCGCACCTGGTAGCCGGCGTGCAGCGCGTCGGCGGGACCGAGCCACAGCGACGACAACGCCACCTGCGAATGCGGCGTATGTTCGAGCCGCAGCACGATCTCGCGCACCGGCGCCTGGTCCTGGCCCTGCTCGAGCGGCAGCCAGAGCGGCGTGCGCGTGCTGTTGTACAGGGGGCCGTTCTGCTGCGCGCGGTGCGCCAGGCGCCCGTTGACGTAGACCGCGACCGTGCCGTCCGTCTTGATGCGCGCGCCGTACAGGGCCAGCGTGCCCGCGCGCGTGAGCGGTTGGCCGACGTCCACCCTGATCCACGTGACGCGCGCCGCGTTGTCCGGCGTGCCGCGCGTGCCCGAGCGCGCCTGGCGCAGCAGCGCGATGGCGGGCCGGAAGGGCAGGGCCGTCGCTTGCCAGGTGCCCGGCAACGTGCGGCTGTCCAGCGTGGCGGGCGGCGGCGTGTAGCCCGCGACCTGCTGCTGCAGCCACTGCGCCCGCGTCAGGTGCAGGCCGGCGGTCTCGCCATGGCCCTTGTCGATACTGAGGATGGCGCCGGCCACCAGCACGGCGCAGGAAAAGAACAGCAGGAAGGCGCCGGCCAGGCGCTGGGAACGGGCGTTCATCGGTGTCAGGACAGCAGGCCGTGGTTGCGTGCCTCGAAGATCGCTTCGGCCTTGGAGCTGACCTTGAGTTTGCTGTAGATGCGGCGTACGAAGGTTTTCACCGTGAAGTGCGACAGCTGCATCAGGCCCGCGATCTCCTGCACGGTGAATCCCTTGGTGATGTAGTCCAGCACTTCCTTCTCGCGTTGCGACAGCTGTGGGGCCTCGTCGTCCGGCGCGGCGGGGTCGAGCCTTGGCGCGGGCGGCGCGTTGCGGAAGCGGGCCAGCACCTGGCGCGCGATGATGGGGCTGATCGGGCTGCCGCCGTTGGCGAGGCTGCGAATTTCGTCGCCCATGCGCGCGGGCGAACTGTCCTTCAGCAGGTAACCCGCCGCACCGGCCTCGATCGAACGCATGACGTGGGTCTCGTCGCCGAAATTGGTGCTGACCATGATGCTGCAGCTGGGCCACTGGCGCGCGGCGGCGCGGATCACGTCGATCCCCGAACCGTCCGGCAGCCCCAGGTCGACCAGCAGCACGTCGGCCGGCGGACCGGACAGCATCGCCAGGCCGTCCGCCCGGCTGCCCGCCTGGCCCGTCAGGCGCATGTCGGCAGCGGCCTCGACCACGCCGCACAGCGCGCGGCTGAAGTCGGGGTCGTCCTCGACGATGGCGACGTGGATCAGGGGCAGGGAGGCTTGTTGCGTCATGGCCATATTGTACGACGGCGGATGGGCCGGGAAATCGCCAGTGATGCGATGTAGCACCTTTGTGCTACATACAGCAACACTCATTGTACTTACGATATTGCCTGTTTTCAATGTGCGATTGCCCGCCCAGCCGTCTTCCCGAATGCCAGTCGACCACCATCCCGGCCATGTGCGCCGCCAGCCCATCTTGTCGCTGCTCAGCCTTGCCCTGCTCGGGCTGGCGCATGGCGGCGCGTTCGCCCAACAACAAGTGCCGCAGGCGCCCCAGGTGACGCCGCGCGACCTGCGGCCCGGGACGCCGGCCCAGCCGCCGGTCGCCTTGCCGCCCCAGCCGCTGCGCTCGGCGCCGCCGCCCAATGCCGACAAACTGTTCCTGCGCCTGGGCGACGTGCGCGTGCAGGACGGGTTCGACGGGTTCGCGGACCGGACCGAACGCCTGATCGCGCCGTTGCGCGGCCAGCGCATGTCCGTGGCCGACCTCTACGCGCTGGCCGACGCCATCGAGGCGCTGTACCGGGACGCGGGCTACCCGCTGGTCCGCGTCGTGATTCCGCCGCAATCGGTGGTCGACGATGCGGCGCTGCGCATCACCGTCCTCGACGGCTTCATCGAAGCGCTGAACCTCGACGCGGTTCCCGCCCGGGCCCGCAAGGCGGTCGGCAGGACCCTGCAGCCGCTGCTGGGCCGCCGCCACCTGCGCGCCGAGGAACTGGAACGGGCGCTCACGCTGGCGGGCCGCGGCCCGGGCCTGGGCCTGCGCAGCGCGCTGGGCCCGGGCCGGGAAGCCGGCGGCACCGTGCTGGTGCTGCAGGGGGCCATGGCGCCACTGGCGGCCAGCATCTCGTCCGACAACCGCCAGTCCGACGCCATCGGCCCGTGGCAGTTCACGGCCCAGGTGCGCGCCAACCAGCCGCTCGGCCTGGGCGAACAGGCGTACGTGTACGTTTCCGGCGGCTACCCGCCGGGCACCGCGTTCCATGCGAACGCGCCGCGCCGCGTGGCGGGCGGTGGCCTGATCGTGCCCCTGCTGGCCAATGGCCTGAGTCTCAACCCCGAATTCACGATGTCGGACACGCGGCCCCGCGCTCCCATCGCGGAACTGGCATCGCGCAGCCAGTTGAAACGCTGGTCGCTGCGGCTGATCTATCCGGCCATCGTCACGCGGTCGCAGGAACTCACGTTGACCGGCGTGGTGGAAGCCAGCCACCAGAGCGACTCGCTGCCGTTCTTCCAGTTCACGCAAGACCTCGACCGGCTGCGCGTGGCGCGCGTGTCCGCCGACTGGAGCGGCGCCGTCGCCGACGGGCAGGTGCGCGCCGGCGCCACGCTGTCGCAGGGGACGGGGCGCTTCGGCGGCCGCGGCGGCGATGAGATCGCGCGCAGCGGCATCCCGATGTCGCGTCCCGGCGCCACGGCCGCGTTCACCAAGCTGGAAGCCAACGTGGGCTACGACGCGCCGCTGGCATGGGGCCTGCAAGGCCACACGGTGCTGCGCGGGCAGAAGGCGCTCCGCGGCGTCATGCCCGGCGCGGAGGTCTTCAGCATGGATGGCGAGGACGGGTTGTCGGCCCTGACGGCGGGCGGCCTGTCGGATGACGGCGGCTGGGTGCTGCGGCAGGAAGTGGCGCATCCCTGGCAGCTGCCGGGCGCCGTCGGCCTGCTGCCGTATGGGTACTGGGCGGTGGCCCGTCCGACCACGCGTCTCGCCGGCGGTTCGGCGCCAAGCCACGCCACGTCCTGGGGTCTCGGCCTGCGCGCCGGCTGGCACGACGTCAGCCTGGCGGCGGAATGGGGCCGCGCATCCATCACACCGGGCGCCCGGCGCACGAGCCAGGCCTTCTTCAAAGCACAGGTGCAATTTTGAGAAAGAACACGATCCTGCGTAGCTCGCGCGTACGGCGCGACATGGCCTGGCCGATGATGGTCGCGGCCAGCCTGCCGATGGCGGCGCCGCTGCCGGCCCACGCGCAAGCGCTGCCCACCGGCGCGGTCGTCACGGCCGGCAGAGCCACGATCGGCACGCCGAACGCGAACGCGCTGGTCGTCCGGCAGGACACGCAGCGCGCCGTCGTCAACTGGTCGTCCTTCAACATCGGCCAGGGCAGCACGGTGAATTTCGCCCAGCCGAACGCCGCGGCGGCCACGCTGAACGTCGTCAAGGGCGCGCTGCCGACCGATATCGCCGGCACGCTGAAGGCCAACGGGTCCGTGTTCCTGATCAACCAGAACGGCATCGCGATTTCGTCGACGGGCGTCGTGGATACGCGCGCCGGCTTCGTCGCGTCGACGCTGGGCATGTCGGAAGACGACTTCATGGCGGGCCGCAACGTCTTCAGCGGCAAAGGGGGCGCCGTCGTCAATCGAGGGCAGATCGTGACGGGGCCGGGCGGCACCGTGGCACTGCTCGGATCGAGCGTCGCCAACGACGGCGTGATCAGCGCGCCGCTGGGCAAGGTCGCGCTGGGCGCGGCGCAGGCGGCCACGCTGGACCTCTCCGGCGACGGCTTTCTGCAGGTGCTGCTGCCGGCCGATGCGAAGACGGCGGACGGCCAGGCGCTGGTCGGCAACCAGGGCGTCATCGACGCCGAGGGCGGCCTGGTGATGCTGAAGGCGTCCACCGTGCGCGACGCCTTGCGCGAGGCGGTGAACATGCCCGGCACCATCCGCGCGCGCAGCGTGTCGGGCCGCGACGGCGCGATCGTGCTGGAAGGCGGCGAGGGCGGTGCGGTGCGGGTGTCCGGCACGCTCGACGTCTCCGCAGCGCAGGGCGCGGCGGGGCGCATCGACGTCGGCGGACAACAGGTCGAGCTGGCTGGCGCCACGCTGGATGCCAGCGGCGTCGACCGCGGTGGCCTCGTGCGCGTGGGCGGCAGCTTCCAGGGCGGCAAGGCCAAGGACCCGGAAGATGCGCAGCGCTATGTCGGCCGCTTCGGCACGGCAGCCGCGCCGGGCAACGCGGCCGTCACGTCGGTCGACGCGGCCAGCCACATCGACGTGTCCGCGCACGGCGCGGCGGGCGAGGGCGGCAGCGTCGTCGTGTGGAGCGACAAGGCCACGTCCATGCAGGGCAGTATCGCGGCCGGCGGCGCAAAGTCCGCGGGGGCCGTGGAGGTCTCGTCGAAATCGACCGTGCAGTCGGTCGCGCTGGCCCGGATCGCCCTCGGCAAGGGCGGCAAGCTGCTGCTGGACCCGCAGGACATCGCGATCGACGATACGCCGGGCGGCACCGCGGGCAGCGTCGGCTACGGCGACAACCCGGGCACCGTCAGCCACCTGAACTCCGCCGACCTCGTGGCGCTGCTGGGCAGCGGCACCAGCGTGAGCCTGAAGGCCAGCCAGGACATCGAGTGGAACACCTTCAACGCCGTCGTCGCGCGTCCGTTCGATCGTGCGGCGGGCGCGCTGTCGCTGGCGGCCGGCCGCTCCGTCACCTTGAACGGCATCTTCGGCACGGCCGATGCCGACTGGACGATCGTCGCCAACGACACCGCCGGCCACGGCGTGGTGGACGGCGAGCGGGGCGCGGGCGCGGCCCAGATCCGCCTGGGCGGCGCCAATTTCATCAACAGCAACGGGAAGTTGACCCTGACGCTGTCCGACGGCGCCGGCAATACCGAGCGCGACGCGGACGGCATCTTCCTGGGCGGCTACAACGGCAACGGCCTGTCCGCCGTCGTCGCGCCGGGCGCCACCTTTGCCGGCATGGCGCCGTACATCACGCTGACGGGCGACATCAACGTCGCCAATACGGTCACGCTGACCGGCAACCTGAGCGTCTCGGCGATGTCGGCCACGCTGAGCGGCAACCGCGTGGACTGGACCACGGAAGCCACCGACAACCTGCGCGGCGAAGGGGCGTTCACGTTCGTCGAGAACGGCACCATCACGCGTCTCGGCCACCTGAACGGCGGGCAGACCACGCGCCTGGCGCTGGGCGACGGCGTCAACGCGGGCACGAGCCGCGTGTACGGCGACGCGGAGCCCGGTGCGGCGGCGCTCGGCACGCCGCTGCTGCACGTGACGGCGGGCACGGCGTCCGATGCGATGGGCGATATCCTCGCCGCCGGCTCGTTCGCGACGAGCGGCCCGGGTGTCACGGCCAACGTGGGCAGCCATACCTTGACCCTCGGCGGCAGCGCCAGCCCGGCGTTCAACACGGGCCTGTCGGGCGGCTACTTCATCGACATGACTCCCGTTTCCATGCCGCTGACCGTCACGCGCCGTACCGTGACGCCGAACGTGGGCGCGATGCAGGGCACGTACGGCACGGCGGCGTCCGTCGTCACGTTGTCGAACGTCGTCAACAACGACGCGCTGTCCGTGCTCGGCACGCTGAACGGCGGCGCCGAGCAGACGCTGGGCGCCGTCGGCGCCGGCTACGGCTTCAGCGACAGGACGCCGGCCGGTACGTGGAATTACGGGGTGGCCGGCTTGTCCGGCGCCGCCGCGGGCAATTACACGCTGGCGGCCGGACCCTGGACGGGCACGCTGGCCGTGGCGCCGAAGACCGTGAACTATCAGGCGGCCCACAATACCACGCTGACTTACGGCGACACGGGCTTCGAAATCACGGGTCTCGTCGGCGCGCTGGCCGGCGACGACGTCGCGGGGCTGGGGGCGGTGCTGTCCGGCGGCGTGCCCGTGCCCGCGGGGCGTCTCAAGGTCGGCAGTTACGACTACGTCGTCTCCGGCCTGACCGGCGCGGATGCGGCGAACTACCGCATCGCCGCCAGCGGTAACCTCGACACGCCGTTCACCGTCACGCCGCGCGTGCTGGACTATTCCGTCGCGCTCACCCGTTCCACCTATGGTTCGGCGGACGCGCTGGGTGCCGTGACCTTTAACAACGTGCTGTCCGGCGACGCCGTCACGGCGGGCGCCGTCGGCATCGACGTCAACGGCACGCGGTTGACGGGAACGACCGCCGTGACCACGCCGGCGGGCAGCTACACGCAATCCATCACGAGCCTGTCCGGGGCCGATGCGGCCAACTACACGCTCGTGGGTTCGCATGCGGGCCAGCCGATGGTGGTGGCGCAAAAGCCGCTGCGCTGGATCGGCGCGACGGCCTCGCAGGAATACGGCCTGGACTTGCCGACGCCGGCACTGGTCGGCGTGGTCAATGGGGACGACGTCAAGGCCGTCGCGCAGGTCGTGCGCAAGACCGTGACGGGCCGCCCGTCGGTCGCCAACAAGCCGTCGGTGGGCGAGTACGAAGTGGGCATCGGCGCCCTGGCCGGGACCGGGGCGAGCAACTACACCCTCGACCCGGGCGCCAGCCAGAACGGGGTGACCACCGTGGTGCCGAAGGTCGTGACGTATTCGATCGGCGCGCTGAACCTGACCTATGGGGATGGCGGCACGACGCCCGGTGTGACGGTGAACGGCGCGTTCACCGGCGACCTGTTCGATATCTGGTCCGTGATCCCCGGTATCGCGGGCGGCACCGCCACCGCCATCGACCCGCGCACGCCGGCGGGCACCTATCCGATCAAAGCGGTGTGGTTGCCGCGCACCGGCGACAATTACGTCCTGAGCCCCACCGGCAACACGGACGCCACGCTGACGATCGCGAAGCGTCCGGTCAGCTGGACCGTCGGCAACGGCACGGCGGTGTACGGCAATACGCCGGGCAATCCCGTCGCCATGACCGGCCTGCTGGCGGGCGACGACGTGCTGCCGCGGGTGCAGGCGCTGGACGGCCAGGGCGCCGGCATCGCGCTGCCCGGCGTGGGCACATACACGGCCGGCGTGACGGGCTTCGGCGGCGCGCAGGGCGCCAACTACGTGTCTGCCGCGACGGGCAACGTCACCGGCCAGCTGACGGTGACGCCGCGGCCGCTGAACGTCGTCGTCGACAACAGCCAGTCCGTGTACGGCACGCTGGCCGCGCCCGCGGTGACGCTGGACGGCCTGCTGGCGGGCGATACGCTCGGCGTGCACACGCAGGTCGCGGTGGCGCGGAACGGCAGCGCGGTGGCGCTGACCGACCGCACGCCGGCCGGCAGCTATACGGTGCAGGCCACCGCGCAGGTGGACGCCAATCCGAACTACACGCTGCAGAACGACACGGGCACGGGCACGCTGACGGTCAAGCCGAAGGTGCTGACCTATACCGGTCCCACCGGCACGTACGTGTACGGCGCCGTCGTCAACGGCGTCGACCTGCACAACACGCTGAACGGGGTGCTCGCCGGCGACGACGTGACGCTGCCTATCATCCTGCAGGGCGACTGGACGAATACCGTCGCCAAGCGCCAGGTGGGCGATTATCCGTTCCCGGTGTCGCTGGTCCTCGGCTTGCGGGGCCGCGATGCGGGCAACTACAGCGTGACGAGCGTCGGCTCTTCCGATGGCCTGATCACGATCGTGCCCAAGACCATCACGTACAAGACGTACTTCCTGGGCGATACGACGCGCCAGTACGGCGACGTCAAAGGGCCGGTCAGCATCCAGTCGGACTTCGTGGGCCTCGCCTTCCCGGACGACCGGGTCTGGCTCGGCGCCACGCTGCTGGTCGGCGACACGTATTCCAGCGGCGGCTACCTGAACGCCGGCACGTATGCGACCCGGGCCGCGGGCCTGTCCGGTCCGGACGCCGGCAACTACCGCCTGGCCGCGAGCGGCAACGAGAACGCCTCGCTGACCATCGTGCCGCGCGTCGTGGCCCCGACCTGGTCGCTGCTCTCGCTGGGCGGCATCGACATGGGCAGCAACCAGGTGAACAGCCTGGTGTACGGCAGCACCGGCGGCGCCCACGTCGGCATGACGGGCTTCGCGCCGCTGGCCGGCGACAAGGTGGCGTTGGCGGGGCAGATCCAGCTGCCCGGCGGCCCCGTCGCGTCGCTGGACGGCCGCCAGGCGGTCGGCAGCTACTACGTGACCGCCGCGCTGAGCGGCCAGGATGCCGCCAACTACTACGTGCGCGACGCCGGCCTGAATGGTGAGGTGGGCCGCATCGACATCCTGCCGCGCCCGTTGAGCGCGACCTACAAGGACTGGCAGGACACGTACGGCATCGCGCCGCTGCCGACCGCCACGCTGAACGGCGCGCTGCCGGGGGACAGCGTGCAGGCCGCCGGCGAATTGCTGGACGGCGCGGGCAATCCGGTGGAGGTGAAGAGCCGTACGCCGGCCGGCAGCTATACGTACCGGGCGACGGGGCTGACCGGCAGTGCGGCCGGCAACTACACGCTGGCGCACGACGCGGCCAGCTGGCTCGATTCGGCCAGCGGCATGACGTTCAGCGTGGCGCCGTCGAACACGGCGCAGGTCCAGGTGGACAAGGCGCGCCTGACCGTGAGCTATGGCGGACCGACCGACATGGTCTACGGCACGAACCCGACCCGCCCGGTCGTGACCGGATTCGTCCCGGGCGATACGCAGGACTGGGTCGCCTGGCTGACGACGACCAGCTCGCCGACGGCGGGCGACGTGGGCAAGACCTCCAACCTCGGTTCGAAGGCGTATCTCCCGGCCGGCACGTACGACTTCAGCGTCACGCTCGGCGCGGAGAATGCGAAGAACTACGACCTGCCGGCCAGACTGCCTTCGCTGACGGTCGCGCGGCGCGCGCTCGGCGGCACCGCGACCGGCACGTCGTTCGTGTACACGGACCTCAACGGCTACAACGCCTGGACGAACCTGACGGGGAAGCTCAGCGGCGTGCTGCCCGGCGACGCCGTATCCGTGACGCAGACGTATGTCGACGGCAAGGGCGGCCCGGTCCAGCCGAACCTGTACAGCGACGCGGGCACGTACCAGGCCCGCCTGTCCGCACTCGGTGGCGCGGCCGCCGCGAACTACTACCTCGACCCGGCACTGGTCAAGACGGCCGACGTGGTCGTCAAGCCCATGCCGCTGGACCTGCACCTGCCCGCGACGCAGACGTCGACCTACGGCACCTCGCCCGTCTTCGCCGTGGCGGGAACCTATCCGAAAGACGCCGTCACCTTCCAGATCTCGGGCGCGGGCCTGCCGGGCAAGGCGCTGACGGAGCAGGAACCGTCGAAGACCAACGGCTTCACGCGCAACCTCGTGATGGACCAGGTCGTGGACGCGGGCGAATACACCTACAGCATCACCCTGGGCGGCGCCAAGCCGGGCAACTACGTCCTGACCGGCGCCACCGGAGGCACGTGGGTGATCAAGCCCAGGACCCTGACCTGGACGGTGTCTCCCGGCAGCGGCCAGTACGGCTACTACAAGGATTGCGACGGCTTCAGCTGCACCGCGCTGGTGCCGGGCGTCGACATCGGCAAGCCGGTCTTCAACGGCGTACTCGCGGGCGACGACGTGGGTGGCAACGTGGCCATCCTCGACTTGAAGGGCTCGCCCATGACGGTCGATGCAAAGACGCCCGTCGGCAACTACTTCGAAGTCGTGGGCGGCCTGACCGGCGCGCAGGCGAAGAATTACGCGCTGGCGACGAGCGGCAACGTGCCGGGCACCCTGACGATCAATCCGCTGTACCTGCGCTATTCGACCGCCAGCAGCGTGCTCATACAAGGGCAGGGCCAGATCGGCGACCAGGGCAAGGCGACCCTGCAGACGATCGGCGGCGTGCCGCTCCCGAACGGCGACACCATGCCGGAAGCGGTGACGGCCATCTACGCGCCGTATCCCGCGAACGGCTATGCGCCGCTGGGCACGCAGCTGGGCGAGGGCCGCTATTACTACGAGGTGATCGGGCTGACGGGTCCGGACGCGGGCAATTACCGCGTGCTGCCCGTGCAGAACGCCGCGCGCTTCAACATCCCCGTCAGCCTGAACGACATCGGCGTCCTCGACGTCTACACGGACAGCCGCTTCGGCCTGCCGTTCGTGCCGACCCGGGACCTGCCGCCGCTGACGGTGGCGCAACCGCCGGCGCCCGCTACGCCCGCCGATGTGCAACCCGGCGGCGCCCAGCTGGCGGACCAGCCGGGCGGCATCGGCTTCTCGCGCACCTCGGGCGAGGAAGACAAGCCGACGCCCGACTTCGAGCGCCCCGTCACCGGCAACGGCACCGTCGTCGAGACCCATCTCGGTCCGACCGGCGCCAACGTGACGGCGGGCGGCGCGACGACCACGGACCTGGTGACCGGCCCGGTCGCCGTCGACACGCAGGCCAGCGGCGTCGCCACGGCGCTCGCCTCGTTCGGCGTGACCGGCGTGACCGTCAGCGCGACGGCGGACGGCCATGTCGACATCTCGATCAGCAGCGGTCCGGTGGACGCGAGCGTCGGCGCGCAGGGCGAAGTCGGCGTCGACATGAAGATCGGCCGGACCGGCGTCAAGATCGATGCCGACGCCACCGTCGGCGCCTTTGCCGGCGGCGGCGCCCACGGCGGCCTGGGCGGCGGCCTGGACGGCAACGTGAACCTGACCACGGGGACGTTCGCCTACGCCACGACCACCTACAACTACGGCATCACCAACGGCGTACTGACCATGACCACGGGTGCGCATGCTGGCGTCGGCGCGTCGACGGGCGTGAGCGGCGGCTTCTCGGGCGAGGGCGCCAGCATCCAGGGCGGCGCGACGGTGTACTCGCCGGGCGTCGTGGGCGGGAACTTCACCATCGGCGCGGGTTATTCGAACGGCGTCGTCAGCTTCAGCCTCGACCTCGGCGCGCAGATCGGCATCGGCGGCCTGGACCTGAAGCTGAACTTCGGCGTGGACGTCGGGAAGGTCGGCGAGGTGCTCTCGGACCTGGCCCGTGGCGGCGGTCCGAGCATCTACGAACGGCAGCGGGAGGCCGACAGCCACGCGCTGGGCCTGAAGAACGATCCGGCCGCGCGCTTCGCCTACCTGGCCGGCAATACCGACTGGAACCACGACAACGACGGCAGCAGCGACAACGCCGTCTTCCTGCAGAAATACAAGGACATGCTGGACGCGACGACGAAGATGGTGACGGACCAGCAGAACTGGCAGAAGACGTTCGTGAACCTGCTGCAGACGGATCCGGCGAAGGCGGTCGAGTTCTCCCGCAACAAGCCGGACTTCCGCAGCCAGTACTATGACGTGCAAAGGCAGGCGACGAACCTGGGCGTACGGATGCGCGTGGACGACGGCCAGCTGGTGTACGCGAACCTGCCGCGATAGAGGGAAGAATGAACAAAGGATTGATGAGTGGCCTGCTGGCGTGCGCGCTGGCGTGGCCGGTGGGCGCGGCGCACGCCGGCGACAAGGGCGACGAGATTTCGCTGACCGGCCAGCCGCGCTCCTGGGACGTGCAGGGCACGCCCTTCGAGAACCGCGGTTTCCGCGGCGCCCGCTGGGGCATGGGCATGGACGAGGTGAAGGCCGTCATCGCGGCGGCGTGGCCGGAGGCGCTGGCCGGCGCCAGGCTGCAGGTCGACGAGGCCGCGCGTACGACGGCGCTGGCCATCACGGTGCCCACGCTCGCGCCGGGCCCGGGGCCGGCGGAAATCAGCTATGTGTTCGGCGCCGCCGGCAAGCGCCTGGTCGCGGTCCACCAGACCTGGACGCTCCCCGGCAACCCGGACGACGCGCGGCGCGCCGCCTTGCTGCGCGCCGCCACGGCGCTGGCGGGCGAGCTGGTGGGCTACCAGTGGCCGGACTTCGCGACCACGCGGGGACGCGTGACGGCGCCGGGCGAACTGATTCTGTTCGCGGGCCGCGACTTCCAGGGCGGCGGCGTCGAGGTCCGCGTCGGCGGCGTGGCGCTGGACGTCGAGCTGCCCGGCGCGGTGCGCAGGCGGGCGCATCGCGCGGCACCGTCCGGACCGGCGCACCTGCGCAAGTCGCTCGTCGCCAGCATCGACCACCCGGACATCTACACCATTCCACCCGGCGCCTTCTGAGATCGGATTCCCCATGTTTTCTTTGTTGCGCAAGACGAGTTTCGCCATGGCCGTGCTGGCCGCCGTTGTCCCGGGCGCCGCGCACGCCCAGGCCGCGCCGGCGGCGCCCGACGCGAGGCCGCTGCATGAATTGTCCGGTTTCCGCAGCGCGCGCTTCGGCATGAACGAGGACCAGGTGCGCGCCGCGGTGGCGCACGATTTCAAGGAGTACGCGGCGTTGTTGGAGCCCGCCAGGCATCCCGATGCGCGCTACGCCATGCTGGTGTTGCCGCTGCCGTCGCTGGAACCCGGTCCCGGCGCGGCGGGCGTGACGTACATCTTTGCCGCGAAGGAGCACAAGCTCGTGCAGGTCAACGTGCTGTGGAGTACCACGGACAACCCGGGCGTCGCAGAGCGCGCGCGCATGGCGACGGCGGGCACGCAGCTGGCCGACTACTTCCGCGCACTGCGCTGGCGCCCCGGCGCGGCCACGATGGGCGTGCCGCTCGGCGCGAACGGGCTGGTGCTGTTCAGCGGGATCGATCCGCACAAGGCGATGGTGGAAGTGAGCCTCACGGGCGTGCCGCTGCAAGGCCGGGACGGGAAGGCCGCGCCCGCCGAAGGGCCGGCCAAATTGCGCGTCGCTTACATGGCCGGCCTCGGCGTCCCTTGAAGGATGTTGTTTATGAGTAACAAATAAAAGTTCTCTTGGGAAATATGTCGTGACGCAGTGCTAAGATGAACTTCTTCGTCCCGCGATCATGCAAATCTTCAACTTCCTCCTGCTGGCAGGCGCCGTTACCGCGTTGTTCCTGGCCGCCGTCGCCTGGCACCGCCGCCACGCCCCCGGCGCGCCGGCGCTGCTGGCGATGCAGCTCAGCGCCGCCTGGTGGCTGACCTGCTATGCGCTGCCGTTCGCGCGCCTGTGGCCGGACGACGGCATGTTCGTGCGGATGCGTGTGATTTTTCCCGCCGTCGTCGCGATCGCGCCGATCACGCTGGTCTTCGTATCGAGCTACACGCATGGCACGAACCGGCGGCGCCTGTCGAAGCTCCTGGCGCTGGCGGTCGTGCCCATGGCCGTGCTCGCGGCGGCGCTGTCGCCGCTGCACGACCTGTGCTTCGGTACCTGGCGCGGACTCGAGACGGACAGCATCGTCCAGATGGGCCCATTGTTCTGGCTCCACGCGCTGTACAGCTACGTCCTGGTCGGGAAATCGGTGCTGGCCCTCGTCGTCGCGTACGAACAGGGAACGACGCGCGTGCGGCGGCAGACGCGCATCCTGCTGGGCGCATTGCTCGTCCCGATCGTCTGCAACGCGAGCTTCATCTCGGGCGTGTCGCCGCCGCATATCGACCCCACGCCGCTTGGGCTCGTCGCGAGCGGTATCCTCGTCTCGCTGGCGATCTTCCGCCGCGGCCTGTTCGACCTCGTCGCCGTGGCGCACGAGAAGATCGGCGAGGCGATCACGGACGGCGTCATCGTCATCGATGCGCAGCGGCGTATCGTCGAAAGCAATGCCGCGCTCCGGAGGATTTTCGATATCGGCCAGCCGGTCAAGCCGGGCCGCCTGCTCGGCCATCAACTGGCCGAACTCGACGACCACGTGGCCCGCCTCGGCAATACGCCGACGACGACGGAATTCGTGCATGCCGGTGCACGGCATCTCGAACTGCGCACGTTCGCCATCTGCGCCGACGACGGCGCCATGATCGGCACCGTGCTGATCGTTCGCGACGTCACCGACGCCAGGACGACGTCGCTCGCCCTCGAGCAGGCGAACGCGCAGCTCAGGGCGCAGCTGGCCACCATCCAGTCCATGCAGGCGCAGCTGCAGGAGCAGGTGATCCGCGATCCCCTGACCGGGTTGTACAACCGGCTGTACCTGACGGACGCGCTGGCCCGTGCATTGTCCTGCAGCGCCAGGAGCCAGGGCGCCTTCGCCGTCGTCATGATCGACGTCGATCATTTCAAGACGGTCAACGACGTGCACGGCCATGCGCTCGGCGACGCGATGCTGCGCGCCCTCGGGAGCCTGCTCCGGCAACAGGTCCGGCCCACCGATTCTCCCTGCCGGTATGGCGGCGAAGAATTCGTGATCATCATGCGCGACGTGACGCTCGACCTGGCCATCGAACGCGTCGACGAATTGCGGGTCGCATTCTCGGCCCTGCGTTTCGCGTCCAACGGCGTCGACGTCAGCAGGACGTTCTCGGCGGGCGTCGCGCTGTATCCGTTGCACGGCCATGACGAAGCGTCGCTCCTTGCCGCGGCCGACGCGGCGCTGTATGCGGCCAAGGCGGCCGGCCGGAACCGGGTGTGCGAGGCCGCCGCCGCCGTCGCGTCGTGATCACGCCTTGGCCAGGAAACTCTTCAACGTATCGAACAGCTTCATCCCGTCCGTCCCGTCCGGATCGGCCTCGTCCACCGTGGCCGGAATCACATCCGGGTTATACCCCTCCCACAGCGGCTGGATGAGTCCCGCACCGCCTTCGCCCAGCAGGTTGCGCACGACGCCGAACGCGGTACGCGGCAGCTCCAGCGCGGCCCATTCCGCCGTCGCATCGGCGGGCCCCGTCCCGACCGGCACGCCGAGCCGGCTCGCCATCAGCGCACGCCGGAACTGGCGCACCTTCTTCGAATAGCCATCCTCGATCGTGCGGTCGAACGACACCAGGTCGGCCGCGCCGTCGAACGTCATGCCGCGGCGCCGGAAGTGGCTCGTGCCGACCAGGGAATATACGTCGTCGACGATCACGACCGAACTGCGGATCGCCGTCGCGCGGCCGGGGAAGCCGAGCGGGTGGAACACGGCCAGCCGGTCGCCGACGATCCCCGGGAACTTGGCGACGAGCGCCTTGCGCGCGCCGATCGCCTGCTGGACGAACGTCTCGAAGTTCATCGGCGGGCCGCTGTGCGCGAAATCCGTATCCCACGGCAGGGCCACCACCACGCGCAGGTCGCGGTGCGCCGTCATGCGGTCGATGATCACCTGGGCCAGGTCGAGCACGTGGGCGGGCATGCCGCCGTTGTTCGCGGCCGTCGGCGCGAACTGCGCGCTTTCGATGTAGATGAGCTCACGCGCTTCGCCCAGCGCGCGCCGCAGCGACCACAGGGCGTCGCGCCGGCCCCGTTTTGCCACCCAGTATTCGCGCCGGATCTCGCGCAACAGCCGGTCGCCGTTGGGCGAGTTGACGGTCGGCGGCGTGCCGCCCGGGTTGACGGCATTCGAGACCGCGTCGACGATGTCCTGCACCGTGGTCGGGTCCTCGAAGGCGGATTCCGGCGCCAGCGACAGCTCGGGCGTGTCGCAGACGGCGGCGATGGTCTGCAGCGCCGCGCCCATGCCGGTGCCGGCGTTGGGGGCCGCATCGTTCGGCGGCGTGGCCGGTTCGTTCATGTTGTCGCCGGCGCCGTACAGGATCCAGCCGTCCAGCAGCGTGGGCGCGCCGGGGAAGGGCAGCGGCGGCTTGGCGCGGCGCAGCGCGTGCCATGCGAGGTCGTAGGCCAGCGCGCCCGTCACGCGCGCGCCCGCCGCATGGATGTCCGGGCCGGCCGGATTGCCGGGGTTGCCCTGGGTGTGCTGGGCGGACCGCGATTCCGGCATCCAGCGCGCGCCCGTCACGACGGCCCGCCAGGACAGGGCGCCGTTGCTCGCGCCGGCATCGGGCACGCCGGCCGCGACGATCGTCTCGAAGCGCGCCATCAGCGGCAGGCGCGGGCCGACGCGCGGGATGCTTTCGGACGCCAGGCTGCGCGACAGCGCGGCCAGCGTGCCGCCGTTCGCGGCCGGCGTGGTGCGGGGCAGGCCGAACAGCGGTACCGGACACCAGCCCTGCATCTCGGGCGGCACCAGCGGCAGCCGGTCGGTGCCGCCGAACGTGTTCGCCGACGGCGCGACGGGCGCGCCGACGGGCACGCGGATGCCGCTCCACAGCTTGCGCTGCCCGCCGCGCACGGTCACGACGATGTCCACGTCGATCTGGATGCCGGGACTGTGCGGATCGCCCGGGCTCAGGCCGAACGGATTGGTCAACAGGATGCCGACGTCGTTGGTGCCGTCCGCCAGGGCCGCGCCGCCGTCGCCGCGCACGAACGACGGCTGCTTGCCGATGCTGGGGATCTCGGCGAAGCGGCGCGCGTACACGCGCACGTGCGCGTCCTTGGGCGCGGCCGCCGCCTTCACGGTGAACACGACGTCGGGCGACGCGGGACCGGCCCATGCGGCGCTCGCGCCCTGGCCCGGCGACACGTTCGTGGCCGCACCCGGTCCGGGCGACGGCGGCGGCGGGAAGGCGGGCCACGCGACCGTGGTGCCGGGTGCCGGCGCGGGCGGCAGGCCGAACGCGGCGAACGCGGGCGAGCAGGCGTAGACGAGGCCCGTGCCCGCCGCCTGGAAGCGCGCCAGCACGCCGTCGGCGAGCGCCCACGTGTTGACGCCGTCGACGGCGTAGTCGATCGCGACGCGGTCGCGCACCTTCGGCACCAGGTCGGCCGGCGTCGTGCCGTCGTCGCCGGGGCTGGTGTTGCGCGGCGCCGCATCGCGGTTGCCCAGCAAGTGCCACGCCGGGTCGACCACCACGACGCGCAGGAACTGGCGGGGCAGGAGCGGTCCCGTGGTGGCGGGGAACGGCGGCGAGGGCAATGTCGCGGGCAGCGCCGGCATGGCGAGCGGCGTGCGGTCCAGCGTGCCGCGCGTGGCAAAGCCGAAGCGCAGCACGCCATTGTCGCCGGCGCCCGCGGCGACGGTCTGGTTGGCCGCCAGCGTGGCGTAGCCGGTCGTGTGGTCGACCGGCGTCGTGGACGGCCCGGGCGAGACGACGTTCATCACGTTGGCGGGACGCGTCGGCCGGTACAGGTTGCCGTGCAGGTCGGCGAATTGCACGAGGATCGCGCCGCTGGTGGGCAGCGCGGCGATGGCGGCCAGGCCGCCGGCGTCGCCGACCGTGCCCGGCGCCTTCGGATAGCGCAGTCCCGGCAGGCCCTGGATCAGGTCCGCGATCATGGCCGCCACGGCCACCGGGCAGACGATCAGGCCGCGCGCGTCGTGGAACGAGACTACGAGCGACGCCGGCAGGGTGCCGTCTTTCGGCGGCGGCACGGAATCGCCGGCCTCGATGCGGCGCGGCGTCTCGTCCGGTGGGGACGTCAGCCGGAACAGCATGGCGACAGGCAGCGGATGCACGAGCGTGCCGCCGTTGGCATAACGGGCGCTGGCGACACGGAACAGGCGTTGCTGCGCATGCGGATGCAGCCGGATCACGCCGCAGGCCGCGGCGATCGGCTGCCCCTGCGCATCGGTGAACTCGTTGCCGTGCACGTGCCACGTGAGCATGCCGCCGAACGGACATTCCGCATTCGTCAGCGACAAGGTCAGCGCGACCGGATCGAACGTCGGCGCCGACGTCGTGGACCAGCGCGGCGCGAACAGCAGCGAGGTGAGGCCGAGCGCTTCGAGGCCATCGGCCTGCAGGCGGTTCTGCGCCTGCGCAGTGGTGAACTGGGTGATGTTCATGGTTGCCCGTCCTGTCTTATTGCGCGACCTGTTCGGCGTAGCGGCCGTCCGGCGCCGTGATGCGCACGGTGACGCGCGCCACCGCGCCGTTGTACGTCAGCCCGTAGCCGGTCACGCCGTGCGCGCTGTTCAGGCGGACCAGCTGCCACGGCTGGCCGGGCAGCGGGGGCTTGCCCGCCACCGGCACGTCCGCGAGCGCCATCTCGATCACCGTGACATGGCCGGGCAGCTTGATGATCGGGCCGCGCACCACGTCGAGCGCGTCCAGCGCCACCGCCTTCTTGGCGAGGATGGCCGCCACGCCATGGGGCTGCACGATCGGATGCGGCACCGGCGCCAGGACCGGTTTCTTCGGCGCGGCGACGGTGACCTTGATCGTGTACTTGCCGCCCGCGCGCGGCGGGACCGGGGCGCTGGAGCGCCACGTGGCGTTGACGACGTTCGGCTTCACCGCGTGCATTTCCAGGTCCAGCACGTCCGGCGCCGGATCGACGGGGCCGGACGCCACGGTCAGCACGCGTTCCGTGCTGCGCCCGAGCGGATCGGTCAGGCGCACCACGACGGCCACGCGGTCGTCGACGGCACCACGCCTCAGCCGCACCGCGTACTGGGTGGCGCTCGTGCGCCAGGTGCCGCTGTTCGGCGGCGAAGGCGGCGCGGCGGGGACGGCCTGCAATTCGAACGCTTCCAGCAGCAGCGGGTCCTTGGCGGATTTGGAGGGACCGCTCAGCACCTGCGCATCGACCGTCAGCTTGTGCGGCCCCAGCGCCGTCTTCGCGACGGGCGCGGTGCTGGTGAAATGCACCAGCACGTCCTGCACCGGTCCGCCGGGCCATTCGGCCGTGAGCGGCGACAGGTTCGGCGGACCATCCGGCGGGATCACCACCGACATCGCGTTCGACGCCGGCGAGCGGCCCGGCAGCAGGGCGCGGTCCGGGTCCGGATGCGCCCACGCGACGGCGCGATACCACAATTTTTTCCAGGAGCCGTCCGGCTTGTCCGTGCCGGTGGCATCGGCCAGCGCGGCGGCGTCGCCGTCTAGGCCGTGCACGGTCCAGCCGCCGCCGGTCGCTTCGATGGTGGCGACGGGCGGGCCCATCGTGTCCAGTTCCATCGCGGCCGCTTCGACGCGCGTGCGGAACAGCTGGTAGCGCGCGACGCGGGCGCCGGGCTGGCTCGCGAGGTCGACGTGCACGGCGAACTTCGGCGTCGCGGCGGGCTGGTCGAGGCGGCGGATCTCCAGGCGCGGCGGGGCCGGCGTCGCGATGTCCGCCGCCGCGATGGCGACGACGCGCTGCTCGTTGTCTTCCGGTGCCGGCCAGTTCGACTCGACGTTGCCCGCGTTGACCGCGACCATCGTGAACAGGTGGATTTCCTTCGTCCCGCGCGGCAGCACCAGGTCGGCCGACGTATCCGGCTGCGCCTTCGTGTTCACGCGGGTGAACAGGGCGCGGAAGTTGTCGGCGGACGCGGCGAGGCAGTCGCGCAGCAAGGCCAGCCGCTCCGTGTAGGTCAGGGTCGGATCGGGCGCCGGGTGGTCCGGGTCGCCCACCTTCGCCAGGATCGCGCTTTCGGTCGCCGTGTAGATGAAGTAACCCGTCGCGCCGGCGGCAGGCGCCCACGACACGCGCGCATGGTGTTCGCCGCGCGCGTCCGCCAGGCTGGCGCGCTTGACGATTTCCGGCGGCTCCGGCGCGGGCGGGATCGGATCGGAGGCGTAGGCGATGTTCGGTCCGGGTTCCGTCGCGGAGCCGGAGACCAGCGGCGCCAGCCAGGCGCTGTCGCGCAGGGGCTGGGCGCGTTCGCGCACGCGCGTCCACACGGCCGCGCCGATGTGGCCGATGGCGTTGTAGTCGAGCTGGAAGCCGGAGATCGTGATGCGGTAGCGGCGCACGTCGTCCGCGCCGACGGGACCCGGCGCGACGAGGTTGCCGTCGATGTCGAAATAGTCGACCGTGACGTCGGGCGGCAGCGGCGATACCTGGTCGCCGCCGAAGGGCAGCACGAGCGGGGCGCCGGGCGGCGCGGCCAGCGACGTCTGCAGCCCGGCCGGCAAGGAGGTGTCGGGCGGCGGGGTGTGGGCGCGCTGGGGCGCGCCGAACAGGCGGCTGCGCAGCTCGATCTGCAGCGGCCTGCGGACTTCCCAATCCCACGCCAGTTCCACGGTCAAGGTGCCGGCGCACACGCGGCCCGACGCGGGAACGGCCGCGTCCAGCGCGCAGCGCAGCACGCGCGGGCGGTCCAGCGCCGGCTGCTGGTCCGCATGGTCGACCGCGCCCCACGCGGACCACTGGCCCCAGATATCCTGCAGCGCGATGCCGTAGCGGAGCGCCAGGCCGGCCGCCGTCAGCGGCAGCACGAGCGAGGAATCGACCGCCGAGTGGCGGGTCGTCTCCTTGTCCTTCGCGTTGTTGGCGAGGGTGATCGGCGCGAGGCCGCCGCTGGGGCGCGGGCGCATGATCGCGTCGGCCGCGACGGCGGGCGTGGCCGGGTTGGCGCGCGCGAACGCGAAGCTGGACGTCGTCAGCAGCTTGAAGCGCGGCAGCCGGTCCCACGACACGCGCGCGGCCGCGGTCCACGGCTGGTCGGGCGCGTGCGGGCGGCTGTGCGATTGCGCCTGGGCCTGCAGCGCGTTCGGCGCCGGCGGACGGACGGGCGACGGTGCGCCGATCGCCAGCGCGGCCATCTCCAGCGGTCCGGACGTGCCGTCCATGCCCTTGTCCCACGTGGCCGTCACCATGAAGTCCATCATGCGGCTGGGGATGGCGACGGCACCCGGCGTCACCGAGCCGCCGGACGTGACCGAGGCGGCCGGGTACGCCGTGCCGAAGCCCAGCGTGAGCGCCAGCAGCGGGTCGCTGCCGGCGGCGACGAACGTCAGGCCCAGCGGCGGCAGGCTCGCCGTGGACGGATCGCCCAGCGTGCCGCCGGCGCCGCTCGGTCCGGGGATGTCGACGAGGTCGCGCTGGCGCGCCTGCAGCACGGGCGGCATCTTGAGCACGGGGTGCAGGCGCGGCAGCAGGTCTTCCCGCACTTCCTTGACCAGGCCGTCGAAGTCGGGCAGGGCCCATGCGGGCGCCGGATTCGGCCCGAGCGTGCCGGGCCAGCCGAACGGCGCGGCGCCGCGGCGCAGGCGGTCGCGCGCCGCGTCGCCGGGCGTCGTCAGCGCGCTGACCATGCCCTGCTTGCTGGCGTGCCGTTGCACGTCCGACCAGGCGGACTGGTCGACCGGCAGGCCGACGATCTCCAGCGGCCGCCAGGCGTCCGCGTTGGCGTAGTCGTGCGCCGTGATGCCGCGCACCTTGAGTACGCCGACGGGGCCGGGCGACGCGATCGCCACCGCCACGATGGATGTGCCCCACAACAGGACCTGGCGCTGGCCGGTGCCCACGGTCTCGATGATCTCCAGCGCATCGATCGCCACCGGGCCGTTCAGCGCGGCCATATTCGCATTGGCGGCGGTGACGTCGATGCCGAGCGTGACGTACACGAGCGGGTCGCCCATCCACCACACGATGGTCGCGCCGTCCTGGTTCTGGTATGTGTGGAAGGGGATGTCGCGCATCTCCTTCTCGGACGGCAGCCGCGCCCACACCGTGAACGGCCCGCCCGGCATGCCGTAGTCCTGGTCCGGCAGCTCGGGCGCGAGTTGCGGGTTGATCGACCAGCGCAGTTGGGCCATCGCATAGCCCTCGATGCCGCGCCGCCGCCATTCCTCGACCCAGCGCTGGTCGAGCGGGTCGCGGGCGCGGTTGATGTGCGCCCAGTTCGTCAGCGCGGCGCGGGCGTAAAAGCGATAGGGGTCGACGACGCGGCTCATGCTTGTTCCTCCCAGGGTGCGCTCAGCAACGAGACGTAGGTGATCTTGACCGGGCCGGCCGGCCACGCGGCATCGAACAGCCAGGGCTTGTCGGCGAAGCGTTCGCGCTTGAGGCCCAGCGCCAGGCCGTCGGCCCCGCGGCTGCCCGGCTTGAGGACGACGATCGCGCGCTGGCCGCCCGGCGCCGGGATCACGCGCTGGATGAGGTCCGGCGTGCCCGGCATCTGCGCCAGTTCCAGCCACGTCACGGGCAGCATCTCGTAGCGTTCCGGTGCGCTGGGCACCGGATCGACGACCTTGGTCGGGACGAGGCGCGTGCGGTGCAGCGGTTCGGGCGAATCGACGATCACCGCCACCGGCTGCGGCGGCTTGGCAGGGTCGGGCTGCTCCCACAGCGCGACGATCCTCGGCGCGGCCGGCGTGCCCATCGGCCCGAGGCCGGCCGCGATCATCGCCTCATCGAGTTCGCTGCCCTGCGGCGCGTGGCTCGCGAAGGCGGACGACAACGTGGCGATGCGGCCCGCCTCCACGTAGCGGTGCTCGGGACGCGTGCCCAGGAACGTGTTGGCGAATTCACCCAGCGTGCCGTAGGCGGACGTCGAGAACGAGCGGCGCAGGACCCGCTCGCCGACCGTGTTCTCCGGCGCGTCCTCGTCCACGGCTTCGATGTCGACGACGTAGTCCGTGTACGGATCGAGCGGGATCGGCACCGTGACCTTGCTGTGGCGGACCACCTCGGCCTCGAAGTCCACGCACGGTTTTCCGCCATCTTCCTGCAGCACCGCGCGCACGCTTTCTTCCCATGGCGACAGCAGGGCGCCCTTCACGTCGTCCAGCGTGTCCGCGTCGATCGGGAACGGATGCGGCACCGACGGCGTCGAGACCGGCCGGCGGAACGACGCCGCCTTGATCCGCACCTGCAGCTTCTTGCCGTAGGCCGCATACAGCTGGCTCACGTCGTTGGTCGCGAACACGAACGACAGCGGCTCGTGCCCGAACACGTGGCTCTCGCCTTCTTGCGGCAGCGTCACCAGCACCCACGGGTCGAGCTTCTTCGGTGCTTCGTCGTCGGTGCGGAAGTGGTACACGCGCGTTTCCATCGTTGGGTCGATCGTGGCCGTTTCCGCCGGCGTCGGACGGGTGTCCTGGTCGGAGGTCTGGACCTTCCACTCGACCTTGACCTGGTAGGCCGTGTCGGGCGCCAGCAGCGCGTGGCCGCAGGCGTCGTCCGACAGCGCCGCCTCCAGTGCGCCATGGTTGCGCGTGGTCGTCGTCTCGTCCCAGTCGTGGCGCGCGATTTCCTCCGCATGCATGAATTCCGCCACGGCCAGGTAGTACGGGCGCATCAGCAGGCGCTGTTCTTCCGGGCGGATCGGGTCGCGCGGGCTCTGGCCGATCTCGATCGTGTGGACCTTGTCCACGCCCTTGATCTCGACGACCGCCGGCAGATAGGCCTTGTTGCCCTGCGTGGACGTGGTGCCGCCCAGCGCGGCCAGGTAGCCGGCCGCCAGCTGCACGTCGTCGCGCCATGGGCCGGCGGCGCTCATCCACTCGGCCGGCACGGGCTTGGTCGGTACCACGTCGGCCAGCGTCACGGCCTGTTCGGCGAGCAGCGTGCCGTCCTTGGCGCGCTGGCGCACGAGCAGGTTTTCCTTGCGCACGAGCGTGGACAGCACGAACAGCAGCAGCCGCCCGGCCGCGACGTCGCCGCAGTGCAGGACGATGCCGTTGAAGAGTTCGGGCGGCTGGAAGCCGAGCGTCTCCCACGCCTGCTTCACGGCCTTTTCGTTGGCCGGGTTGCCCAGCGCGATCACGCGGCCGTCGTCGTTCAGCGGGCTGGCCAGGACCTTGGCTTCGCAGCGCTGCGGCTCCGTCGGCGACGTGGCCGCGGCGGCCAGGTGCACGGCGGACGTCGCCAGTTCGGCGCGCGACAGCGGCTGCCCGGCCTGCAGCCTGGCGGCCGTGGCGGCCCACGACAGGCGCGTGGCCGGCAGCGCGTCGATGCGCTTGACGCCGGCGACCTGCGCCACCTGGGCCCGCACGGCCCGCCGTGGCGCGCCCGTGGTCGGATCGACCGCGCCCGGCACCGGTTGCGGCGTCGGCTTCGGTTCGCGCGGGCAGGGCGCCGGCGTGCCGGTCACGAACGCGGGATCGATGCCGCGCTTGCGGTCGACGAGGTCGATGCCGCAGCGCCAGCACTCCGTTACTTCGAGCGTCGTGACGGGCGCGCGCGAACGCACCGTGTCCGGCGGATCGGGCCACGCTTCGCCGTCGACGATCCAGCCGTCCTTCGACGGGCCCAGCTGCTCGTAGCGGAACGTCCACAGCACGGACGTCGCCGGCGCGGCCTTGTGGCACACCGTGCCCCAGCGTTCGCGGATCGTCTCCTCCTGGTACTCGCTGCGCGTGAACGCCTTGGGCGTGGCGCTCGGCGTCCAGGCCAGCAGCGCGAGCTGCACTTCCAGCTGCGCGCCGGCCGGATCGACCGGATTCTTGAGCGTCCACCACACGGAGGGCTTGTCGCCGTCGCCGATGGGGCCCACCAGTTCCACCTTGGCGAGCTCGTGGCGAACCCAGTTCTTGCCCTGCTGCTGCCAGCCGTTTTCGGCCGCGCCGGGATGGTTCAGGGGCGCGCTGCCGAACACGGTCAGGCCGTCGTCGACCGGCGGCACCGACAGCATCAGCACGGGGATCGCGTCGATCGGCACCACCGGCGTCTTGTCCGTGACGCCGCCCTCGGTCGCGGTGCCGATGGCGCCGTCGAGGGGGCGGTCCGTGCCCGTGCCCAGCACCAGCGCGGGCGAGCGCGAGACCAGCTTGAGGTCGCGCACCAGCGGCGGCGCGGGCAGCTTGGGCACGTTCGTCGCGCCCAGGTGGAAGTCCACGCAGCCCTTGATCGTGAAGAAGAACAGGTCGATTTCTCCGCAGATCTCGCCGTCGATCTTCGAGATGCGTTCGCGCCGGCCGTCCGGCAGCACGTTCTCGCCGACGTCCACGTCCAGCTCCGCGTAGGCGCTGATGCTGAGGATGAACAGTACCAGTTCGCCGCGCACGTACAGCCGGCCCGCGAGGCGGAACGGGTCGAAGCCCAGCACCGCGTCGAAGCCGGCGCCGATGCGCAGGTACAGGCGCGCCGGCACGCTGCCCCACGTGAAGGCGGCGCGCAGGCCCGTGCCGATGGCGAAGCCGTAGACCTGCGGCAGGCCGGCGTCGGGGTAGGCGGGCAGGCCGTTCCCGGACAACATCAGGTAGCCGGAGGCGTCGATCACCGACAGGATCGTGCATTGCACCGGGTCGCTGCGCTGCCCCAGGTACAGGTGCCAGTCCTCGCCCTTCTTGAGGTTGAAGAAGGCTTCGATCGGCACGCGGATCTTGATGAGCGGGTCGATCGTGTAGTCGGCCACGATGCCGATCGTGAGCGTGCCGCGGCCGGCGTCCAGGTCGATCACGGCCAGCAGGTTGCCCTCCGCATTCTTGTCCTTCAGCGCGGGCATCGGCTGCAGCAGGCGCGCCTTCATCATCAGCAGGATGCGCGGGCCGGGCAGTTCGAGCATGAACACGCCCTTCAGGTTGAACACGACGCTGCTGCCCATCGTGCCGATGGTCGCGCCCACGCCGAACGCCCAGTGGTCCGGATTGCCCTTCCACGCATCGGGATTGGTCGGGTTGCCGTCGGCCCGGTTCTTCAGCCAGTCGAGGGCGATCGTGGGACCCGTCAGGCCGTCCTCGTCGCGCGCGTAGTGCATCGCGAACATGCCGAGGAAGCCGTAGATGCCGAGGCCCGAGCCGCCCAGCGGGATCGCCACCGGCAGCTCCAGCTCCAGCGCGACGAACACGCCGGTGCGGCCGCCCACGTGCGTCACCTTGAGCACGGCGCGCACGCGGGTATCGATCGGCACCAGCTGCAGGTCGATGGCGCCGCCGACCTCTTCGCCCAGCTCGAAGCTGCCCTTGCCGACCAGGACCCCGGGGATGTTGACGCCCGCGCCGAACGCCGTCAGCTCCACGCCCGCCACGCCGCCTTCCTCGGCGAATTTCAGGCGCACGCGCGCGCGGTCGAAGGTGACGACGCCCAGGTCCGCGTTCAGGCCCAGGTCGAATTCGAACGACAGCGGATTGGTACGCGCCACGCGCGCGCCGAGGATCTTGATGAACTGGCCGAGCGGATCGGGCACCGTGATGCCGCCGCCGCTGGTGAGATCGATCGAATAGCCGCGCGAGGAATCGAACACGGGGCGGAACTGGAAGTCGCGCTCGCCCGGCGTGTTCCCGAAGCGCATGCCGATCGCCTTGTAGCGCACGGACAGCGGCGACTTGCGCGGGATCGTGAGCAGGGTGATGCCGCCGATCTTGACGTTCGCCGACACGGCGGTCTCGATGTCGCCCAGGATCGCCACCTCGGTGCCGTTGGCGCGCTTGCGCACGGCGATTTCTCCGCCCCACAGCACGACGCGCTCGACGTTGAAGTAGCCGGCCTGCGCGAGGCCCGTCGCCAGAGCCACGCCGCCCACCGCGAGCACCGCCGGCACCATGTCGCCGGACGCCGGGTTGGCGGGGGCGGCCGCGTCGAGCAGGGGCGCGAACAGGGCCGTCATGCCGAGCAGGTTGCGGCCGAAATTGCCCTCCGCGAGCAGGGGCTGGCCGGGCAGCTGGCCCGTCATCACGAGGCCGTCCTTGTCGGCCGGATCCGCGCCCAGGTAGGCGAGGGCGCTCCAGTCGCCCGTCGCGTTATCGATCTGGAAGACGATGCGGGCCTTGATCACGCCATCCATCGGGTTGCTGCCCATGCCGCGCAGGACGGGCTCCATGCCCGGATCGCCGCCGTTCTGCTGGATGAACTGTTCCGACGGTGTGTTGATGTCGAACTCGCCGTAGACCTCGACCGCCACGAATTCGTCGCGCACGATGCGCACTTTGGCGCCCAGCGCGCGGAACCAGCTGGGCGGCGTCGGCTGCGCCGGTGCCGGATCGGGCGTGGCCACCGGGATCTGCGGGACCGTGGAATCGCCGCGCGACACGGTGCCGCGCGTGACGGTGCCGGACAGCGGCGCGGCCGGCAGCCTGGCCTCCGCGCGCCAGTTGGTGCGGCGCGTGTCGAGGTCCGAGCTCCCCACCGGGCCGCGGCCGAGGAGGGTGAAATTGAAATTCTTGCCCGGCGCCGCGGCGCGGATGATGTGCGCGAAGGCCTCCGCGCGCCGGCGCGACAGCAGGAAGTTGTAGTCGACGTCGTTCGGATCGTCCTCGTTGCTGGCCCAGCCCGTGATCTCGATGGTGGACCCGGCCGGAACGCGGTCCAGCCGGGCGGCGTAGCTGCTGCCCACGGGGCTGCCCGTGAACGGGCTTTCCGGCGCGTCGGTCGCGGCCGGGCCGGTGCTGGAATTGGCCGCGGCGGTCACGTCGGCGGTCGGCGCCGGACCCACGGTGCCGGGCAGGCCGGCCACGTAGTCGATGCCGGTGGTCGGGTCGTGCTCGGGCAGCTGCTGGTTCGTCGGGCGGTCGAAGCGGAAATAGGCGGTCACCGTCTCGGGACCCGCGCCCACGTCCGGCGTCGTCGCTTCGACTTCGGCCGATTCGTTCGGGCCCAGTTCGACGGTGCACGCTTCGCCTGTCCCCTTGTCCTCCGCCGGCGCGGCGGGCGGCTTGCGCACCTTCCATTTGGTGGCGGGGTTCGGCGGATCGAGCGTGATCGTAATGGTCGAATCGTTGCGCGCCTTGACGCGGAACGGCGGCGCGCCGACGTCCACGCCGTCGCGCCTGATGCTGTCCGTCTTGACGCCGGCTTCGGCGATCTTCGGCGTGCCCGGCTTGGTGCCGCCGGTCTTCGGACCGGCCGCGATGGTCAGCTGGGCCGGCGCGCCGCCGCCGCTGGACGCGCCCACGACGATGCTGCCCGCGCCGTCGCCGCCCAGGTCGACGTCGAACACGTTCGGCATCGTCGGTGCGACCGGCGCCAGGGGACTGCCGTCCAGGGCGGCGCTGAAGGTGTAGGGCGGACGCTGGCCGGACGCGTCGACCACCATGCGCGTTTTTTGCGGCAGCATGGCGGTGGCGGTATCGCCCGTGCGCGTGATGCCGATCGGCTGGTTGCCGGCGCCGTAGAAGCGGGCCGACACGCCGATCGGCGCGCCCTGGTTGATGACGGACACGTCGAAGTCGCCCGTGATGCCGGGCGTGTTGCCGAGCCCGATCAGCAGGTTGCTGGCGCCGGCCGATACCGCGATGTCGTTCATCCCGTGCGGCGCGACGAACAGGCGCACGATGGGGAGGTACAGGCCGGTCCAGTTCTCGTCGTAGCCGAATTGCGCCAGCACCTCGGGCGGCGTATAGCCGTCCGACAGGTCCAGCACGGCGCTGCGGAAGCCGAAGCCCACCACGTTCGAATCGCCGATGAATGCGTACGGCGGCGTCATCGTGATCAGTTCGGCCGTACCGAGGTCGCTGCCGTCGTCCAGGCTGGCCGCGCCGAGGCTCAGGATGTCGAAGGCGAGGACGCCGGCCGCATCCTGCGCCAACCGCATGCGCAGCTTGGGCAGGGTGAACGACACGACCGTGTTGGCCGGGTCGCGCTCCAGCAGGCCGTCCGACTCGCGCAGCCTGGCGCCTTTCAGCATGGGCGGGCGCAGCACGACCGTCGTGAGCAGCATGTCGAGCGTGAACTGCGCGCCGGGGTAGTCCGACACGGGCATGTCGATCGGCAGCGTGTCGATCACGTTGAACACGTCGGTCGTGTTGGCCGGCACGCCGGTCGCGGCCGCGATGATCGGCGAACCGAGGCGCGGGACGAACAGTTCGAAGGCGATCTGCGTGTCCTGGATGTCGATCCAGGGATCGCGCCGCGTGGGATCGTCCTGCGGATGCAGGCCGCCGGCGGTGGCGGTGACGGTCAGCCGCGCGTTCGGCAGGTCGAGCACGGGACGTGCGGACACGGCGAACTTCGCCACGCCGCGGAACGTTGTGCCCTCGGCCGCGCCGGTCGCCTCGTAGTGGTCGACATAGATGGCGCCCAGCGCCGCCTGCCAATCCCCCAGCGTCGTGCCGAGCAATTGGTAGGGCGAGACCAGGTCGAGCAGCGAAAGAGCGAGAGCAGGCATTGCGGTCTCCTTCAGACGTCGATGACCCGTACGGGCGGCACGCGGCCTCTCGCACGATGAGATTCGAAAACGGCTTGTTCCGGAAGTACGGCGCACTGGCCCCGGCCGCGCGAAAGTGGGCAGGGCGGGAAGAGATTCTTATTTTTGTAGCGGAGTCGACTGTGAATAATTTAACTGCAATTTTGTTAAATCACAAGCGGTCGGTTGCAAAATATTCGTAAATATGTTTGTTGCGTATCCAGGATGGATAACGGGCGTCGCCGCCAGGGAAAATGTAAAAATGCCCGGAAGCCGAATACCGGCTCCCGGGCTCCTCTCACGCCTTCAGGACAGCTCAGAACCTGCGTGCTTCACGCCCACGCCAGGCCAGCATGGCCAGCAAGGCAACGAGCACCAGCGCCGCCGTCGACGGCTCCGGAATCTTCGTCACGCTGCTGACACGGGTCGATTCCGCCGCCACGAAGACTTGTTGGCCGACGGGGGCAAACGGTTGCAGGAACAGATTGCCCAGGTCGCCGTCGGCGCCCAGGTAGTGCGTGGCGTCGAACAGCGCCCAGCCGAACGTCGTGCCGATGTCGCCCGGCAGCATCGTGAAGCTGACGTCGAAACTGAACTTGCCGCCGAGCAGGATGGGCTGCAGCAGGTCGCCGCCGCCACCCGCATTGCCGAACACAAACGGACCGGATGCCGTACCCGCGACCGTGCCCGTCAGGGCCGCCGGGCCGTTGAGCGCCCCTGTCAGGTGATCGACGGTGGCGGTTGCGGCGGGCGCGCCGTCCAGGCCCAGGAAATACAGGTCCAGGAAGGCCGGTCCCGTACCCAGCGACGCCGTGTCGATGTCGACGTGGTAGAGCGGTGTGGCCGCCGCCTGACCGCAGCCGCCCGTCATCGCGGCGGCGAGTGTCAGCCAGGATAAAAAGTGCTTGAAGCGAAACATGGTCGGGTCCTTTACTTGATGCTGAAGAGGGCCGGCGTGTACGCGATGCC
>CBIHRX010000029.1:0-35144 GCA_966212555.1 uncultured Massilia sp.
TCGCGCTCTTTTTACGTCGGTAGACCCACAGGCCGTAGCCTGCGACCACGACGAAATAGAACAGGAAGACGATGGCGTCGAGGCGGGAAATCAGATTCATAGGTTGGTCTCGGTTGTGATTCGCGCGCGTTTCAGCGCTCCAGGAAGGCGTCCATGATCGCGGTCGGTTTGCCGCCGTTATCAAAAGCGCCCATCGGATAGCCCTTCCAGTCGTAGGCCTCGGGCTCCCAATAAAACACGCCGCGCGCCATGCCGCCGTCGACGCTCCTCGCTTTCGCGATCAGGTCGGCGATGACCGCCTTGCCGTCCGGGTGGTCCCAGGGCACGCCGACCTCGGACAGGATCACCGGCTTGCCGTAGCGGTGGACCATGTCGTTCAGGTTGGCGAGGCAGGCCGCGGTGGCGCTTTGCCACGTGTGGTTCTTCGCGGTCGTCGGGTAGGACGACACGCCGATCATGTCGAAGCGCGCGCCGTGCGCCTTCAGGCCGTCGAAGTTCCAGCGGAACGTGGCGTTGTCGTGGCAGTTGTCGACGTGGACGATGACGATCGCATCCGGGAACACCTGCTTGACGGCGCCGTAGCCGCTGTCGACGAAGCGCGCGTAGTTATCCATGTGCTTCGTGGCGTCGCCCTCGGGCCACAGCAGGCCGGTGCGGGTCTCGTTGCCGACCTGGACCCACGTCGGCGCGACGCCCGCATCGCGCAGGGCAGTCAGTACGGCCCGCGTATGGTCGGCGACGGCGGTCGCCAGTTGCGGCACGGTGTAGGCGGCCCAGGCCTTCGGCTTCGTCTGTTGCTGCGGGTCGGCCCAGGAATCGCTGTAGTGGAAATCGATCATGACGCGCATGCCCGCGGCCTTGGCGCGCTTTGCCTTGGCGACGACGTCCGCGGTGCCGTTCCAGCCGTCCTCCGGGTTCACCCACGCGCGCAGGCGGATGGCGTCCATGCCCTGTTCCTTCAGGATGGCGTACAGGTCTTCGGTCTTGCCGTCGCGGTTACGGAACACCCGTCCGGATGCTTCCATCTCGCTGACCCAGCCGACGTCGGCGCCCTTGGCGAAGTTCTTGTCGGCCGAGTGGGCGAGAGGAGATCCCACGGCAAGACAGGCCATGAGGGCGAAAAAGGTGTGCTTCATCAGTCTCCGTATCGTTATCGTTATTATCACTCTGGCAGCAAACCGGGATTCTAGGCAGGAAACGCCATGCCGACCCCATCCATTTTTCGCGTCACCTATGAAAAATTCGTATGGCGCCAATGTTTCCGTTGAAACATTCGGTGTTTTTTTGACAAGGGGAAAGGAACGCAGGTCATCAGCGCTTACGAACTATACTGGCCTCGTGCCCGTCGATTCCGGCGGGAATCCGGCTGACGCCGGGCGGCGTCGCCTTATTGGAACCAGGAGGTCGAGATGAGCAAAGCAACATGTATCCTGCGCGGTGTCGCGCTGGCGTGCGCGCTGTGCGCGGCCGGGTCGCCTGCGATGGCGGCAAAAGATCCGGCGCGGTGGACGCAGGGCGACAAGACGAAAGCCCAGCGCATGGCCACGCTGAAGAAGGAAATCAATGCGGCGTACGCCGAGCAGCAGGCGGCGTGCAAGAAGAAGTCGTCCGCCAACCGGGCGTCTTGCCTGAAGGACGCGCGCATGGTCTACCAGCGCGACATGGCGCACGCGCCGCAACTGCTGGCCCAGGCGCCGCGCGGCGAGGTGACGGAGCGCGTCGTCTCCACGACGACGGCCCCGGCGGCGCCCGACCAGTCGGCCGGGTCCACCGCGTACGGCAGCTCCAGCACGGGCGCGACCGGTTCCGGCGCCGGCACCGTCAGCGGCAAGGACGACGCGGTCCCGCCGAGCGCCGGCCAGACCGGCGGCCTGCCGCCGCCGCGCGTGGACCCGTCGGACACGCAGGCGCCCACCCAGCCGCCGCAAGGCAGCACCGTGCCGGTCCAGCAGCAACAGCAGTAAGAGCCGCCTCGCGCCCTGGGGCGCCGAATGGTAAACTGCCGCCTTTTGCCGCAGGGGACCACGATGGCGCTTCGCGACCGCGCGCTGGAATTACTGATCGAGACGGACCCCGTCGCCAAGACGGCGGGCGTGGCCGCGCTGGCCGATGCTTGCCGGCGCGGGGCGGTGCCGCTCGACAGCGCCGCCGTGCTGCAGGCGGACGACGCGGCCATTCCGGGCCGTCCCGCGCGGCCGGAACTGGTCCCGCCGCGCCTCGTCGGCCGCCGCTCGATGGCGACGAGCGAAGGCCGCGCGATGCTCGTCCACGCGCTGGCCCACATCGAGTTCAATGCCGTCAACCTCGCGCTGGACGCGATCTGGCGCTTCCCGGCCATGCCGGACGCCTACTACACGGACTGGCTGCGCGTGGCGGCCGAGGAAGCCCATCATTTCACCCTGCTGGCGGCGCACCTGCGCACGCTGGGCTGGGCCTATGGCGATTTTGCGGGCCACGACAGCCTGTGGGAGATGGTCGCCAAGACGAGCGGCGACGTCCTCGCGCGCATGGCCCTCGTGCCGCGCACGATGGAAGCGCGCGGACTGGACGCCATCCCGCCGCTGCGCGCCAAGCTGGCGCAGGCCGGCGACGACGCGGCCGCGCGCATCCTCGACGTGCTGCTGCGCGACGAGGTGGGCCACGTGGAAATCGGCAACCGCTGGTATTTTTATCTCTGCGCCCGGCGCGGCCTGGAACCGGTCGCCACGTACGACGCGCTGACGGTGCGGTACAAGGCGCCCGTGCTGAAGGGACCCTTCAACCTGGAGGCGAGGCGCCAGGCCGGCTTCACGGAGGCCGAACTGGCACGTCTTGCGGATGCCTGACACCATGGACATGCAGGGATTCCTGCTGACCCGCCACTGGCGCGATACGGATGCCGGCGTCGAAGTCGAGTTCTGGCTCGCGACGCCGGAGGGGCCGCACCGCGTGCGCCTTGCGCCGCAGCCGGCCGTCGCGTTCATCCCGGCGGAGCAGGGCGATACGGCGCGCCTGCTGCTGGCACGCGAACGGGGCGCGGAACTGCGCGAACTGTCCCTGTGCGACTTCCGTCACCGGCCCGTGCTGGGCCTGTACTGCACGCAGTACCGCCACCTGCTGCGCCTGGAAAAGCGCTTGCGCGAGCACGGGATCGACGTCTACGAAGCGGACGTGCGCCCGCCCGAACGCTACCTGATGGAGCGCTTCATCATGGCGCCCGTCGCGGTCGACGGCACGCCCGATCCGCACGATCCGCACCTCCTCGTCGACGCCCGCCTGACGCCCGCGCAGGACTATCGCCCCGCGCTGTCGACCGTGTCGCTCGACATCGAGACGACGATGCAGGGCGAGCTGCGCTCGATCGCGCTGGAAGGATGCGGCCAGCGCCAGGTGTACATGCTCGGCCCGGCGAACGGCGATGCGTCGCGCCTCGATTTCGACTACGAGGTGGTCGCCACGCGGCGCGACCTGCTCGACCGGCTGGAAGAGTGGATCCGGCGGCACGATCCGGACGCGATCATCGGCTGGAACCTCGTCCAGTTCGACCTGCGCGTGCTGCAGCAGCATGCGCAGGCGATGCAGCGCCCGCTGCGCCTGGGCCGCGACGGCAGCGCGATCGAATGGCGCGAGCACGGCGGGCGGCAGGAGCATTACTTCGCCGGCGTCGCGGGGCGTCTCGTCATCGACGGCATCGAGGCGCTGCGCGGGGCCACGTGGAGCTTCCCGTCGTTCTCGCTGGAGCACGTGGCGCAAAGCCTGCTGGGCGAGGGCAAGGCGATCGACAATCCGTACGACCGCATGGCGGAAATCGACCGCATGTTCGCCGAGGACAAGCCCGCGCTGGCGACGTACAACCTGCAGGACTGCGTGCTCGTCACGCGCATCTTCGAGAAGTCGGACCTGATGTCCTTCCTGCTCGAGCGCGCCAGCGTGACGGGTCTCGCGGCCGACCGCAGCGGCGGTTCCGTGGCCGCGTTCGAACACGCGTACATCCCGCTGATGCACCGGCTCGGTCGCGTGGCGCCGAACATCGGCGACGTGCCGGGCGCGGACAGCCCCGGCGGCTTCGTGATGGATTCGCGCTCCGGCCTGTACGACTCCGTGCTGGTGCTGGACTACAAAAGCCTGTACCCGTCGATCATCCGCACGTTCCTGATCGATCCGGTGGGGCTCGTCGCGGGCCTCGAGGAACCGGAAGCCGACACGGTGCCGGGCTTTCGCGGCGCGCGCTTTTCGCGCACGCAGCACTGCCTGCCCGGCATCGTCACGCGCGTGTGGCAGGGCCGCGATGCCGCCAAGCGCGAACGCAACGCGCCCCTGTCGCAGGCGCTGAAGATCATCATGAACTCGATGTACGGCGTGCTGGGCACGACGGCGTGCCGCTTCTTCGATTCGCGCCTGGCGTCGTCGATCACGATGCGCGGCCACGAGATCATGCACCGCACGCGCGAGCTGATCGAGGCGCAGGGCTACCAGGTGATCTACGGCGACACGGATTCCACCTTCGTCTGGCTCGGGCGCGCGCATGCGGACGACGAGGCGGACCGCATCGGCCGCGCGCTCGTCGACCATGTGAACGCGTGGTGGCGCGCGCATCTGCGGGAGGAACTGCGGCTGGAGAGCGCGCTGGAACTCGAATACGAGACGCACTTCCGGCGCTTCCTGATGCCGACCGTGCGCGGTTCGGAAGAGGGCAGCAAGAAGCGCTACGCGGGCCTCGTGCGCCGCAAGGACGGCAGCGACGACCTGGTCTTCAAGGGCCTGGAGACGGTACGCACGGACTGGACCCCGCTGGCGCAGGCGTTCCAGCAGGAGCTGTACGGCCGCGTGTTCCGCGGCGAGCCGTACGAGGACTACGTGCGCGACTACGTGGCGCGTACGCTCTCCGGCGCACTGGACGAGCAGCTCGTGTACCGCAAGCGCCTGCGCCGGCCGCTGGTGGAGTACGAACGCAACGTGCCGCCGCACGTGCGCGCGGCGCGCGCGGCCGACGAATTCCACGTGCGCCAGGGCCGGCCCGCGCAATACCGCAACGGCGGCTGGATCCGCTACGTGATGACGACGGCGGGCCCGGAGCCGCTGGAAACGCTGGACACGCGCCGCACGCCCATCGACTACGAACACTACCTGACGAAGCAGCTGGAACCCATCGCGGACGGCATCCTGCCGTTCCTGGACGACAGTTTTACGAGGCTTACCAGCCCGCAGGGCGCGCTGTTCTAGTCAGGCGCCGGCGCGCTTCGGCTGGTGGCCGAGCTTTTTCAGTTCTTCCATGATGCGGTCGCAGTGGTCGCCCTGGACCTCGATCACGCCATCTTTCACCGTGCCGCCAGAACCGCACGCCGTGCGCAACGCCTTGCCCAGCGCGGCGAGGGCGGCGGCATCGAGCGCCAGTCCCTTGACGAGCGTGACGGCCTTGCCGCCCCGGCCCTTTGTCTGGCGCGAGACGCGCACGTTGCCGTCGCCGATGGGCGCGCCGCTTGCCTTGCAGGTGCAGGACGCGACGGGTTGCCGGCAGTCCGGGCACATGCGGCCGCTCTCGGTGGAGTAGACGAGGCCTCCGTTCGAATGCTTCATGGTGTGTGGTAAATGATGGCTATCCCGCGAGTCTACCAGCCCATTGTGTCGTCGCGCACGATTCGGTTTGACGTTCGACGTAAACGCGGCTATATTCCTCCTCCATGCTTGGAAAGGTTTCCAATCGCAACTTCCGCAGGATCCAACAAGACCGGCATGCCGAGCCGGCACCGCGCGCCCGTCCGTAAGGGCGGTCGCATATCCGTCGAAGTGAAACAGAGGAGTCGAAGTGAACGAATATAACGAGAAATCTCACTCGCAATGGAAACCTTTCCGCCTGTTGGCCGCCGGCATGCTGCTCGCGTGCGCGACGCAGGCCGGCGCGAGCGTCACCAACCCGGCCATCGGCCAGCTGCTGTGGTCCGAGGAATTCAACGGCGCGGGCCTGGACGCGTCGCGCTGGACCGCCACCGACGGCAACGGCTGCCAGATCAACCTGTGCGGCTACGGCAACCAGGAACTGGAGTACTACAGCCCGAATAACGTCGCCATCGCCGACGTGCCGTTCGAGCCGGGCACGCGCGCGCTCGCGATCCGCGCGCAGAACCAGACGGTGGGCAGCAACGTGTTCACGTCCGGGAAGATCGACACGCACGGCAAGGTGCAGGTGCAGTACGGGATGATCGAGATCCGCATGAGCACACCGAACATCGCCACCGGGCTGTGGCCGGCGGCGTGGATGCTGGGCACGAGCCCGCAGACGTGGCCGCGCAACGGCGAGATCGACATCATGGAGATGGGCCATAAAGCGTCCGTGCGCGCGGCGGCCGGCTCGCCGTCGGCCAACAACTTCGTCGGCTCGAACGTCATCACGTGGCAGCAGGCCGCGTGCGTGCCCGGCAACGAAAGCTGCGCCGCGTCCACCGCGTGGCAGACAAAGAACTGGTACGTGCCCGCGACCTCGCTCGCGAACCGCTTCGTCACGTACCGGTTGTACTGGACCGAGAGCGAGATGCGCTTCACGACCGTCGACAACGGCGTCGAGCACAATATGTACGATGCGCCGCTGCCCGTGAATTCGACGGCGCTGCAGGCCCCGTTCTACCTGCTGCTGAATCTCGCCGTCGGCGGCAATTTCACGGACGCGGCCACGCCCGGCCAGGTGACGGCGCCGCTGCCCGGCACCATGTACGTCGACTATGTCCGCGTGTACCAGCTGGACGGCAAGGGCAGCGTCAAGCTGGGCAACCAGACGGTCCCGGAAGTGGCGGGCAAGTTCGGCGTCTTCACGGACAACACGCCCGTGAACAACAAGCTCGTGGCGGGCACCAGTTCCGACATCTTCCTGTGGAACGGCGCGTCGTCCGGCGCGGGCACTACGCCGCCTTACGAGGGCAGCAACGTCATCGCGTGGGCCTATACGGCGCCCGGCCAATGGTTCGGCGGCGGCGTGCAGGCGCGCCAGGCGCGCGACCTGACGAACTACCGCAACGGGACGATGAAGTTCCGCATCAAGATCCCGGCGGGCGTGTCGTTCAACATCGGCGTGGGCGACACGTACACGAACCAGAACTGGGTGAACTTCCCGGCGAATACGACGGCGTATGGACTCGTGCGCAACGGCGACTGGGCGCAGGCCAGCATCCCGGTGTCGACGCTGATCGGGACCAAGGTCGCGCTGCAGTCGCTGCTCGACGTCTTCATGATCTCGAGCGACGCCAATAAACTGCCCGCGTCGACGTTCCAGTTCGCGATCGATGACATCGTGTGGGATTCGGGCACGACGACCACGCCGCCGCCGTCCGGCCCGACGTACGTGACGCAGACGTCGGCGACCACGCTGCAGTTCACGACGACGACCGGCAGCTGGGCCGACGTCCACTACACCGTGAACAACGGCACCCAGCAGAACGTGCGCATGCGCCTGGACGGCACCACGAATACGTACAGCGCGGGCGGGCTGAAGATCGGCGACGTCGTGCGCTACAGTTTCACGTACTGGGACACGGCCCGCAACTACGCCGTCGACACGGCGCTGCAGAGCTACACGATGAAGTGACCACGGGCACCGTCACGGCCCGGGGTTCGGGTTGTCGGGCAGTGACGGGATCGCGCGCAGGAACTCGTAGATGGCGTACAGGTCCCGCGTCGTCATCTTGCCGACGGCCGGCCACGGCATCACCTGCAGGATCTGGCCGGCCGGGTCGTGCGGATTGTGGCCGGTGCGCAGGGTCTGCACGAATTCGTCGCGCGGGAGGCCGGCGGGCCGGCCCGCGTTGTCGGGCGTCAGGTTCGGCGCCGTGAAGGGGCCGAACTGGCGCCCGCCGGACATGTATTGCTCGGCGTTCACGCGCTCCGGCTGGCCCTTGAACGGATCGCCGCCGGGCGAATAGCTCGGGTACGTGTGGCAGTCGATGCAGCCCGTCGTGTTGACGATGTAGCTGCCCTGCCACACGAGGTTCCTCTGTTTGCCCTTCAGGTTCAGGATGACGCCGGGCGGGACGATCTCGCGGCCGCGCATGGCGCGGCTGTTCGTGTCGCTCATTGCGGTGGCGGCGTCGAGGTCCGTGTCGGGGCCGGCGGCGTACGGTGCCGCGCTGGCGGCGGCGAGGGCGAATGCAAGGCAGGTGCGATGGGCTGCGTTCATGCGGTGTCTCCCGGAGTCGGTGGCTGAAGACGAATCAACTCAGTATAGGTGTCGATACGGAACCTGCCAGTGTGGCCATCCTGTCCGTTCTGATAGGGGCGCGGTCGGAATGCGCGCACTTTGGCGGCGGCCGTGGCACCATCACGGATCGGACCGACGCCAACATGCACCTCTACCGCGAATTCCCGCCGCATCCCGCGCTCGCCGGCCACGTCGCCTGCCTGTGGACGAGCCACGCCGTCCCGGGCGATGCCCCCGTGCGCATGCGCGTGCTGCCCGATAACTGCATCGACATCCTGTGGCAAGATTCGTCTCCGCTGGGCAAGGTGGCCGGCATGATGTCGCGCCCGCACCATGTCGAGATGGCGGAACCCGTGCTGACGGTGGCGGTGCGCTTCCTGCCGGGCGCGGCGCGGGCGTTCGTCGACGTGCCGTTGTCCGAACTCCAGGACGGCCACCCGGTCCTGGCCGACCTGTGGCCGCGTGCCGATGTGGAAGCGCTGGCGGCGGCGTTGTGGGAGCGGGCGCGCACGACGCGGGAGCGGCTCGGCATCGTCGAGCAGGCGCTGCTCGCGCGCCTGCGCAAGTACGGGCCGGTGCAGGCGGACGCACTCGCGCGCGCAGCCGTGCTGCGGCTCGAGGCGAGCGGCGGGGCCGTGCGCATCGAGACGCTCGCGGACGGGCTGGGCGTCACGCGCCAGCACCTCGCCTCGCTGTTCCGCGAACGGGTGGGCCTGCCCGCCAAGACGTTCGCGATGGTGTGCCGCTTCCGCCGCGCGCACGCGGCGCTGCGCGGGGAGCGCACGGCCGTCGACTGGGCGCGCCTCGCCGGCGATTGCGGCTACTATGACCAGTCCCATCTCATCCACGCGTTCCGCCAGTTCGCTGACGCGACCCCGGAATCCTTCCTGCATACCGTGCCATGATCGTCATCGCCGCCCCATCGAATCTCGGACTGCGCCCCCTGCGCCCCGGCCACGAACCCGGCACATGGCGCGCGCCGGCCGCGCTGTTCGACGCCGGCCTGCTCGACGCCCTGGGCGCCGGCGTTCCCGTGCTCATGCCGCGGCCGTCCTGGAAGCCCGGCCCTGATCCCGGCACGCTGCTGCGCAACGGCCTCGCGATGCGCGACTTCAACCTGGCGTTGGCCGACCACGTGGCGGCGGCGGGCGCGCGCGGCGACTTCGCGCTGGTCGTCGGCGGCGACTGCTCGATCCTGCTGGGGGCGCTGGCGGGTGCGCGGCGGCGCGGGCCGCTGTCGCTCGTGCACGTGGACGGCCACAGCGACTTCCGCCATCCGGGCAACTACGATCCGGACAGCATGCTCGGCGCCGTCGCCGGCATGGACCTCGCGCTCGCAACGGGCCGCGGGGAGGCGCTGATGACGGACTGGCCGGGCGCGGCATCGCCGCTCGTGCCGGACCGCGACGTCGTCCAGATCGGCGAGCGCGATGGCCGCCGTCCCGACTTCGCCTGGCCGGACGTGAACGACACGGACTTCGAACGCATCGACGTGTTCACGGCCAACGACATCGGCCCGCGGGCGGTGCTGGAGCGCACGAGGAACAGGCTGCACCAGCGCTTCTGGATCCATGTCGACGTCGACGTGCTGGACAAAGCCGTGATGCCCGCCGTCGACAGTCCGGGCACGCCGGGCATCGCGCCGGACGATCTCGTCACCGTACTGTCCGGCCTCGTGGCCGACCTGCGCTGCGTGGGCATGACGGTCACGGTGTTCGATCCCGACCTCGATCCGGACGGACGGTACGCCCGCACGCTCGTCGGCCTGCTGGGCAGGCTGCCGTTCCGCTAACCCGCGTCGGGCAGGGCCGCGAACCACGCCGCATACGGCGTGTTGCCGACGAGCCGCCGGTTGTAGTCCGGCGCCCCGTCCGTCCACCACACGGGACCGCGCTCGCCAAGGGCTTGCTTGGCGGCGTCGACCTCATCCCGCGCGTTTCTCTCCGCCCGGGCGTCGCCCGTCTTCTTCGCGACGCCGACCTGGCGCCGCGCACGCATCAGGCGGTCGACGAGCGCCTGGCGCGCGGCCGGATCGAGGTTCGGATTGCTCATGCGCCAGAGGCGGCCCTTCACGACGAAGTAGCGGCCGTCGGGCGTGACGGGGTAGCGGGTGGACATCGCAATATCTCGTAACACTTGTGAGGACCGGTCTTAACGCCATTTTACAGGCGAGAACCTTATCCTCTTCGCACTCATACCGGACTTGCAAGGAGACTCATATGCGCGACCATCCACCGGCCGGCCGCCTGGCCGACGAACTGGCAACCAGCGACGTCAGGTTCACGATCAGCGACGGCCAGGTGACCGGCATCGTACACGTGACTGGCACCCGCACCATCGCGACGGGCCTGCCCGCCAACGCGACGTTCACCGTCGGCACGGGCACCGTCACGGAGACGCTGGCCCGCGGCCCGGCCACGGCGACGCTGACCTGGACGGTGGACGCGAGCGACACGGGCCTGTACCACCTGACCCGGGAAGTGCGCAGCTTCGACACGACGGCGGCGAACACGCCCACCTACGGCTTCACGGTGACCGACGGCGCCGTGACGGCCATGACGCAGACGTTCGGCGCCTCGGGCTGGACCCGCAGCGTGGCCGTCGCCGACCTGGCCGCGAGCGCGTTCGCGCTGGACGGCAGCACGATCACGCAAACGGCGATCCGCGGCAACACGCTCGAGACACTGCGGTATACGACGACGGACGGCACGACGTACAAGCTCGCGTCGGAAATGCTGAGCGTGGTGCCGGTCGGGACGGCAACGACGGCGCTGGACGTCGAACCGTACGAACGCATGCGCTTCACGTTCGACGGCGGCACGGTCACGGCGGCGCAGAGCGTCAAGGCGGACGGCACGACGGTCGACGTCCACCTGGGCACCACCGTCGCGTATGCCCTGGCGGCCGCGGGCTATGTCGTCGAGACGATCAGCCGCGGCAATCATTCCTATTACGAGGTCTTCCACGACGGGAATGGAGACGGCATCTACACGGCCGTCGCGCATGGTCAGGGCACGACGGTCGATCTCGTCGGCCTCCAGTCGCAGATCACGGCGCAGATCGATACCTTGCTCTGATCCGCTTTCCATTTTTCCAATCCACGGCCGCGCGGATCGGGCATCATGGCGTCTTTATGACAGGAGACACCATGATCAAAGGATTGCGCACCGTGACCTATCCCGTGGCCGACCTCGACCGCGCCAAAGCCTGGTTCGCCGACGTGTTCGGCGTCCAGCCCTACTTCGACCAGCCGTTCTACGTGGGCTTTGCCGTCGGCGGATTCGAGTTGGGGCTCGTCCCGGACGGCACGCCCGGCACGACGGGGTCGACGACCTTCTGGGGCGTGGACGACATCGCGGCGGAGGTCGACCGCATCGTCGGCCTCGGCGCCACCGTCCACGCGGCGATCCAGGAGGTCGGCGAGGGCATCAAGGTGGCGGAATTGCGGGACCCGTTCGGCAACGTCCTCGGGCTCATCGAGAATCCGCTGTTCGACCCCGCTTCCGTGAAGTGATCACATGCCGGCCGGCGGCTCGACCGGGATCGGGTTGCGCAGCGACAGGTTGATCGCGTTCCAGCCGCGGATGACGGCAATCGTATAGCCCAGTTCCGCGATCTCGGCCTCGCTGAAATGCTCGCGCAACGCGGGCCAGGCGGCGTCGGTGTCGTCGCGGTGGGGCAGGGCGTTGACGGCGTCGGCCCAGGCCAGCGCCGCGCGTTCGCGGTCGCTGAAGAACGGCGATTCGCGCCAGGCCGCGACGCTGTTCAGGTGGCGCGGGTCGGCGCCCTGCTTGACCAGGTCGCGCCAGTGCATGTCCACGCAGACGCCGCAGCCGTTCTGCTGCGAGACGCGCAGGTTGACGAGCTCCACGAGGCGCGGGCCCAGCGCGCCCTGCTTGACGGTCTGGGACAGGTTGACCATGGCCTTCAGCGCGGACGGGGCCAGGGTGAACAGGTTGATGCGGGCAGCGTGCGACATGATGGTTCCTTTCGAATGAACAGGGTGCGATATGCAGCCTTCTATTCATTAGACGGAACGGCCCGCGCGTTTGTGACAGGTCCCGCGGATTATTTCAGTCCCTTATTTCAAACCATACTTCGCCCGCGAGCTGCGGGCCCTTTCGTGCGGCGCAAACGGGCTGCTGGCGCGGTCGAGCATTTCGCGCGCCTGCGCCAGCCGTTCGCGTTCTCCGGCGTCGAGCGCCCGGCCGTCGTCCGTCAGCGCGCGGATGACGCGGATCGCGAGCTCCTTCGCCGCGATGTCTTCCGGCAGTCCCGAGCGCGTGCACAGGCCGTACGTGCCGGCGAGGAAGTGGAGCCACTCGCCGCGCAGGTGGGCATCCGTCGCCTCCAGCCCGGACAGGGGCAGCGCATCCAGCGCCGCCCGGTAGCGCGCCGCGAACCGTCCGTACGGATCGGGTTCGCCATCCAGCAGCATGCGCAGCCATTCCACGTAGCCCGTCGCATACCAGTCGAGCGCGTGCGCCTCCGTGTGGTCGCCGAAGTACGACGCGCAATCGATCCGGACGTGCAGCCGGTACGACGGCGCGGGCATCGTGCCGGCGGCCGTGAAGCGGTCGAGATGCGCGCCGTCCGTGGCGCAGGCCGCGAGCAGTTGCGCGCGGGTGAGGAAGTGGGTGTGCAGGTAGTCGATGAGTTCCATTCGGCCATGGTAGCGCGGCGGCGCATACGACGGTTCGGCCGCGGCCGAAGTGTGGCCATCGATCCTGCGGCGTGATAAATGATGAGTTTCCTGTCTGGCCGGCAGCGTATGATGTCCTGCTGAAACAATTTTTTAAAGGAACCTCGGATGAAGTATTCAGCCATCTTGTTTTGCGCGCTGCTCGTTCCAGCCGCGGCACACGCCCAGATCTTGCCCGGACCGCAGTTGACCGATTGGGCGGCCTCTTACGTACGAAATGCATCCGATGGCGCCGAACTGCGCGACAAGGTTGGGACGATGGCCTTCGTCTCTTATGTCATCGGCATCGCCGAGGCCCTCAAGGCGTCGGGAAAAATCTGTCTGCCGGAGCATACGTCTGGCGGCCAATTGGCCGATGTCGTCGAACATTATGTTCAGACCAATGCCGACAAGTGGAGCGACGATGGCTACAAGCTCGTGAGCGTGCCGCTTTCCCAGACATTCAAGTGCGCCAAGAAAAGCCGGTAACAGTGCGGCACTTTGTGTCATCCGGACGGGCTGCAAATCACGGCCGTGACGATTGTCGTTACCGTCGGCGGGCCATCCGAAAGAAGCTCTGGCAAGTTTTCTTCTTTTGGCGCATATTACCGGGTTTGCGCGGCGGCTTGAACGCAGATTCCCTGTAATTACAAGGAGATCGCAGCGTTTTGTGTTGGATTTGCAGCAGTTTGTTATCCCGCCGTGCAGCGCCGTTTTCACGTCTGGAGTTGACACATGCTGCTTGGCCTGGTCCGCATCGCGCTGCGGCGCCCCTATACGTTCGTCGTGCTGGCGCTCACGCTGCTCGTCATCGGGCCGCTGGCCGCCATGCGCACGCCGACGGACATCTTCCCCGACATCAGGATGCCCGTGATCGCCGTCGCGTGGCAGTACACGGGGCTGCCGCCGGACCAGATGTCGGGCCGCGTCTCGACGCTGTTCCAGCGCTCGCTGACGACGACCGTCAACGACATCGAACACATCGAGGCGAATACCTATCCCGGCATCAGCATCGTCAAGATCTTCTTCCAGCCGGGCGTGGACATCGCCGTCGCGAACGCGCAGGTGACGGCGATCGCGCAGTCGGCGCTGCGCCAGATGCCGGCCGGGATCACGCCGCCGCTGATCCTCAACTATAACGCGGCCACCGTCCCGATCCTGCAGCTGGCGCTGTCCGGTGCGGGGCTCTCCGAGCAGCAGCTGTTCGACCTCGGCATGAACACCGTGCGCACGCCGCTCGTGACGGTGCCCGGCGCCGCGATCCCGCTGCCGTACGGCGGCAGGCAGCGGCAGGTGCAGATCGACGTCAAGCCGGACGCGCTGCAGGCGCGCGGCCTCTCGGCGCAGGACATCGCCGCCGCGCTGGCCGCGCAGAACATCCTCACGCCGGTCGGCAACCAGAAGATCGACGCGCTCGATTACACGATCCAGCTGAACAGCGCGCCGTCCGCGATCGAGGACCTGGGGCGCATCCCGGTGAAAGTCGTGAACGGGACGCCGATCCTGCTGCGCGACGTGGCCGACGTCCACGACGGCAACGCGCCGCAGACGAACATCGTGCACGTGGACGGCGGCCGTTCCGTGCTGATGTCGGTCCTCAAGAACGGTACCGCCTCCACGCTCGCCATTGTCGACGGGGTGCGCGCCAAGCTGGATGCGATGAAGGCGGCGCTGCCCGACAACCTGAAGGTCTCCGCCATCAACGACCAGTCGGTGTTCGTGCGTGCCGCGATCAAGGGCGTGGCCACCGAGGGCGCCATCGCCGCCGCGCTCACGAGCGTCATGATCCTGCTGTTCCTCGGCAGCTGGCGCTCGACCGTCATCATCGCCGCGTCGATTCCGCTGTCGATCCTCGGCTCGATCATCGCGCTGGCCGCGACGGGCGAGACGCTGAACCTCATGACGCTCGGCGGCCTCGCACTGGCCGTCGGCATCCTCGTCGACGACGCGACGGTCACCATCGAGAACATCAACTGGCACCTGGAGCAGGGCAAGGCCGTGGAGCCGGCGATCCTCGACGGCGCCCGGCAGATCGTCGCGCCGGCGCTCGTCTCGCTGCTGTGCATCTGCATCGTGTTCATTCCGATGTTCTTCCTCGAAGGCGTCGCGCGCTTCCTGTTCGTGCCGATGGCGAAGGCCGTGATCTTCGCGCTCGTGTGTTCGTTCGTCCTGTCGCGCACCCTCGTGCCCACGATGGCGAACTGGCTGCTGCGCGCCCACGACACGCATGCGGCGCACGCGCATTCGACCGGCGGCAACGCGCTCCAGCGCTTCCAGCGCGGCTTCGAAGCCCGCTTCGAACGGCTGCGCCATGGCTACCACGGCATCCTCGAACGCGCGGTCGCGCGCCGCAAGGCGTTCCTGCCCGGGTTCATGGCGTTCGTGCTGCTGTCGTTCGCGCTGGTGCCGTTCCTCGGCTCGAACTTCTTCCCGGCCGTCGATTCCGGCCAGGTGCTGATCCACGCGCGCGTGCCCGTCGGGACCCGCGTCGAAGAGACGGCGCAGCGGTTTGCCAGGATCGAAAAGACGATCCGCACGGTCATCCCGGGCAGCCGGATCGCGACGATGGTCGACAACATCGGCTTGCCGTCGTCGAGCATCAACACCACGTACAACAACACCGGCACGATGGGGTCGCAGGACGGCGATTTCCAGATCGCGCTGGGCGAGGACCACGCGCCGACGGCGGAATACGTACGCACGCTGCGCACCGTGCTGCCGCGCGCATTCCCCGACACGACGTTCTCGTTCCCGCCCGCCGACATCGTCAGCCAGATCCTGAATTTCGGTTCGCCCGCGCCGATCGACGTGCAGGTGCGCGGCCGCGACCTCGACGCCGACTACGCGTACGCGCAACAGCTGCTGAAGCGGATCCGCGCGATCCCGGGCGTGGCCGATGCCCGCATCCAGCAGAGCAACCGCGCGCCCGTGTTCAACGTCGACGTCGACCGCACGCAGGCGCAGCTCCTCGGCCTGACGACGCGCGACGTCACCAACAGTCTCGTGGTCAACCTGGCCGGCAGCAGCCAGGTGGCGCCCACGTACTGGCTCAATCCGCAGAACGGCGTCAGCTACCCGATCGTGATGCAGACCCCGCAGGCGCGGCTCGATTCGCTGGCCGCGCTGTCGAATCTCCCGATCGGCAACGGTGCCAACGCCAACGCGGCCACGCTGGGGGGCCTCGCACGCATCCAGCGCACGAGCGGCAGCGCCCTGGTCAGCCAGTACGACGTGCAGCCGATGGTGCAGATCCACGCGGCCACGCAGGACCGCGACCTGGGCGCCGTCGCCGCCGACATCCGCAAGGTCATCGCGGAGACGAAGGCCGACGTGCCGAAGGGCGCAACGGTCGAGATGCTGGGCCAGGTGCGCACGATGGAGCGCGCGTTCTCGGGCCTGCTGTTCGGCCTCCTCGGCGCCGTGGGCCTGATCTACCTGCTCATCGTGATCAACTTCCAGTCCTGGCTCGATCCGGCCGTGATCGTGTCGGCGCTGCCGGCCGCGCTGGCGGGCATCGTGTGGATGCTGTTCGCCACGCACACGACCTTGTCCGTGCCCGCGCTCACGGGCGCCATCCTGTGCATGGGCGTGGCCACCGCGAACAGTGTCCTCGTGATCAGCTTCGCGCGCGAGCGTCTCGACGAACTGGGCGACGCCGCCGCGGCCGCGCTGGAGGCGGGCTTCGTGCGCTTCCGTCCCGTCCTGATGACGGCCCTGGCCATGATCATCGGGATGCTGCCGATGGCGCTGGGCCTGGGCGAGGGCGGCGAGCAGAACGCCCCGCTGGGCCGCGCCGTGATCGGCGGCCTGCTGTTTTCCACCGTCGCGACCCTCGTCTTCGTCCCCGTCGTCTTCAGCCTCGTGCACGGCCGGCCCGCGCGCCGCGCCATGCCTCATACCGGAGTACCCGTCCATGCAAACTAAACACCGTTCCGCCGTCGTGGCCATCGCCGCCGCCATCGGTGCCGGCGCCATTGTCGCCGGCGGCCTCGCGACCCGCCACTCGCAGGCCGAAGCGCTGCGCGCCGGCGCCGCCGACAATGCCGTGCGCAGCGTCAGCCTGGTCGCGTGGAAGGATGCGCCGAACGCGCCGCTGGAACTGCCGGCACGCATCGAAGCGTGGTCGCGCGCGCCGATCTATGCCCGCGTGAGCGGCTACGTGGGCAAGTGGAACGTCGACATCGGCGCGCCCGTGAAGGCCGGCCAGGAGCTGGCCCGGATCGAGACGCCGGACCTCGACCAGGACCTGCGCCAGGCCCAGGCCCAGCTCGCGGTCGCGCGCACCGCGCTCGGCCTCGCCGACAGCACGGCCAGGCGCTGGCAATCGCTCGTCGCGCAGAACGCCGTGTCGAAGCAGGAGGCGGACGAGAAGCAGAATGACTTCGTCTCGAAACAGGCCAACGTGCAGGCGTTGACGGCCAACGTGGAACGCGAGCAGGCGCTGAAGCGCTATACGCGCCTCGTCGCGCCGTTCGACGGCGTCGTCACGGCGCGCAACATCGACGTCGGGGCGCTCGTGAATTCGGGCGCGGGCGGTACGAGCGGCAGCGAGTTGTTCGTCGTGTCCGACCTGCGCAGGCTGCGCGTCTACGTGCAGGTGCCGCAGCGGCAGGTGGCGCTCATCCACCCGGGCAGCGGCGCCGTGCTGAACGTGCCGGAGCGTCCGGGCCGCGCCTACAAGGCCACCGTGCAATCGCTGGCGCAGGCGATCAACGCGGGCACGGGCGCGATGCTCGTGCAGCTCGCGGTCGACAACCCGGGCGGCGAACTGCTGCCGGGCGCTTACGCGAACGTCCGCTTCGACCTGCCGGCCGCGCGGGACGCCGTGCTCGTGCCGCCCGGTGCCCTGATCCTGGGGAAGAGCGGCACGCGCGTGGCGACGGTCGATGCCGCGAACCGCGTGCGCATCAAGGCCGTGACCATCGCCCGCGACCTCGGCAACGCCATCCAGCTCGATGGCGTGACGCGCGCGGACCGCATCATCGACAGCCCGCCGGACGGCATCGGCGACGGCGACCCCGTGCTCGTCGCGAAGGCCGGCTGAACGTCTGGTCAAAACCCCATGTCGAACTTGAGGCTGAAGCCGTTGTTGTTGCTGTTGACGCCCCAGCGTTCCTCCGTATTCCCGTAGCGCTCGTACGCGCCGACGAGCGTGGCGTTCTTGCCCAACCGGTATTGCAGGCCCACGCTGACGTAGGGCCCGACGTCGAATTCCCGCGTCCTGGCGCCGCGCAGGCCGGCGCGCACGTATTCGCTGTGAGCGACGCCCAGTTTGCCGACCGCCTGCAGCCGTTCGCCGAGCGGCAGGACGAGCCGGGTGGCGAGGTAGCTGTGGAACCCCTTGGCGCCGAGGGCACCCGCCACGTCGTCCGCGCGGGTGTAATCGGCGAAGTAATGGCCGCGGTTGATCAGGTTCGTGTAACCCGTCTCCACCGCGAGATGGCGCGTGAGGCGGATGCCGGCGACCAGCTTCGGGTCGGTGCGGTAGACGCCGAAGGCGCTGCCGTTGTGGAAGATGCTGGTGCCGCCGCCGGCGGCATTGCCGATGTAGGCGCGCGGCAGGGTCTCGACCTTGAACGGCGGCGCAGGGACTCCCGTCATGACATCCACCGGAAGCGGGGCCCCTGCGGCGTCGTCCGGCGCCTGGGCATGGGCGCCGGCGGCGACGGCCAGCGCCGCGGTCAATGCAAGTCGGGTTGCGAGCATGCGACCTCCGGTAGTGCGCGAATTGTGTCGTGAACCGTGGTTTTGTTTTACATTATCACGATAACACGTGTTGTTCAAGATTCACGCCGTGACGAAGCCCGACTCGGCACCCCAGCGGATCGCGGCCCGGTTCAGCACGACGGCTTCGGCATCCGCGAGCCAGCCGTCGGCGTCCGCGAGGCGCCACATGGCGCCGAGCAGGCTGCGGCGCAGGTCGGGCGATTCCACGTCGTCGAGGAAGGCGTCGATCGTGGCCGTGTCCACGTGCACGGCGCCGTGGTGCGCCGTCGCCAGCAGGTCGTTGCACAAGTCGTGCAGCACGACGTCGAAATCGTCGTCGTCCAGCGCGATGTGTTCCAGGATGCGCGAGCGGTAGATCGCCTTCAGTTCGCTGAGGGCGACGTTGCCGTCCACGATCATCGTCAGCGCCAGCAGGCGGCCGGCGGCACGGGGGCTGTTTTTCGGATAAGAGCGCATCGTTGTTTCTCCTTCAGCAGTAGTGATTCATCGAGTGTCGTGCTTGCGCGCGACGAACAGGCTGGCGATGCAGCTGCCGGCAATGAGCACGGCGACGACCGTCAGCGAGGCCTGGACCGGCATGTGATACCAGGGCATGATCAGCATCTTCGTGCCGATGAAGGTCAGCACCATCGCCAGGCCGTATTTCAGCAGATGGAAGCGGTCCGCCATGTCGACCAGCAGGAAGTACAGGGCGCGCAAACCGAGGATCGCGAACAGGTTCGACGTGAACACGATGAACGGGTCCGTCGTGATGGCGAAGATGGCCGGGATCGAATCCACGGCGAAGATCAGGTCCGTCGCCTCGATCAGGATCAGCACGAGGAACAGCGGCGTCACGTAGCGGATGCCGTTCGCCACGACGAAGAATTTCTCGCCATGATCGCCTTCCGCCACCCGCAAATGCTTGCGGGCGAAGCGCATGACCGGGCTGTGCTTGACGTCCGGCTCCTTGTCGGCCGCGACCAGCATGCGCATGCCCGTCAGCAGCAGGAAGGCGCCGAAGACGTACAGCACCCAGCTGAATTCGCTGACGACCCACGCGCCCGCGCCGATCATGACGGCGCGCATGACGATGGCGCCGAGCACGCCGTAGACCAGCACCCGGCGCTGGTATTGCTGGGGTACCTGGAACGCCGTGAAGATCATCAGGAAGACGAAGATGTTGTCGACCGAGAGCGCTTTCTCGATCAGGTAACCGGACAGGAATTCCAGCGCCTTCTGGTCGGCGACGTCGGCACCGGCCGTCGTCTTCAGGTACCACCACAGGCCGCCGTTGAACAGCAGGGCCATGCTGACCCACGCGATGGACCACAGGCCCGCTTCCTTCACGCCGACCTTGTGCGCCTTGTTGCCGCCGAACACGAACAAATCCAGCACCAGCATCACTAACACGAACCCGACGAAACCGGCCCACATCGGACCGCTCGCGATTGTCTCGATTCCGTTCATCATCGCCCTCCGGTGATCGTTGCCATTCAATGAGCTATCACTATAGACGCCGGGTAAAGATCGGACTAATCGTGTTATCTTTCGTTATTCATCGAGTTTTTCGATGTGTGGGAGCGTCATGACGTCACTCAACTACAAGCACCTGCGCTACTTCTGGATGGTCGCGAAGACGGGCAGCATCGCCACCGCCGCCGCGCAGCTCCACCTGACGCCGCATGCGATCTCGGGGCAGTTGTCCGAGTTCGCGGCCACGCTGGGTGTGCAACTCTTCCGGCGCGCCGGGCGCAACCTGGAGCTGACCGAGGCGGGCCGGAGGATTGCCCGCTCGGCCGAGCAGATCTTCACGGCCGGGGACGAATTGCTGGAGCTCGTGCGGAACAGCCAGCTCGCGTCGCCGCAGCCGTTTCGCGTTGGCTGCGCCGATTCGGTCTCGAAACTCATCGCATGCAGGCTCGTGGAACCGGCGTTGAAACTGGAGGAACCGGTCAGGCTCGTCTGCCGCGAAGGCCGGCTCGACAACCTGCTGGCCGATCTCGCCGTCCACCGCCTCGACCTCGTCATCGCGGACCGGCCCATCCCCGCGCACTTCAGCGTACGCGCCTACAACCACCTGCTGGGAGAGAGTTCGATGACGGCGTTCGCCACCGCGGACGTGGCGGCGCGGCTGGGGGCCGGATTCCCGGCATGCCTCGACGACGCGCCGGTGCTGTTCCCCGGCGAGGACTTCGCGATCCGGGGGCGCCTCCTGCAATGGCTGGAGCGGGGCGACATCCACGTCCGCGTCGTCGGGGAATTCGACGACAGCGCGATGATGCAGGCGTTCGGCCAATCCGGCGCGGGCGTGTTCTTTGCGCCGACGGTGATCGCGGCGCAGGTGTGCGACCAGTACCGGGTCGTCGCGCTCGGTACGGTCGACGCCGTGGTGGAGCAGGTCTACGCGATCACCACCGAGCGGCGCATGAGCCATCCCGCCACGGTCGCGATCGGCGCGCTCGCGCGGGACATGCTGTTCAGGGCTTGATGTGCGGCTGCGTGGCGCCCGGATTCAGGATCTGGTTCGTGTCGATCTGGTCCTTGTTGATCACCTGGGCGTTGCCGGTCGTGTGCCGGCGCGGGCGGCAGCGGCCGGTGGGGGGGTCGCGGTCTTCGCGCGAGAGTTGCTGGCCGCCGGTGGTCGGCGCTTCGGCGCAGCCGGCCAGGATGCATGCCGCGGCCGCGGCGATCAGGAGAGGTTTCATCATGCCTGGTAGTCCTTTGGTGATTGGTTTGGGTTGCGCCAATATAGACCGGATGATCTCCGAAATCTGTCATCGATTTGTCGCCGCGGCCTCCGCCAGGATCCAGTCGCGCACCGCCGACAACGCGCGGCTGCCGGCGCCGGGCCGCTCCAGCAGCCAGTAACCGTGGTCGGTGGTCACGGGCGGCCGCCTCGTGGCCACCGCCAGCTTGCCTTCCGCGAGCAGGTTGCCGACCAGCGCCAGGCGGCCGAGTGCGACGCCTTGTCCGGCCAGCGCGGCCTGCACCACCTGGTCGTACTGGTTGAAGAGCAGGCGGCCGTTGCCCGCCGTCGCTCCCTTGTGCCCGGCGCCCCGCAACCAGTGCCGCCACTGGAGCCAGGCCCGCGACGGGTCGTCGTAATCGATCAGCACGAGCCGGCGCAACTGGGCCGGATCCTCGATGGCCGTCACGTCCAGCGACGGATGCGCCACGGGCACGAGGATCTCGCTGAACAGGCGTGTCGCACCCTCCGGCGCCGCCGCGTCCGGGCAATAGCGGAGGCCGAGGTCCATGCCGTCGCGTTCCAGGTCCATCACGCGGTTGGTGGCGGCGACGCGCACATCGATATCGGGCGCCCCGCGCTGGAAGGCGCCCAGCCGGGGCAGCAGCCAGAGCGCCGTGACGCCGATGGTCGCCGTGATCGTGATGCACGGCCGCTCGGCGGGCGGGCGCAGCGTGCCGATCACGGTCCCCAACTGTTCCAGCATCGGATCGGCCGTACGGAACAGGTGCCGGCCCTCCGGCGTGAACTCGATGCTGCGATATGCGCGCACGAACAGGCGGCAGCCGAGCGTCGCTTCCAGCGCCTGGACCTGGCGGCTGACGGCGGACTGCACGATGCACAAGTCCTGCGCGGCCAGCGTGATGCTCATGCGGCGGCCCACCGCGACGAAGGTGCGCAGCAGGTCCAGGGGCGGCAGGTCGACCAGTCGGTTCGGCATACGCAGTCTCCTTCGCATGCCGGCATGGCATGCGACGCGGTCATTTTAAACGTTTGAACGATGGGCGGCGACGGCTTGTAATGAAGACTCTTCTCCACTTCATTCGAGGAACCGGCATGCAACCAGAACCCGTCAGCGCGACGCTCGAGTACCTGCAAAGCGCGGAACGCAAACCCGTCACGTACATGCTCGCCCCGCCCGGCGGGCATGCCTGGGACACCGGTCATTACGCCAGGATGCCGGTGGCCATCCACGATGGCCGCGGTGCCGCCGACGCGCCCGCGCTCGACCGCGAAGGCTTCCAGCTGTGCAGCGCGCCGAGCGCGATGGGATCGTTCGCGGATCGGGATGCCATCCAGCGCGTGTACTACCGCGAGATGGAGGAACTCGCGCTGGCCGTCACCGGCGCGCGCCGCGCCATCGTGTTCGATCATCTCGTGCGCCGGCGCGATCCCGGCACGCTGACGCCGTTCGGCGCGCGCGACGGCCAGCGGCCCAGTACGGCCACGCGCGTACACTGCGATTTCACGCCGGCGTCGGCGCAGCGCAGGCTGGAGATCGAGAAGGAGGCACAAGGTATCGCACAGGTCTCCCGCTACGCCATCCTCAATCTGTGGCGCACGACACGGCTGCCGGTGCTGGACGCGCCGCTGGCGGTCTGCGATGCGCGCACCGTCGACCGTTCGGATCTCGTGGCCGCGGACATCGTCTACCCGACCCGCACCGGCGAAATCTTCGAAGTGCTGCACGACCCGGCCCACGCGTGGACGTATTATCACGCCATGCGATTTGACGAGGTGCTGCTGTTCAAGCAGTACGATTCGCGTGACGGCATGCCATGCTTCACGCCGCACGCCGCGTTCGCGCATCCCGATACGCCGCCCGGCACGCCGCCGCGCGAGAGCATCGAGATCCGCTGCCTTCTCATCTTCGACTGACAGGAGCCGTTTCCATGAACACGATCGAATTCTGGTTCGACTTCGGCAGCAACTACAGCTACCTGACCATGATGCGCATCCGGCGCCTCGCGGCCGACGCGGGCGTGCATGTCGCGCTGAAGCCGTTCCTGCTTGGGCCGATCTTCAAGGCGCAGGGGTGGGAAACGTCGCCGTTCGTCCTGCAGGCCGCCAAAGGGCGCTACGTGTGGCGCGATATGGAACGCCAATGCGAGAAATATGGGCTGCGCTGGCGACGGCCGACCGTGTTTCCCCGTAACGGGTTGCTGGCTGCGCGCGTGGCGTTGCTGGCAGCAGGCGCGGATTGGGAATCCGGGTTTTGCGAGCGAGTCATGCTGGCCAATTTTGCGGACGACAGGGAGATTGGCGACGAATCGGTGATCCGCGGCATACTTGCCGGTCTCGGCGTGGACGGTGGCGCAATCGTCGCGGCGGCGCAGGGCGATGCGTGCAAAGCCGGATTGCGTGCGCGGACGGACGCCGCCCAGGCACGCGGCATTTTTGGCGCGCCGACGTTTTTCGCGGGCGACGAGATGTTCTGGGGGAATGATCGGCTCGAGGATGCACTCGTCTTCGCCGTCCGGTGAATTTCATTAGACCCATCGGGAAAAATAGGTCGCACATATGGAATACAATCCGCGTCGTTCAAACGATCCATATGGAGCAGTCATGAAAATCGGACGATGCGTTATTGCGATCACCCTGGCGGCCGCCCTGGCAGGGTGCGCGAGTAGCGGGACGTTCCATTGGACGTCGAGCGCGCCGCTGATAGCGCCGCAACCGGATTCGGGCCAGACCATCCATGGCGTCAAAGATCCGTCGATCGTTTACGTGGACGGCAAATATCACGTCTTCATGACGACGGCAGGATCGAATGGCTGGGGGCTCGCCTACACCAGCTTCGACAAATGGGAAGACGCATCGTCCGCGAAGATCGTCCCCCTCGACAAATCCCCGATGGGACCGGGGTATCGCGCCGCGCCGCAAGTGTTTTACTTCGCGCCACAGAAAAAGTGGTATCTCGTCTACCAGGGCGGCGATCCGATGTATTCGACGTCGGACGACATCGGCGATCCGATGTCCTGGAGCGCGCCGAAACCATTCTTTCCCGTCGTTCCCGACATCGTCAAGGAGCCGCAAGGCCATGGCTGGCTCGATTTCTGGGTCATCTGCGACGACAACAAATGCTATCTGTTCAATACCGACGACCATGGGCGCCTGCTCCGGTCGGAAACGGATGTGAGCCGGTTCCCGAACGGTTTCCGCAATACGGTCGCGGTGCTCAGCGAAAAGACGGAGGATTTGTTCGAAGCCAGCAATACCTACCGGATTGCGAATACGGACACGTACATTACCCTCGTCGAGGCGATGTCGCCGAAAGGTCGCTATTTCCGCATCTGGAAGAGCGATCGCCTGGACGGAAAATGGGAGCCGTTTTCTTCCGCGCCGATGAACACGTTCGCCGGCCATGACAACGTCGAACGGCTCTGGTCCGAAGGTATCTCGCACGGCGAAATGATACGAACGAATCCCGATCAGACGATGACGATCGATCCTTGCCGTCCGCTCGAATACCTTTTCCAGGGCAATGACCCGGCAGTGCGCGTGGATGACTACATCAAACTCCCGTACCGCCTGGGCATCATCACCGCGAAAGGCGAGAATCCGGTGAGCGCACTCTGCCGCCGGTAGTGTTACTATTGCGCCATGCACCGCACCCATTTCACCCGTCAAGCGATTATTACCGCCATCATCCGGATGGTGGGTTAGCGCTTTTCATTGCGACCCGCCGGGAGGCGGGTCCGCAGCACAACCAGTCTCCTCGGCCCAACCCAAGGAGACACCATGGCACCTCATCCCCTCGAACGACTGATCCGCGCCGCCGATGCCGCCATCACGGCGGAGGATTTCGATGCGCTGATGGATTTTTATGCCGACGATGCGACGCTCGTCGTCAAACCCGGACTGAACGTCACCGGCAAGCAAAGTATCCGCGCGGCGTTCGTGCGGATCGCCGACTACGTGCAGCACAGCTTCGTCGTCGGGCAGGGGCGGATGGACGTGATTGAAGGCGGGAATACCGCCCTCGTCATCATGGAATCCACGCTGGACTACGTGGATGCTGGGGAAAAGATCAGCGCCACGCGCCGCGCGACCTATGTGTTCCGGCGCGAAGCCGACGGCCGCTGGCTGTGCACCGTCGACAATTCGTACGGCACCGCGTTGCTGGACTACCCGCCCAGATAACGCCGCTCGAACCGCCCACCCAGCCGCGTCAGCACTTCGTAGCCGATCGTCCCGGCTTCCGCCGCAACGGCGTCGACATGCTGGTGCGGCCCAAGCAGTTCGACGGTCATGCCCGGCTGCAGGCGCGACTCGGGAATGCCGGTGACGTCCAGCGTGATGCTGTCCATCGACACGGTGCCGGCGACCGGCACGTGCACGCCGTCGACGTAGGCGCTCCCGCGGCCGGAAAGCGCGCGCAGCCAGCCGTCCGCGTAGCCGATCGCGATGGTGGCGATGCGGCGCGTGCCTTCGGCCACGAAGCGGGCGCCGTAGCCGACGGCGTCGCCCGCTGCGATCGTCCGCACTTGCACGATGCGCGCGTCCAGCGCTACGGCCTGGCGCAGCGGGTTGGACTGCCCCGGCTGCGGGTTGATGCCGTACAGCGCCGCGCCCGGACGTGCGAGGTCGTAATGAAAATCGGGGCCGAGGAAGACCGCGGACGAATTCGCGAGGCTGGCGGGCATGGCCGGGAACTGCGCGCGGATGGCGTCGAAGCGGCGGCGCTGGCGCTCGTTCATCGGGTGGTCCGGCACGTCCGCGCAGGCCAGGTGGCTCATCAGGAGCACCGGTTCGAATGCGGCCAGCCAGTCGCGCGGGTCGCCCAGCGCGGCGAGATCGGCGGGCGCGAGGCCCATGCGCGACATGCCGCTGTCGACCTGCACGGCGGCCGCGAGGCGGCGGCCGACGCGTGCGCACAGGGCGCTCCATTCGCGCACCTGGCCCGGGTCGTTCAGCACCGGCGTCAAGCCGTGTTCGAGGAAATCGGCAGCCGTGCCGGGCGGCGGGCCATGCAGCACGTGGACGGTACTGTCGGGCGGGACGATGGCTCGCAGCCGGATGCCTTCGTCCACGTGGGCGGTGAAGAACTCGCGGCAGCCGGCGCGCACGAGTGCGGGCGCCACGCGCGCCATGCCGAGGCCGTACGCGTCGGCCTTCATCACGCCGGCGACGACGGCGCCGCCCGCGCGTTCCACGAGCATGCGGTAGTTCGCCGCGACGGCATCCAGGTCGATGGTCAGGACGGCGCCGGCACGGGCCGCGTGCGCGAGATGCGCGGGATGTGCGGCCGCGTTCATGCCTTGGCCAGCTCCGCGCGCACGTTCGCGGGCCGCGTGCCCGCATAGCGGAACACGGCCAGGTCGTCGGCGTGGATGGCCGGGACCTTGCCGCTCACGAGGTCGGCGATGACGCTGGCCGAGCCGCACGCCATCGTCCAGCCCAGGGTGCCGTGGCCCGTGTTGAGGAACAGGTTCTTCAGCGGCGTGGCGCCGACGATCGGGGTGCTGTCCGGCGTCATCGGACGCAGGCCCGTCCAGAACGTGGCGCGCGCGACGTCGCCGCCGCCCGGGAACAGGTCGTTTACGACGAGTTCCAGCGTCTCGCGCCGGCGCGGGTTCAGCACCTTGCTGTAGCCCGCGATCTCCGCCATGCCGCCCACGCGGATGCGGTCGTCGAATCGGGTGACGGCGATCTTGTAGGTCTCGTCCAGGATCGTGGAGACAGGGGCTTTCGCCGCGTCGACGATCGGCACCGTGATCGAATAGCCCTTGAGCGGGTAGACGGGCACGCGGAACTGGTCCTTCAGCAGCAGGCGCGAATAGCTGCCCAGCGCCAGCACGTAGCGGTCGGCCGTCAAGCGGCCTTTGTCCGTTTGCACGCCGGCGACCTGGCCATTGGCGATGTCCAGGCGCTCGATCGCGGTGTCGAACTGGAAGCGCACGCCGAGGTCGCGCGCCATCGCGGCGAGGCGCGTCGTGAACAGCTGGCAGTCGCCCGTTTCGTCGTTCGGCAGGCGCAGGCCGCCGACCAGTTTTTCGCGCACGTTGGCGAGCGCCGGCTCGGCCTGCGCGAGCTGCTCGCGTCCGAGCACGTCGAACGCCACGCCGGCCTGCTTCAGCACCTCGATGTCCTTGGCGGCGCCGTCGAACTGCGCCTGCGTGCGGAACAGCTGCAAGGTGCCTTGCTGGCGGCCCTCATAGGCGATGCCCGTCCCGGCCCGCAGCGCACGGATGCAATCGCGGCTGTACTCGGCGAGGCGTACCATGCGTTCCTTGTTGACGGCGTAGCGGTCGGCGTCGCAGTTTTTATACATCTCCCACATCCACTGCAGCTGGAAGAGGGAGCCGTCCGGCTGGATGGCCAGCGGCGCATGGCGCTGGAACAGCCACTTGAACGCCTTCAGCGGAATGCCCGGCGCCGCCCACGGCGACGCGTAGCCCGGCGAGATCTGGCCGGCGTTGGCGAAGCTGGTTTCCAGGGCCGGACCCGGTTGACGGTCGATCACGGTGACGTCGTGGCCGGCCTTGGCCAGATAATAAGCGGTGGTCACGCCGACCACGCCGCTGCCGAGTACGATGACGCGCATAGCTTTCCTTTTGTCTCTGTTATTCTGGAATTAGAAAATGTTTTCATTGTAGTGGTAGGAATGCGATAATTGTTTCGGTTTGCCATTAACTTTTCAGTGAAAAATCATGCGCGTGCAAAAAGACTCGAACCGTGTGCTGGACCGCATCGACCTGCACATCCTCTCCATCCTGCAGGACGACGGCCGCATCGTGATGAAGGACCTGGCGGAGCGCGTGGGCCTGTCGCTCACGCCCTGTATCGAGCGGGTCAAGCGCATGGAGCGCGACGGCGTCATCGCGGGCTACCACGCGCGCGTGGCGCCGCGGGCGCTGGGGCTGCAGATCCTCGTCTTCGTGGAAATCACGCTGCGCCAGAAGTCGGAGCAGGCGTTCGAGCGCTTCCGCCGGGCGATGCTTGCGATTCCCGAGGTGATGGAATGCCACCTCGTGTCCGGCGATTTCGATTACCTGATCAAGGCGCGCATTCCGGAAATGACGGAATACCGCAGACTGCTGGGCGAGATCCTGCACGTGGCCGATGGCGGCCAGTCGAAGAGCTATGTCGTGATGGAAGAGGTCAAGGAAACGCTGGCGGTATCGATCGCGCGCTGAGCCTCAATCCGCCCGATACAGCGGCAACGCCAGCTTCACCGGCCGCACGTCCATGCGCACGCGGTACACGGAATAGGTATCGGCCCGGTTCGACGTCCAGCCCTCGCTCTCCGGCGTGCGCGTAAAAGTGAATTCGAAGCCGCGGTCGGCGGCAAGTCCGGCCGGGTCGCCGAACGCGATGCCGGTGGCGCGCGCCTGGTCGCTGTCGCACAGCTTCATCAGCAGGTCGACGACGGCCGTGTTGCCGAGGATGTCCGGGGCGAACAGGGGGCCGCGGTACGTGGGGTCGGCCGGATCGACCTTTTCCTTGTCCGGGCCGGGCGTGAAGCGGCCGCTGGCCGGGTCGTAGCGGTCGCCGCTGTCCAGGTAGCTGATGCGGGCGCCCGTGACGTTGAAGCCGGTGCGCGCCGTGTCCACGCTGGCCTGGCCGAGGTCGAGCAGCAGGGCGCCCTTGTAGCCGATCACCGCGATCGACCGGTCCGGCGCGACGACGGCCGCCGTGTTCTCGTCGATGCCGAGGCCGAGCTTGTAGTGCTTGGCCAGCATCGCGGGCAGCATGCGGGCGAAGCGGCCGCGGATCAGCAGGTGCTGGTCGACGAACACGTCGTCGCCGATGAAGCCGAGGCCCGGCGCGATGTCGCGGCCATCCGTGATGCCGTCGCGCAGCGTCGGCAGCGGCGCGCGGCCTTCGTAGAACATGGTCTTGCTCATGATGGCGGCGCCGGCGCTCGTGCCGGCGATGACGCCGCCGCGCCGGTACAGGTCCCACAAGGCGTCCAGCACGGCGCTGTTGCCGCCGTCGGCGTGGCGCAGCGCGGCCGTGATGCGGCCCTGGTCGCCCCCGGTGAAGAACGCCCCGCCGGCCGCACGCACGCCGGCCGCCAGCTGCGGGTCGTCGGCGGCCCGGCGCACGTCGGTGCCGGCCAGCCGGGCGGAGAGCGGCACGACGAAGGGACGGGCGCCGTAGCTGGCCAGGATCTCGGCCGTCAGGCGGCCGGAGCGCTCGGGATTGCCGGCCGCCGTCGGAAACACGGCGATGCGCGCGCCGCGGCCGCCGGCCAGTTCGACGATCTTCTTCCACACGGGCGCGTTGTCGGCGCGCAGCGCGCCGCCGGCGATCACGAGCGAGCCTTTCGCCGCACCCGCCGGTGCCTGCGCATCCGCGCGCGCGGCGGCGGGCGCCAGGCCGAAGCCCAGCACGAAAGCGAGGGGCAGCAAGGGGAAGCGGATCGGCATGGCGGTCGTCTCGGTGCGGTTGGGAATACCCATCATGATACCCGTGCCCGGCCTTGCGGCCAAAGCCGGTATGATCGGGGGTATGCATTCAGACTGGAGCCAGTATGTTGATCGTGACCCACAGCGGTAAATTCCACGCGGACGATGCGTGGGCGGTGGCCGTCCTGGTGTTGCTGTACCCGGACGCGGAGCTCGTGCGCACGCGCGACCCGGCCATCATCGCCCGGGCCGACGTCGCCATCGACGTGGGCGGCGAATGGAATCCGGCCGCGGGCCGCTTCGACCATCACCAGAAGGGCTTCGACGGTGCCCGCGTGAGCGGCGTGCCGTATGCCAGCGCCGGCCTCGTATGGCGCGAATACGGCGCGCGCTGCGTGGCGCTGCTGGCCGAGCGGCACGCCGGCTACAAGCTGTCGGAAGAGGGCGCCCAGCAGATGGCGTACGCCATCGACGCGGACGTCGTGCAATACCTCGACCTGTCCGACGTCGGCGCGGCCCGAAACGCGCCCGGCAGCTACGGCCTGTCCGCGATCGTGTCCGGTTTCAACCCGAACTGGCTCGACGAGCAGCGGCTGGGCTATGGCCCTGCCGCCGAGGCCTACCGCGACGAGCAGTTCCGGCGCGTGCTGGGCATGCTCACGGACCTGATGATCAATGCCGTCAAGTACCGCGTGGGGGCACAGCTCGCCGTCGAGCAGGTGCGGCATGCGGAGGTGATGGAAGGCGGCCGCGTGCTGTACCTGAAAAATGCCGCGCTGCCGTGGACGGCCATCGTGCGCAAGGAGATGCCGAAGGTGCTGTTCGTGATCAGCTACAACCTGGCCGAGCAACGCCACATGATCCACACGGTGCCCGTCAGCGCGGAAAGCTTCGACGCGCGCGCCGACCTGCCGGCCGCCTGGGCCGGCTTGCGCGACGCCGACCTCGCGGCCGTCACCGGCGTGCCGGACGCGGGCTTTTGCCACAACGGCCGCTTCATCGCGGCGGCGAAGTCGTTCGAGGGCATCGTCGAGATGGCGCGGCAGGCGCTGCGGGAGGTGGACGCGCAGGCCGCGGCGTGACAATGTGTGCAACTTCCTGCGCGGTGCCGATGCGACAATGGCGGCCTGGTTTGCAACGAGGCAGGACATGGTCAAGATAACGCTGGGCGGTCTCCCGGGTAACGGGCTGGTTTTCGAAACGTGGACCATCGAGGCGACGGTGGCGTCGGATGGTGAGGATGTGCGGTCGGTGAGTTACCAGTGGCTGGCAGACGGGCAGGTCGTCGCGACGACGTCCGCCAGCCGCTTCCAGCCCCTCGACGCGCAGGTCGGCAAGGCGATCACCGTCAACCTGCTGTACAGCGACCCGGCCGGCGTCCAGCACCAGGTCGCGGCCGCCAACAGCCTGACGGTCCTCGACGTGGAAAACCGTCCCGGCGGCGGCCTCGACGTCGTGCCGGCGGAGACGACGCCGGGCCTGTTCCGCGCCTTCAACGTCCTGCGCGACGACGACGGCATGGGGACCGTGGCCTACCAGTGGAAAGTCGACGGCCAGGCCATCGCCGGCGCCACCGGCACCGAGTTCACGGCGACGCCCGACCAGGTCGACAAGCATATCGAAGTGGTGGCCAGCTGGACCGACGGCCGCGGCCATGCGGAATCCGTGTCGAGCGACGACCTGCTGTTCCTGTGGCCGAGCCACTGGGGCACCGCGGCCGTCGCCGGGACGTTCGCGCCGGGGCAGACGCTGCACGCGACCGTGACCGACCCGGAGGGCTTCGACAAGGCTTATTACACCTGGGATACGAGCGCGGACGGAACGACATGGACGCCCGTGCCCGGAGCGACCGGCGCCGACCTCGTGCTGGGCGCCAGCGTGCCGGAACTGTTGCGCGCAAATATCGCCTACGCGGACCACCGCGGCAACATCGAAAACCACCATATCGTCTACGGCGGCGCGGCCGACGACACGGTCCCGTCGGGTGCCGGCGACCACATGTGGCTCGGCGCGGGCAACGACACGCTCGTCTACGGCAGCCCGTCGGGCACCGTCGACGGCGGCGCGGGCCTCGACACGTTCGTGTTCGGTGGCACGATGTTCATGACCCATACGCCCGGTCCGGGCACGGGCACGATCGGCCTCACGGGCTTCACCGCGTACGGCGTCCAGCTCGTCGACTTCGAACGCGTCATCCTCGGCGACAAGGGCACGGCATTCGACACCGACGGCGCGGCCGGCCAGGCCTACCGCCTGTACCAGGCCGCATTCGATCGCACGCCCGACGACTTCGGCATCGGCTTCTGGATCAGCCAGCTCGACAAGGGTATCCCGCTGCTGGACGTGGCGAACGCGTTCATCGGCTCGGCCGAGTTCAAGGACAAGTACGCCAAGGCGACGACGAACGCGGCCCTGGTCGACCAGTTCTACGCCAACATCCTGCACCGCGCGCCCGATGCCACCGGGCAGGCGTTCTGGACGGGCGTGCTCGACAAGCACCTCGCCACTGTCGCGGACGTGCTCGTCCACTTCAGCGAAAGTCCGGAGAACGTGGCGGCGCTCGTCGGGACGATCCAGGACGGGATCAGTTATCTGCCTTACACCGGTCATTGATAATTTCGTCAAATGGGTGTGGTTTTTTGGTGCGAAATCACCAAAAAGTTACCAAGATTCAAGCTGGTCTTTACACTGCCGGCCAGTTCGCGTCTAGAATTTCCCAAAAGAATCAACCTTTTTGGGATGGGACATGAAATCGGTTCAGCAGGAAGTCGACGAGCGCAGCAACCTCACGGGCACGAACAAATTCGAGCTTTTGCTTTTCCGTCTCGGCGGCGACGCCAGCGGCGAGCACAGCGAGCTGTTCGGCATTAACGTCTTCAAGATTCGCGAGATCGTCGCCATGCCGACGATCACCAAGGTGGCCGGCGCGCCCGACCACGTCCTCGGCGTGGTCAACCTGCGCGGCCAGATCATCCAGGTCCTCGACCTGCCGGGCATCGCCGGCGTCACGCCCAAGACCGGCCTGAACATCATGCTGGTGACGGAATTCGCGCGCACCACGCAGGCGTTCGCCGTGGAGAGCGTGGAAGAAATCGTGCGCCTCGACTGGACGCAGGTGATGTCGGCCGAGAAGAGCGCCGGCAGCGGCATGGTCACGAGCATCGCGCGGCTGGAAGCGTTCGACGGCCAGCTGGCCCGCCTGGCCCAGGTGCTGGACGTCGAGACGATTCTGCGCAACCTGAATCCGGAAGCGCACACCGAGAACATCGAACAGGCCGTCGGCACCAAGATGAAGCTGAAGCCGGGCGCCGTGATCCTGGCCGCGGACGATTCCGTCGTCGCCCGCGCGCTGATCGAGCAGGGCCTGGACGCCATGGGCCTGCCGTTCGTGATGACCAAGAGCGGCAAGGAGTGCTGGGACCAGCTGAACCACATCGCCGAAGCCGCGGAAGCGGAAGGCAAGACCGTGCACGACAAGGTGGCCCTGGTGCTGACCGACCTCGAGATGCCGGAAATGGACGGCTTCACCCTGACCCGCAACATCAAGTCGAACGCGCGCTTCGGCAACATGCCGGTCGTGATCCACTCGTCGCTGTCCGGCACGACGAACGAGGAACACGTCAAGAACGTCCGCGCCGACGCCTACGTCGCCAAGTTCTCGGCCGAGGACCTGTCACGCACCCTGCGCACGCTGCTGCGCCAGTAATCCAGCCTCTCCACGGACCGGCACGTCCGCCGGTCCGTGTCCCGCCCCACGGCCTGCAACCGAGTGGTTACCGGGCAACATCCTGATATGATTTTGCGTAGGAGTTTTCCTACGGCAACAATCATGTCGCATAATGATGGCTCAGGATGCTGTTTCCAACTTTTTCGGAATGCCATGCACCAGCCTACATCGTTCATCGCGACCATCTGGACCACGGATACGGCGGGCGTCTGCACGTCCGTCGTCGACAGCGGCCAAGGCGCGCTGCCGCCTTTCGCCGTCGGGACGCACCTGCGGGACTGGCTGGGCGGGCGCGCCGGCGACGGCGTCGCGGCTGCGCTGGCGCGGCAGGCGCCGTTCGAGTGCGAAGTCGAGCTGGCGGCCGTGGACGGCGGCCCGCGCCGGGTCGTCGTGTCCGCGCTCCCGCGCGGGGATGGCGGGTGGTCCGGCGCGTTCGCCGACGTGACGGACCGGAAGGCGGCGCTCGACCGCGCGTTGCGCGGCGCCGCGGAGCACCGCCTCATCGTCGACCACAGCATGGACCTGATCGCGCACTGCGGCGTCGACGGCCGCTACATCCACGTGTCGCCGTCGTACACGAGCGTACTGGGCTGGGACGCGGCGGACATGCTGGGACGCAGCGTGCTCGACTTCCTCCATCCCGACGACCGCGCGGCCGCGGCCGCCGCGCTCGCGCGCATCGTCGCCGGCGAGGACATCGGCGACGTGCTCGAGGTCCGCAAGCGGCACCGCGACGGCCATTATGTCGCGCTGGGTTCCAAGGTGCGCAAGGTCGCGGATCCCGCCACGGGTGCCGTGTTCGGGGCCGTCATCGTCTCGCGCGACATCACGCGCGAAAAGGACATGCTGCACCGGATGGAGGATGCGCACGCGCGCTTGCGTACCATCCTGGAAAGCATCGAGGACGGCTTCTTTTCGGTGAACCGCAACTGGGAAATCACGTATGCGAACACGCTGGCCGAAGTGTTCGCCGGCGTGGCGCCCGGCACGTCGGGCGGCAAGGTGTTGTGGGACCTGGCCAACGGGCTCGAAGGCACCGAGACGAGCCGGAACTACCGGCGCGCGATGGAACGGCGCGAGAACACTGCGTTCGAGACGTTTTACGAACCGGAGGGGGTGTGGCTCAGCGTGCGCGTCTATGCGCACGAGGATGGCCTGTCGGTCTTCTTCCACGATATCTCCGACCGTAAACTCGCGGAGGAGCGGCTGGAGCAGCTGGCCACGCGCGACGACCTCACGGGCCTGCCCAACCGCGCCTGGCTGAACGGCCATTTGCGGGCCATGCTGGGCCAGGCGCGCGGCCAGGCGGAAACCACGGTGCTGTTCATCGACCTGAACCGCTTCAAGGAAGTCAACGATTCGCTGGGCCACGCGGCCGGCGACCATCTGCTGCGGCAGGTGGGCCTGCGGCTGCAATCGTGCCTCCGTCCGGGCGACGTCGTGGCGCGGCTGGGCGGCGACGAATTCGTCGTGGCGGCCCATTGCGCGGGCCGCGAGGCCGCCGCCGGCATCGCGCAGCGGCTGTTGAAGACCCTCACGAATCCATTCCACATCGACGGGCTGGAGATGTGCGTGGGCGCGTCGATCGGCATCAGTCTCTCGGGCCAGGACGGCGCGACGCCCGAGCTGCTGTTCCAGAACGCGGACACGGCGATGTACAAGGCCAAGGCGCTGGGCGCGAGCTCGTACCAGTTCTTCGAGCCGGAGATGAGCGTGGAGGCGCTGCGCCGGCTGCAGTTGGAGACGGCCCTGCGGCGCGCGCT
>CBIHRX010000030.1:0-34978 GCA_966212555.1 uncultured Massilia sp.
ACGTACATGGCCAGCGCCTGGCCGCGCGTGGTCTGCGTTTGCGGCAACACCTCGCGCACCGCGTAGCTGGCCGGCGTGCCGTTGTGGAAGCCGCCGGGCGTGTAATCGATCGGGCCGGCCAGCATGCGCGTGTACGGCAGCATCAGGTTGTGCCGCGGCGTGATGGACTTGTCCATCTTGTTCCACTCCGCGCCCCGCACGCCTTCCTGGGTAATAAAATTCGGGTAAGTGCGCTGCAGGCCGGCGGGCACGTAAGCGCCGTGCAGGTCCAGCAACAGTTTGCGGCTGGCCGTGGCGCGGGCGACGCGCTCATAAAACGCGACCATATCCTGGTCGTCGCGGTTCATGAAGTCGATCTTGACGCCCTTGATGCCCCAGCGCGCATACGTGTCGAGCACCTCGTCCATGCGCTTGCGCACATGCTCCCAGTGGGCCCACAGGATCAGGCCGACGCCCTTCTCCGCCGCATACTGGACCAGCGCGGGCATGTCGATGCCGTCGGCGGCACGGGTGATGTCCGTCGTCGGCAGCGCGTCGCAGCAGCCGCCGCTGCCCGCCGCCCAGCCGGCGTCGATCAGGTAGTACGGAAAGCCGGATGCGGCCGCGAAGTCGATGAAGCGGCGGTACGCGGCCATGTCCGGCTTCATGCCCACGAGCGGTCCCGACCACCAGTCCCACGCGGCCTTGCCGGGCTTGACCCAGCCGAAATCGCCCTGCGGCGCGGGATTCAGGTTGCCGACCAGGTGCGACGCGATCAGGTCGCCCGGCCGGTTGCCCAGCATGACGACGCGCCAGGATGTCCGCAAACCACCTTTCGATTCGTACACGGACGCGCCGGACAGGTGCACGCGCAGGCCAGCGCCGTCGCGCCACAGCGATGTGCCCGTGTAGCCGTCCAGGTGCGCCTGCGTGATGGCGTAGGCGGTGCGGCCCGACGGCGTCGTGCACACGACCGGCACGTCGTAGCCCCGCTTGTCGTCCAGCCGGGAGACCTTCTGGCGCGCGAACGGCACTTCGTGCGCGCCGTCGAACACGGAGACCAGGCAATCGGGATCGCCGGCCGGCACGAACGCGGTCTTTTCGCCGCGCAGGCGGACGGGCGCGCTGCCGTCGATGCGGTAGCGGAAGGCGACGCCGTCGTCATAGGCGCGCACGTCGACGAGCAGGCGCCGCGTGCGGTCCGCGCGGTCGCGGAACTGGAGCGTCGCGGCGCGGTAGTGGTCGCGCGCGCTGGACGCCTTCGTCGCCACGAGGGGGATCACCTGGTCCGTCGCCGACTTCGTGACCTTTTCCAGCACGAGCCTGTCCAGGTCCGGCTGGCCGTCGAATTCGAGGCCCAGCGGCGACGCGGCGATCACCGTTTCGCCGCCGCGCGTCACGACGTAGCTGCCGCCGTCGCGTGCGATCCTGATCGCGGCCCGGCCGTCCGGCGACGTCACCGTGACCTGGCCTGCGGATGCGGCCGATGCGGCCCCGCTCACGGCGGCCAGCACGGCTGCCGCCAACGTCATCATGCGTGTGTTCATATCAGAATCCGATCTTGAAGCTGGAGGCGATGGCCGTCGGCAGGCTGGCCGGCACGTCGATCACGAGGGCGTCGTCCTGCTGCTTCCAGCGCAGCGGTTCGGCCGCGCCGACGAGCGACACCGACTTGACGGGGCGGGTTTCCAGCCCGGCCTTCGCGCCGAGCGACGCGATGCGCACCTGGCCCTTCGGCTCGCCCAGCGTGATGGCGTACAGGGCGCCGCCCTTGGCGGTGAAGCGGATGTCGGCGGCCGTGTAGTCCGCGTTTTCCTTGAACGCGCCGCCTTCCGTCCGCGTCGGGCCTTCGCCGAACGTCTTCCACGGCCGCGTGCCGTAGATGGCGTCGCCGTTCACCTGGATCCAGGCCGCCATCTCGTCGAGGAAGCGGCGCGACTCGGGCGGCAGGCTGCCGTCCGGGTACTGCACGACGTTGAGGAGCAGGTTGCCGTTCTTGCTGACGATGTCCGCCAGCATGGTCACGACGTCGCGCGTCGTCTTGTACTTGTACCCCTCGCTGTAGAACCAGTCGCCCATCGAGGTGTCGGTCTGCCAGGGCAGCGGCTGGATGCCGTTCATGACGCCGCGCTCCACGTCCTGCACGCCCGCCTTGCGCAGGAACTCGCCGGAGCCGATGTCCTTGTGGTTGTAGACGGCTTCCAGCTTGCCGTGCGCCTTGATGTTCGCGTTGTAGAAATTGGCGAGCATGGTGCGGCCCGTCACGCCGAACGGGATGCCGCCGTCCGTGTACAGCAGGTCGGGCTTGTAGCGCGTCACGAGGTCGGTCACGCGGTTGAACCATTCCTGGTGATACGCGGTGTTCTTCGTGTACCACTTCTGGCCGCCGCCGAACAGCTCGTCATGCTTGTGATGGTACAGGTCGGCGTACTTCGGATCGGCCCCGTCATAGGGCTCGCCGAGCGCCGGGAACACCTCGTCATGCCCGTGGCTGGTGCCGAACCAGCCGAAGCTCGCACCCAGGTGCTCGGACACGCCGAAGCGCAGGCCCGCCCTGGCGGCGGCCTTTTGCCAGGCGCCGACGATGTCGCGGTGCGGGCCCATGTTGACGGCGTTCCAGCGGTGGTACTTCGAATCCCACAGGTCGAAATTGTCGTGGTGGACGCCCATGCTGACGAAATACTTTGCGCCGGCCTTGGCGTACAAGGCCATCAGCGCGTCCGGATCGAATTTCTCCGCCTTCCACAACGGGATGATGTCCTTGTAGCCGTGCTTCGCCGGGTGACCGTACGTCTTGAGGTGGTGCTCGTACTGCGGCGTGCCGTAGATGTACATGTTGCGCGCGTACCAGTCGCCGGCGCGCGGGACGGCCTGCGGGCCCCAGTGGGACCAGATGCCGAACTTCGCGTCGCGGAACCAGTCCGGGGTCTCGTACTTGTCCAGGGACGCCGGATCGGCGGCGAACGGGCCCGCGACATGCGTCAGCTTGACGGGGGCGTCGGCGGCGGGCGCGAGCGGGCTGGCCGCCAGGCCGCACAGGATCAGGGTCGAAAGAAGTGGTCGGCGCAGCATCGGGTCTCCATTGTTTATAATCTATAACGTACAGGCTGGATTATAGATGTACCAACAGAGTCCCCGCAACAGCTTTATTCCACGCGCGAAACGGTAGCCGTCTTCCCTCCTTCCAGCGCCAGCTCGTAGCGGTGCTCGCCCACTTTGCGGATCGTCCCGGCGTCGCTGCGCGGGGCGGTCTTGCTGGTAAAGCGCAGTACGCCCTGGCCGGCGACGCCCGTCACCCGGATCGTCGTCGCGTCGGCGTACACGGCGATGTCCCCGTGCGGCGTGGGCACCTTCCCGTCGATCCACCGCAGGCCGCCCAGGGACGGCTCGACGACATAGGCCGCGTAGCCGGGCTGCGTCGGCTTCACGCCCAGGTAGTATTTGCCGAGCAGATACAGCGGGCTGGCGCCCCAGGCATGGCACAGGCTCATGCCGAACGGCTTGCCGTACATCGCCCAGCGCGCGGCGCCCTCCACCTTCGGGTCGTACTGCTCCCAGAAACACGTCGCACCCGCGCGCAGCATGCCGCCCCAGTAATCCTTGATCTGCTCCGTGACGTAGCGCTGCTGCCCGCTTTCCGCCAGCGCCGCCAGTTCGTAGAAGCGCATGTACGGCGTCGTGATCTTCGGGACCGTGGCGCTCGTGAGGACGTTGCGGCGCACGGCGGCCGCCTGCGCGTCGTCGAGATAGCCGAACATCAGCGCGAACATGTTCGGGTGACGGGTGACGAGCGGATCGATCTTGCCGTCCTTGCGGCCGTGGACGAACACCTGGCGCTCGCGGTCCCAGAAGGTGGCCATGATCTTCGTCTTCAGGTCCGCGGCCAATCGGCGGTACGTGGCGGCCTTCGCATCGTCGCGCGCGAGCGCCGCGCAGTCGGCCATCGCTTCGAGACTCCTCGCGAACAGCAGCTGGATGACGGCCAGTTCGCCGTCCTTCGGCATGTCGGCCCAGTCCACGAACACCCAGTCGCCCGGCAAGCCTTCCAGCATTCCGTTCGCGTTGCGCCGCGCGAGCACGAAATCCATCAAGGTGGTCATGCGCGGGTAGACGCTCTTCACGAAGTCCGCGTCGCCCGTGTACTGGTAGTAGTCGCGGATGCCGATGAACCAGTACAGGGAGTAATCGAGGATCGTGTTGATGTGCATGTCGACGGGATCGGCGCCGCGCAGCGCCCACGTGGTGCGCTTGACCGTGTCGCTGTCGAAGAACGTGTAGTAGTTCATCAAATAGGTCTGCACGGCGTCGCCGGACCAGACCCAGTGGTCGCGCTTGACGCCGTCGATGAAGAATTCGCGCGTGTTCAATTCCAGCGTGCGCTGGGCGACGTCCCAGATCCGGTTCAACGCGTCGTCCGAACTCTTGAACGTGCCGCGATGCGCGACCGGCAGGAATTCATACATGAGCGCCGTGTCGTCGAAGCGCACGCCCTTGTCGAAGCGGATGTTCACGTAGCGCATGGCGCGCGACACGGGCGCGACGAAGTCGCCGTGGTGGTCGGCGAGCGTGAAGCGGTCGAGCGTTTCGGCGCCCTCCTCGGACAACGCTTCCTCTTTCGACTCGCCGTAGTACAGCGTGACCTTGCCGCTGCCGGTGAGGTTCTTCAGCTTGACGAAGCCGGTCGTCTCCTGGCCGAAGTCCACGAGGACGGCGCCGTCCGCGCGCGCGACCGCGACGGCCGGGATTTCCCGGGTCGGCAGGCGGTAGCGCGACGGCGGCTGGTCGGGCGCGGTGAAGTTCCAGTGCGCGGCGCCGGCCGTCGCCGCACCGGGGCGCGGGCCCACCGACCACGACGCATCGGAGCGGATCGTCCGGCCCCGCACGAGGATGGCCGGCGGCGACGCGCCGTTGTAGACCTGGAGGTTGATCGTGTGCTTGCCCGCGGGGATGCGGACGCGCCGCTGGTCGCCATGCACGAAAGCGCCGTCGATGGCGACGTTGTAGATGCCTTCGGCGGCGATGTCGATGTCTTCCGGCGCGGCCAGGTCGACCTGGCGCATGAAGTTGACCTGCGGCTGGTGGTTGTACAGGCGCCAGAACGGCGGCCAGGCCACGTCGCGCTCGACGCGCTGCACCTGCATCCGGTTGGAGAGCCAGATCTCGAAATCGCCCGGGGACCAGATCCAGGTCGCCGGGCCCTGTGCGCCCGCCGCGCCGCAGACGAGCGCGAACAGGAGGCCGATGAAGAGTGAATGAATTCGCATGCGCGAATTGTATTCACGAACTCCACCGGACTTGACCGGTTACGCGAATTAATCGCCCGGTTGAGCGATTTCGCGCGCTCAGCCCGCGGCCTTCGCCATCCCGTCCTTCGGCGCCATGCGCGCGGCCAGTGCGGCGATCGGCAGCGGGTTGACGTTCTCGGCGTTGACGACGTCGTCGAAATCCTGCTCTTCCGTCTGGGCGAGGAAGCGCTGGGCCTTGTTGCTCGGGGCGGTCGTCTGGATCAGGTGGTGCATGCTGGCGGCCGTCTTGTCCCACGACGTGTTGGCGACGATGGCGCGCATGCGGTCCCGTAGCGTGGCTTTCTGCGCGTCGTTCATCGCCAGCATGCGCTCGCAGGCGGCGATGAATTTTTCCGGCGTGTCCGCGATCGCGACGACGTCGCCGTACGGCACCTTCACGTCCGTGATCGGGGTGCTGACGGACGGCAGCTCGGCCGCCATGTATTCCAGCACCTTGGTCGGGCTGATGAACCTGGTCGACTCGTTCAGCGCGAACGGCAGCAGGCAGACGTCCCAGCCGGCCAGGAATTGCGGCAGCTGTTCGTAGGTGCGCTGCCCCATGTAGTGGATGTTGTTCGCGCGCGGCAGGTTGGCCGGGTCGATCTTCACGACCGGGCCCACGAGCACGATCTGCCAGTCCGGGCGGGCTTCGGCGACCTGGCTGATGAGGTCGGTGTCGAAACGCTCGTCGATCACCCCGTAGAAGCCCAGGCGCGGACGCGCGACGTGGGCCTGCTCCGGGTGGCTGTAATCGCGGTCCAGGGCTTGCTGGAAGTGCTTCGCGTCGACGCTGCTCGAGAAGCAGTGCGCGTTGGCGTGGCGGTCGCGCTTGGACTGGTACAGGCTCGGACCGCCGGTGAAGCACAGGTCGGCGATGTTCAGCAGCGCGTTCTCGCGCTGCAGCAGCTGTTTCGGGGCGTTCTTGAAGGCGGCCAGTTCGTCCATGCAGTCGTAGACGACGAGTGCCGGATCGAAGCCTTGCAGCAGCGGCAGGGCCATCGGGGTGTAGAACCAGACGACGGGGCGTTCGCCTTCGGGGACGAGATCGGCCAGCAGCGTCTGCAGGGTCGGGATCTGGTCGTCGTGGAAGCCGGGTGCCTGGATGCCGGTATGCGGCTGGCACACCGTGATGTTCGGCGCGACGGCCGTCTTCTTCAGGTGCGCCTTGCCCTCGTCATACACCGGCTCCTCGACAAACAGGATACGGTAGTGTTCCGCCAGGCGAGTCATGAGGTGCTGGGGGCGCTGGAAGACGAAGTCCCAGCGCAGATGGCAAAACACGATCAGGGTCGGCATGTTGATTTCCTTTCGCCTCGGGGCGTTCTAGTTGATCTGGATTCATGGCCCGGAACCTGATGCGTCGATGCTCTGGTAAACACCGACAGATCAGATGCCGGACCAGTGAATCGTAACATGCAAAATTCTTAATATTTTCATTTATGCATTGCAATATTTATATCAAGAAATGGGTTGGAGGTAATGCTGTCCGGGTTCCCCTAGGAGAGCTCGGCATAGTGCTCAACCATGTAGGTTCCCTCCTACGCGGACAGTGGAAAAAGCACTACGAAATCGCATCATCTACGCTTGCGTGACCGCGTGTGCAGCGCCGCAAAAACGGAGGGTTTGAGAGGGAAAAGCCCGTGCCGGAAGGCGCGGCCGGGGTCGGCGGCGAGGCGTCTCGCCGTAACGTGCGGCCGGTCCGGCTGGCGCCGTCACATTTGCCGGAACTGGCGGCCGTACGCCTCGCTCACGGCGAGCTTTTCGGTCCTGCCCTTGAGCAATATTTCCATCGCCGTCCCGTCCCGGGCGATGTGGTCGATGGCCTGCAGGTTCACGATCGCGGCGCGGTGCACCTGTACGAACTGGCTGGGGTCGAGCTGTTCGATCAAGGCCTTCAGCGGCAGGCGTATCAGCGCATCGCCGCCCGCCGTGGCGACACGCGTATATTTACCGTCGGCCTGGAAAAACTGCACTTCGCTCACCATCACCAGCCGCACGACATTGCCCACGGACGCCCTGAGCCATTTCAGGTAGGCGACGGGTGCCGGCGGGCTGGAAAGTTGTCGCCAGATATCGGCGGCCGGCTTGTTGACGTCAAGTCCGCGCGCTTTCAGGCGCTTGACCGTTTGCATCAGCCGCGCGGTATCGAGGGGCTTCACGAGATAATCGGCGGCGCCGGTCTCGAACGCCCGGAGCGCGTGTTCGGCATACGCGGTGACGAAAACGACCTGGGTCGCGTCCGGAATGTGGCGCGCGACTTCCAACCCATTCAGTCCCGGCACCTGGATGTCGAGGAACACGACGTCCGGCCGCAGGGACTCGACGTACGCCACGGCCTCGATGCCGTTCTCGGCCTCTGCGCCGATCTCCAGTTCGGGCCACAGCGCGTGCAGTTGGTCGCGCAGTTCCGCACGCAGCAACGGTTCGTCTTCGACGATGAGGGCAATCGGCATGTCAGGCTCCGGTCGCGGCCAGCGGCAGGGTCAGGACCGCTTCCACGCCGCCCTCGGGCGCCCCGGAAACCCTCAGCGATGCGGCGCCGCCATACAGCAAGGCGAGGCGCTCGTGGAGATTGGACAGTCCGAATCCCTGCCCTGCCTGGTCGGTGAAGCCGACGCCGTCGTCCTTCACCAGCAACTGCAGGGCGCCGCCTTCGACGCGCGCGGCGATCGTGACCGTGCCTGGCCGGGTAGCGCGTTCGAGTCCATGCTTGACGGCATTCTCGACCAGGGAGATCAGCATGGCTGGCGGCATCGGCACGGCAAGCAGGTCATCGGGCGCATCGATCCGGAAGCGCAGGCGCGGCCCCATGCGCACGCTCATGAGCGACAGGTAGTTGCGTGCCAACGCCAGTTCGCGCTCCAGCGTCGAGGAGACGGCGCGCATGTCTTGCAGCGCGCTCTGCAGGTAGCCGACCAGGCTGTCGAGCATGCCCTGGGCGCCTTCCGGGTCGGTGCGGATCAGGTATTTCAGGTTGGCCAGCGTATTGAACAGGAAATGCGGCTCCACCTGGGCCTGCAGGGCGCTCAGCCGGGCGTGCAGCGCCGCTCGCTCGAGTTCTTGCGCGCGCCGGGCGGTCTCGATCGCCAGTCCGCGCTGGCGCAGGCGTTCCCGGAGCAGGCCGGTCACCGTTTCCACCGTCTGCAACGCCTGGCCGGGCGCGAGGAATAGCTGCAGTCCGGGAAGGTGCTCGACCCGGATACGGGTCGCACCGCCGTCGTCGCGGCTGATCCGGACGCGCACATGGCTGTGCAGCCGAAGCGGTCGACGGGATCCAAGGACCATCGTTCCGTGGAACGGGTCGTGGTCGAATGCCGGCGAACCCGCGTAGCCGAGCGCCGTACCGGCACCGACACTGGACAGGACTTCGGCGCAGAGATCGAATGTCGTCAACGGGTCGAACGCCGAGCTTGCTTCGCGGCGGACACGCGCAGCCATCCAGTCGCTGGTCAGCGGCTTGCCGGACGCCCGCAAACCCTCGAGATGCTGCCGGGCCAGGCCGATCGCGGTAGCGCTGCATCCCAGCAACGGCAAGACCAGCGACACCAGCAGCGTGGTGGGCAGATTCCAGGCGTCGAGATGGCGCAGGCTTTCGAAGCGCCATGCAAGGATCAGCCCGAGGATCAGGATGACGGCCCACGCCAGCACGACGGTCGCACCATGACGCAGGATCGTTTGCACGATATAGCGCCGTGCCAGCTTGTGGTCCTGCGGCACGGCCGGCAGGCGGAATGGAACAGTCATGAGAGCCCCCTTGTAACGTTCGACCGGGGATCATTGTATCGACACGATGATGCCCCGGCGGGCGATGCGACGAAGGGGTGCGCCCGTGGCATGAATGCGTTCTTTCGGGCTTGAACGGCCGGGGCCGGCAAGGCCGAGGTAACGGCCTCAGGCCGAAAGATAGGGTTCCGCGTCTTCCGGTTCGCCTGCCGTATCGAAGCCGCGGGCCAGCAGCACGCCGTCGAGCCCGACCGTGCCCAATGCGTCGCACAAGTCTTCCAGCTCGGCTTCCAGGTGCGCGGCCAGGTCGAGCGGCTTGTCGACGGTGGCCAGCGGCGCGCCGCCGTCCAGCGGGTACAGGTTGATGCGCAGGACGGGCTCGCCGTTGGCTTCCAGCGGTGCGACGACGGCCTTGATGCGGTCCGGCGGGCGTTGCTGCTCTTCCAGTTTCTGGTTGACCTCGGCCAAGGTGGCCAGCATCGACAGCTCGCCCACGCCCTGCTCCTTCGCCCCGTAGAACAGGTCCTGGTACAGGAAGTTCAGTTCGATGTCGGCCGGGTGGCGCGACAGGCAGCGCTGCAGCAGCGGCGACACGCTGCCGGCCCACATGCGGTAGCGCGCCATGCGCCCCTCGAAATAGGCATCCGAGGCCGCCTCGCCGGACGGTATCCTGTAGAACGGGTCGTCGACCGGTTTCAGCGCGAAGCCGAGCAGGAAGCGCAGTTCCATCGCCTCGTCCTCCGGTTCGTAGTCGCCGCCGATCCACGGCCGCATGCCGGCCTCGATGGCGGGCGTGGCCACGAGCTTCTTCGAGCGCAGCGCCTGCGCGGCTTCGCGCAGCATCTCCTGCAGGTCGCTGTAGCGGATGCGGTCGACGGCGTCCAGGTCGTACAGGTGGCGCACGAGCACGATCCGGGTGGCGGCGCTGGCCAGGCCGGACTGCCGGAAACTGTCCATCAGCGCGTCGAAATCGGCGTCGTCGCGGAACACGTCGTCCTGCACGAGCCCGCCGGTGCTGTGTACGAACAGCGGGATCATGAAGGCGTCGATCTCGAGTTCCATCCCGTCGTCGCCGCGCACGTGGTACGTGGCGGCCTCCTCTTCCACGCGTTCGCGCAGCAGGCGGCAGCAATCCGGATCCGTGTACTTCGCCACTTCGACGGCGCCGTACAGCACGTCGTCGTGCTTGCGCCGCAGCATGCGCCGCACGAGCACGGTCAGTTCTTCCTGGCGCGCGCTGAGCGCGGCCGCGTCGGGGCCTTCGCGCTCGGTGATCTCGAGCGCCAGGTCGACGAGGTTCCGGGCCAGCTCGTCGGGATCCGCTTCCACCGGCTTGGCCGCCTTGGCCGCCTTGGCCGGCTTGGCCGATCCTCGGCTGGGCTGGGACGACGGGCCCTTGGGCGGGCGCTTGTTGTTGGGCATGGCTGACTTCATAAGAGTGGACAAGTCGCCATGGTAGCAAATCGGTCGTGCGGGACGAAGCCGCGTCAGCGTGCGGGGCGCGTGTCGAGGTGGGTCGTGAAGAATTCCGGACGCAGCTTGCGGGTGATTTCCAGCACCGGCATCACGTGGTCGAGGTGTTCGCGCATGGCCGCCACGGCGCGCGCCGGGTCGCGCGCCTCGATGGCGTCGACGACGGCCCGGTGCTCTTCCAGCACGCCGGCCATGCGGCCTTCCAGCGGCAGGGTGAGCTGGCGGTAGCGGTCCATCTGCGTCTTGGCCTGCTGGATGATCGGCCACACGCCCGGGTAGCCGGACAGCTCGGCCAGCAGCGCGTGGAAGCGTTCGTCCGTGCGGTGGAACGTGCCGAAGTCGTTGGCGGTGATGGCCGCTTCCTGCTCGGCCAGGATCGCGCGCAGGCGCGCCATGTCCTCCGGGCCCACGCGCCCGGCCGCCTTTTCGATGATCGCCGTCTCCAGCGCGTGGCGCACGAGGTTGGCTTCGTCCAATGCGTCGAGCGGGATGCGCGCGACGAACGTGCCCGAGCGCGGCACGATCTCGATCAGGCCCTCGTCGGCCAGGCGCTGCACGGCTTCGTGCACCGGCGTGCGGCTCGTGCCGAACTCCTCGGCGATGTCGCGCTCCACGACGCGCGTGCCGGGCAGCATGTCCATCTCGACGATGCGGCGGCGCAGGCACAGGTAGACGCGGCGCGACGCGGAGAGGCCGCTCTCCGCCTCGGTCACCGGGCTGGGTGGGGCTTGGTTGTTCATGGCCGGAAGTGTAACGAATTCGGCATCGCGTCGCGCGGGATGATCGCGCCGCGGTGGCGGATCACCGTGCCGGCCAGCCGGTGCCCGGCGCGCGCCGCGGCTTCCGGGCCCTGGCCCGCCAGCCGCGCAGCCATGTAGGCGGCACCGAACGAGTCGCCCGCGGCCGTCGTGTCGATCACGTCCTTTACCGGTTCCGGCGCCACGTCGTGCAGCGTGCCGTCGTGCCAGACCACGGCCGGATCGCCGCCGCACTTGACGACGATTTCGCCCACGCCCAGGGTGCGCGTGCGCTCGATCGCGTCGCGCGCGTCGCCCGGTCCGTACAGCGCGACCTCGTCGTCCAGCGTGAGCAGCGCGATATCGGCATGCGCCAGCACGCGGCCATAGACCTCGCGCGCCGTGTCCGCGCTGTCCCACAGGCGGGGCCGGTAGTTGTTGTCGAACACGACCTTGCCGCCGGCCGCGCGGCAGCGCGCCAGCGTCGCGATCAACAGGTCGCGGTCGGCCGGGGACAGGATCGCCAGGCTGATGCCCGACAGGTAGGCCATGCGCGCCTCGGCCAGCTGCGCGAGCACGCGGTCCGCGCCCGGCGCCGCCATCCAGTGGCGGGCGGCGGAATCCTTGCGCCAGTAGTGGAAGCGGCGCTCGCCGTCCGGGTCCGTCTCGATCATGTAGATGCCCGGCAGGCGGTCTTCGAGGCGCAGGACGTTGGCGGTGGCGATCCCTTCGCGTTCCCACGCGGCCAGCATCTCGGCGGACATGCCGTCAAGGCCGAGACCCGTCACGTAGGCCACGTCGGCGACGGCCGGGTCGAGCAGGCGGGCCATGTAGACGGCCGTGTTCAGCGTGTCGCCGCCGAAGCGGTAATCCATCGTGCCGTTTGCGCCGTGCTTCTGCAGCTCGATCATGCATTCGCCGATCGCGTAGACGGTGTGTGCGCCCATCGTGTGTCCCTGTCTGGTGTTGTGAGTGTCGAACCGGAGAGTTTACCGGATGCCGGCCACCGCCGGGGTATCTGTTTTGACGGGCGCGCGCGGACCGCCGTCGCGGACCAGCGTCCACACGACGATCGCCGCCAGCACGTCGAACACGGCCAGCACGACGAACAAGGGGCTGTAGCCCACATGCGTGACGACGATCCCGAACACCAGCGTGAACAGCGTGGCACCGAGGTAGCCCGACATGCCGGCCAGGCCCGTCGCCGTCGCCACTTCGTTCTTGCCGAAGACGTCCGACGTGATCGCGTACAGCGCGCCGGACAAGGTCTGGTGCGCGAAGCCGCCGATACACAGCAGGAAGATCGCGGTATAGGGGCTCGCCACGAGGCCGATGCAGCCCGGGCCGATCATGCACAGCGCGCCGAACGCGACGACCCATTTCCGTGACGCGAACAGGGAAACGTTGAAATGCCGGTGCACGAACGGCGACAGGTAGCCGCCCAGCACGCAGCCGATGTCCGCCGCGAGGAACGGCAGCCAGGCGAAGACCGCGATCTCCTTCAGGTCCATGTGGCGTTCCGTCGCCATGTACAGCGGGATCCACGCATTGAACGTCTGCCAGGCCGGTTCGGACAGGAAGCGCGGGATCGCGATCGACCAGAAATTCCGGTTCTTCACGATCTCGCGCCATGACGCCCGGGCCGCATTGTCCTGGTGCTTCGCTTCCTGGCCCGACAGGATGTGGTCGCGTTCCGTGTCGGACAGCAGCTTCTGGTCGCGCGGGTGCTTGTAGAACACGGTCCACAGCAGGGTCCACGCGATGCCCAGCACGCCGACGATGACGAACGCCGACTTCCAGCCCGAGTGCAGGATCGCCCACACGACGAGCGGCGGCGCGCACAGGGCGCCGATCGACGAGCCGATGTTGAACCAGCCGATGGCGACCGAGCGCTCCCTGGCCGGAAACCACTCCGTCGTCGCCTTGACGCCGGCCGGGATGCCCGCCGCTTCCGTCAGGCCCAGCAGGCCGCGGAAGAACGCCATGCTCTGCCAGCCGGAAGCCAGCGCCGCGCAGGCGCAGGCCAGCGACCACGCGAACGCGAACACTGCGAAGCCGATCTTGGTGCCGATCGCGTCCAGCACGTAGCCCGCGACCGGCTGCATCACCGCGTAGCAGACCTGCCACGCGACGACGATGTACGAGTATTCCTTCGTGTCGATGTGCAGGTCGGCCATCATGGTCGGCGCCGCGACGGACAGCGTATTGCGCGCCAGGTAGTTGACGATCAGGCCCAGCGTGACCAGGCCCACCATCCACCAGCGCATGCCCTTCATTGTTTTCATGTTGTCTCCTCCGGCGCCTGCGTTTCGCAAGCGCGCAAGATCCCGGGCCGCTCGGCGCGGTGCGCCGGCGGTCTCTCTCGATCGGTTATCGTTGTGCGCCTTACGCGAGCAGTGCGCGGATGCCCTGCTCTTCGATGTCGCGCAGATTGGCGGCCAGTTGCGTGGCCAGTCCCGGCACGGCGTTCAGGTCCCTGCCCCACAGCGCGGCGTGGGCGAGCCAGCCGCGGGTCAGGTCGTCCAGCGTCCACTCGCCGGACGCCACCTTGTCCCAGCCGGCCCGGAACCACGCCAGCGTGGCCGGATCGTCGGCGAGGTCGATGACGCCGCCGCGGTACAGCACCATCGTCGCGGCCATCGCGAGCACGAGGCGGCGCGGCAGGCGGCCGTCGTGCAGTTCGGCGTAGCGCAGCAGTTGCGGCAGCACCCGTGCGCCGAACTTGCTCCAGCTGTTCAAGGCGATCGACGCGAGCCGGTGGTGAATGGCCGGATTGCGGAAGCGGCGCAGCACGTCGGCGGCGAAGGCGTCCAGTTCGGCGCGGTCCATTTCCAGTGCGGGGATGATCTCCTCAATGATGGCGGCACGCAGGAACGCGCCCACTTGCGGGTCGTCGACGGCCGGACCGACGGCTTCCAGGCCGGCCAGCAGCGCGACCGGCACGAGGGTCGTGTGGCCGCCGTTCAGGATACCGACCTTGCGCTTCTTGTATGGCGTGATGTCGTCGACGAGCTTCACGTTGAGGTCCGCGCCCGCCAGCTTCAGTTCTTCCCCGACCGACGCCGGGCCCTGGATCACGAACAGGTAGTAATACTCTGCCGCCACGAGGAACGGGTCGGCATAGCCCAGTTCCTGTTCGATCTGCGCGGCGTCCGCGGCCGGGTAGCCGGTGACGATGCGGTCGACGAGCGTGTTGCAGAACGTGCAGGCGTCGCCGACCCACGCGGCGAAGCCGGCCGGCAGGTCCCACAGGCGCGCGTAGTGCAGCACCGCGTTCTTCAGCGCGTCGCCGTTCTTGTCGATCAGTTCGCACGGCAGCAGGATCAACCCCTTGTCCTGCGCGCCTGCGAAGGCCTGGTAACGCGCGAACAGCAGTTGCGCGAGCTTGGCGGGGAACGTCACCGGCGGCGCGTCGGCGGCGCCGTCCGTGTCGTTGACGACGATGCCGGCCTCCGTCGTGTTCGAGACGACGAAGCGCAGGTCGGGATTGGTGGCCTGGGCCAGGTAGTCGGCGTACATCGTGGCCGGGTCGATCTCGCGCTGCACGCATTCGACCTTGCGGTACTGCTTGACGGGCAGGCCCGCCTCGTCCAGGCCGCGCACGAGCACGGTGAACAGGCCGTCCTGCACGTCCAGCAGCGGGGCCGAGCCGCCGCCGCGGGGCCGCACGACGACGACGCCGGCGTGCAAACCGGTGCGCTCGTTCAGCAGGTCGACCTGCCAGTCGAAGAAGCCGCGCATGAAGTTGCCCTGCCCGAACTGCAGGATCTTGACGGGCAGCGCGAACGGGGTGGTACGACGAAGTTGGTTCATGGGTCTGCCCTTACAGCGAGATATCGCGTTTCCAGAAAATGAAGTCGTATTGCTGCAGCCGGTCGGCCTTGCACTTGTATTGCCCGCCCGCCGTCGCCACGACCATGTCGAACAGGCCCTTCGCCACCTCCGGCAGCGGCTTGCCTTCGATGATCGGGCCGCAGTCGTAGTCGATCAGGTCGGACAGCTTCGCGGCCACGCGGCTGTTGCTGGAGATTTTCAGCACGGGGACGATCGGGTTGTCGGTCGGGGTGCCGAGACCCGTCGAGAACAGCACGACGTTCGCGCCGGACGCCACGATGCCGGTGACGGATTCGACGTCGCCGCCCGGGGTGCACAGCAGCGCGAGGCCCTTCTTGTCCGTCTGCTCGCCGTAGTCCAGCACGGAGACGATCGGCGACGTGCCGCCCTTCTTCGCGGCGCCCGCCGATTTCATCGCGTCCGTGATCAGGCCGTCGCGGATATTGCCGGGGCTCGGGTTGTCGGCGAAGTGCGTGCCGACGGCCAGCGCGCGCTGTTCGAAGTCGCGCATCATGCCGAGGAAGCGGCGCTTGTCGTCGTCTTCCACGCAGCGCTCGATCAGCGACGACTCCACGCCGCACAGTTCCGGGAATTCCGCGAGGATCGACGAACCGCCGACCGCCACGACCATGTCCGACACATAGCCCATCGCCGGGTTGGCGGAGATGCCGGAAAAGCCGTCCGAACCGCCGCACTTCACGCCGATCTTCAGGTGCGACAGCGGCATCGGCTGGCGCCGCGCCTTGTTCGCTTCCTTCAGGTGCGTCAGGGTGTCCTGCAGCACCGCCTTCATCATCTTCTCTTCGCTGTCCCACTGCTGCTGCTCGTAGATCAGCACGGGCTTCGCGAACTCCGGGTTCTGCTTCGCGAGGGCATCCTTGAACATGCCGATCTGCGCGTTCTGGCAGCCCAGCGAGAACACGGTGATGCCGGCCACGTTCGGATGGTCGGCATACGCGGCCAGGATCTTGCACAGCGACCGCGCATCGGCGCGCGTGCCGCCGCAGCCGCCGTTGTGCGTGATGATGCGCACGCCGTCGACGTTCGGGAACGGACGCACCACCGGCTTCGGCGCCTCCATGTCTTCGCCCAGGAGCTGGAACGTGAGCGATGCCAGGTCGTTCGTCGCATACCCGAGCGGGCCTTCCAGCGCATTGCGCAGGTGCTCGACGTTGCGGTTCTCGCAGAACACGAGCGGGAAGATCAGCCAGTAGTTGGCGGTGCCCACGCGGCCGTCCGCGCGCACGACGCCGTCGAAGGTCGCTTCCTGCAGGTCCGAGACGTCGGGCGGCGTCCAGGTGTACGGCTTGGAGTCGACGATCTCGACCTCCGACGCGTAGTGCGCCAGGTTGTCCGTCGTGACGGCCTCCCCCTTGCGGATCGGCTGGGTGGCCTTGCCGACGACGACGCCGTACATGGACAGCAACTCGCCCTCGGCGAAGGCGCGGCGCGCCAGCTTGTGCTTGGTCTTGATCGGCGTGGACACGAGGATGTTCTCCCCGTTCCACGTCACGACGTCACCCGGCGCCAGGTCGGTCAGGGCGACCAGCATGCTGTCGTCCGGGTGAATGCAGATTACTTTTTGCATGGTTGCCCAATCAGAGCTTGAAGTAGTTCTTGGCGTTTTCGTAGCAGATACCGCGCACGATGGTCGCCAGCGCATCGTAGTCTTCCGGGTACTCGCCTGCGGCGACCCATTCGCCCAGCTGGCGGCATACCAGGCGGCGGAAGTAGTCGTGGCGCGGGTAGGACGCGAAGCTGCGCGAGTCCGTCACCATGCCGACGAAGATCCCGAGCACGGAATGGTTGCCGAACGCGAGGATCTGGTTCAGGTTGCCCAGCTTGTGGTCGTTGAACCACCAGGCCGGGCCGAATTGGACCTTGCCGGCCACGCTGCCGTCCTGGAAGTTGCCGATCATCGTCGAAAGCACTTCGTTCATCGCCGGGTTCAGGTTGAACAGCATCGTCTTCGGCAGCTGCTTGCCGGCGTCCAGCGCCGACAGCAGCGCCACGAGGCCGTTACTGGTCGTCATGTCCGAGATCGAATCGAAGCCGGTATCCGGACCCAAAGTCTCCAGCATACGCTGGTTATTGTTGCGCATGGCACCGATGTGGAAGCACATGGTCCAGTCGAACTTCGCATAGACCGCGCCGATCGCTTCGAGCAGGCCGCGCAGGTATTGCGCCTGTTCGAGGTCGCCCAGCAGCTCGCCGCGCATCCGCTTGGCGAACAGGCCTTCCAGCTGGTCGGCCGTCGCGGCGACGGCCGGCAGCGGGATGTCGATCGCGTGGTCGGAGATGCGGCCGCCGCGCGCATGGAAGTATTCCACACGGTTGGCCAGCGCGGCGATCAAGGATTTGAACGAATCGATCTTCACGCCGGCCACGTCGGCCAGGCGCGCGACGTACTGTTCGAAGCCGGGATTATTGATGCGCATGGCCTTGTCCGGACGGTAGGCCGGCAGCACGCGCGTCTTCAGCGCCGACTGCGCGATCTCCGCGTGCTGCAGCAGGTCGTCGGCCGGGTCGTCCGTCGTGCAGGCGATTTCCACCTTGGCCTGCTCCAGGAACGTCCAGGTGTCCATGCCGGCCAGCTTCGCGTTCGCCTGTTCCCAGATCGCTTCCGCGTTCTTTTCGTTGATGACGAGGTCGATGCCGAAGATGCGGCGTAGTTCCAGGTGGCTCCAGTGATAGATCGGGTTGCCGATGGCGAGCGGCAGCACCTTGCAGAAGGCCAGGAATTTTTCCTTGTCCGAGCGGTCGCCCGTGCAGTACGCCTCCGGCACGCCGGCCGTGCGCATCAGGCGCCACTTGTAATGGTCGCCGCCCAGCCACAGCTCGGCGATGTTGCGGAACTTCTTGCGCTCGGCGATCTCGCCCTGCTGCAGGTGCGAGTGGTAGTCGATGACCGGCAGGTCGGCGGCGACGTCGTGGTACAGCTTGCGGGCGACGTCGGTAGTGAGAAGGAAATCCTGGTCCATGAAGGCGGTCATAGCGTGTTGCTCCTCGGGTGGCTAATCTGATATATCAGGATGGTATGCCTAATATATTACCAGTGCAAGGACTTTGTGCCTTCGCGGCCGTTGGTCCGGATGTTATGCTTCGGTCATCGGCTCGTGATGCATGGATACAACTACCACGGCCATCACTACAAGAATGGATCCAAGAATGCTCGACTCACTCTTCAAGCTGCGCCAGAGCGGCACCGACGCGCGGACGGAAATCCTGGCCGGCGTCACCACGTTCCTGACGATGGCCTACATCATCTTCGTCAATCCGTCCATCCTCGGCGACGCCGGGATGCCGAAGGATGCCGTGTTCGTCGCCACCTGCCTCGTGGCCGCGCTGGGCAGCCTCGTGATGGGCCTGTACGCCAACTACCCCATCGCGATGGCGCCCGGCATGGGCCTGAACGCCTATTTCGCCTACGCCGTCGTGCTGGGCATGAAGGTGCCCTGGCAGGCCGCGCTGGGCGCCGTGTTCGTGTCGGGCTGCCTGTTCATCCTCGTCTCGGTGTTCGGGCTGCGCGCGATGATCGTGAACGGCATCTCGCGCTCGCTGCGCGTGGCGATCACGGTGGGCCTCGGGATGTTCCTCGCGCTGATCGCCCTGAAGAGCGCCGGCATCGTCGTCGCCAGCCCCGCGACGCTCGTGCAGGCGGGCGATTTGCACAAACCGGCGGCCATCATGGCCGTCGCCGGCTTCCTGCTGATCGTCACCCTGGACCGCCTGAAGGTGCGCGGCGCGATCCTGATCGGCATCGTCGCCGTGACGGTCCTCTCCTTCTTCTTCGGCGGGAACACGTTCCACGGCCTCGTCTCCGCCCCGCCGTCGATCGCGCCCACCCTGGGCCAGCTGGACATCAAGGGCGCCCTGGGCGTCGGCATCCTCAACGTGGTCCTCGTGTTCTTCCTCGTCGAACTGTTCGACGCGACCGGCACCCTGATGGGCGTCGCGAGCCGCGCGGGCCTGCTCGTGGAAGGCAAGATGGAGCGCCTGAACAAGGCCCTGCTGGCGGACAGCGCGGCGATCGTGGCTGGCTCCGTGCTGGGCACGTCGAGCACGACGGCCTATATCGAAAGCGCCGCGGGCGTGCAGGCCGGCGGCCGCACGGGCCTGACGGCGCTGACGGTGGCCGTGCTGTTCCTTGCGTGCCTGTTCATTGCACCGCTGGCCGGCGTCGTGCCCGCGTACGCGACGGCGCCCGCCCTGTTGTTCGTCGCCTGCCTGATGCTGCGCGACCTGGGCGACATCGAGTGGAACGACACGACGGAAGCGATTCCGGCCGCCATCACGGCCCTCGTCATCCCGTTCACCTACTCGATCGCCGAAGGCATCGCGTTCGGCTTCATCACGTACGCGCTGCTCAAGCTGACGACGGGCCGCGCGCGCGAAGTCAAGCCGGTGATCTGGGTGATCGCCGGCCTGTTTGCCTTCAAGATCGTCTATATCGGCAGCTGACGCAGGGTGGGCGGCCACCGCCCACGCGGACGTCTACGCGGCGGCGGACAGCGGACGTCGCGTCGCCAGCAGCTTCGCGAATTCCTCCGCCGGCACGGCGCGGCTGAACAGCCAGCCCTGCACCAGGTCGCATCCGAGACCGGCCAGCAGTCCCAGCTGGCCCGCCGTCTCCACCCCTTCCGCCACGACCGACAGCCGCAGCCCATGGGCCATGGCGATGACGGCGCTCGCGATCGCGAGGTCGTCGGGATCCGTTTCCAGGTCGCGCACGAACGAGCGGTCGATCTTGAGGCGGTCGACGGGGAAGCGTTTCAGGTAGTTGAGGTTCGAATATCCGGTGCCGAAATCGTCGATGGCGACCCGGAAGACCATCGCCTTCAGCTGCGCCAGCAGCGCGACGCTCATGTTCGGGTCGGCCCTCGACGCGCTTTCCGTCAGTTCCAGTTCCAGCAGGCCGGGCTCGAGCCCGCACTCGTCCAGCACGCGCCGCACGGTGCCGAGGATCCCCTCGTCGAACTGGTGCGCCGACAGGTTGACGGCCACGGGCACGACGGGCAGGCCCGCGCGGCGCCAGGCCTCCAGCTGGCAGCAGACCTCGTGCAGCACCCATTCCCCGATCTCGAGGATCAGGCCCGTTTCCTCGGCCAGCGGGATGAAGTCGTACGGCGGCACGAGCCCGCGTTCCGGATGGCGCCAGCGCAGCAGCGCCTCGGCGCTCACGATGGCGCCGCCGTCGACGGCAACCTGCGGTTGAAAATGCACCTCGAACTCGCGGCGTTCGAGCGCGCGCCGCAGCGCGTTCTCCAGCTTGAAGCGGTCGTTCGCGTCGCGGTTCAGTTCCGGGCGGTAGAAGGCGTAGCGCTGGCCCATGCCGTCCGCGGCCTGGCGCAGCGCCGTCTCGGCACCCCGGGCCAGCGTCTCGTACGCGATGCCGTCGTTCGGATAGATGGCGATGCCGATGCTCGGGTCGAGGTGGAATTCGTCGTGCTGGTAGCGGTAAGGCGCGCCCAGCGCGGCCAGGACGCGGCGCGCGCTCGCGGACAGTTCGTCGGCGTCGGCGCGCAGCAGGGCCAGCGCGAACGTGCCTTCCGAGAAGCTGGCGACGACGTCCTGGCCGCTCACGTCGCGCAGGCGCGCCGCCGCTTCCTGCAGGAGGAGCTGTTCGGCGCCCGGGCCCAGCGCTTCGCGGATCAGCGCCATGCGCCCGAAGCGCAGCAGCATGAAGCCGAGGACGCGGTGCCCCGCCTGCGCCTGCGCCTGCGCCTTCATTCGGCGCAGGCGGTCGCGCAGCAGCTCGCGGTTCGGCAGGCCGGTGACGGCGTCGTAGTTGCTGGCATAGTGCAGGCGCTGCTCGGCGCCGCGCAATTCGGTGACGTCGATGCCGGTGGCAAGGAAGAATTCCACGCTGCCGTCCTCGCGCCGCAGCAGCGTATGGGTCCAGGCGATGCTGCGCGTGCGTCCGTCCGGCGTGAGCCATTCGCCCTGCAGCCGCTGCGGCGGCGGCTGCTGCGCCAGGCCCGCGAACAGGCGGCGCACCACGTCCGGATCGGCGGCGCCGCGGACCACGTCCCAGCAGCGCCGGCCCATGGCCTGCTCCGCGCGCCAGCCCAGCGATTCCTCGCAGGCCCGGTTGAACGTCACGATGTGGCCTTCCGGGTCCGTCATCAGCACGAGCGTGCCGGCCGTCTCCACGATGGCCGACAGCCGGTTGCGCTCCGAGCGCAGCGCGTTGGTCCGCTCGACGACGAGCGCCTCGGCGCGCGTGTACAGGCGCGCGCGCTCGAGCGCGAGGGCGACCTGCTGCGCCACGCCGGCCAGGAGTTCGCGCTCATCGGCGCCGAACGCGTCGTGCCGGGCGCGCGCGTGCAACCGGCCCAGTTGGCGCGTCCCCGCGATCAGCGGCAGGCAAAGCTGCGCCGGATCGTCGGCCGCGCCGTCGTCCGCGCAGGCGCAGGCGCTGGGCACGGGGCCCTCGCCCCGCTGCGCGAGCACGCGCATGGCGCCGTCGGGCGCGGCGGTACTGATGGCGGCGCCCGCGAGCGCGGGCAGCTTGACCAGGTGTTCCAGTGCGGCGCGCGCGACGTCGGCTTCGCCGGCGGCTTCGTTCAGGGCGCCCGCGATCCGTCCGAGCAGCGCCAGCGAATCGACCATGCGCGCGAGGTCCGCGTTCAGGCGCAGCGTGTCCTCGTGAGTGGCGACGAGCAGTTCGTAGATGCGGCGCCGCTCGTCCGCCATCACCTCCAGCGGCCGCGCCGGATCGCCGGCGTCGCGCCCCTGCAGGATGCGGCGCACGCGCTCGCGCAGCTGGTCGGCGTCGTAGGGCTTGCGCATGAACCCGTCGGCGCCCGCGTCCAGGCTGCGCACGATGTCCTGCAGGGTGGTCAGGCGGGTCAGCAGCAGGACGGGCACGGCGGCCAGCCGCGGGTCGTCCTTCAGCGCACGGCACAGCGCATAGCCGTCCATGCGCGGCATGGCGATGTCGCTGACCACCACGTCGGGCGGCATCTCGCGGGCCATGCGCAGCGCATCGACGCCGTCGGCGGCCACGCGCACGCGCGCCGGGCAATGCGGATCCTGCGCCAGCACCCGGGCCAGGTGCTCGGCCTGCGTCGGGCTGTCCTCGGCCACGAGGATCTCGTAGGGCCGTCCAGCCTTCTCTCTCTTGTGCGTTGTTGTCATCTTGTTCGCGCCGCTCCTGGCGAGCGGTCGTGCCGTCAACTCAAACCATCGGTGGCCGGTGCAGCGCACACCCCGGCCGTCAGAACTTGCATTGATATTAGCGAAGATGGCTAACCATTAACATTCATAGTGGGTCTGTCCATGTGGACGACCGTCAGTACGAACGGAACGGATCGGCGCCGGTTTGGCGCCAGCTGGTCGCGCTCTACTCTGATCCGACAGGATTCAGGGTAGGAAAACGCGAAGAAGCCTGTCACGAATTCTATGACAATTTCTTGGACACATTGTTGCCTTATGGCAACGCATGCGATCAGCCCGCGAGGCCGTGCTGGAGCGCGTAACGGATGAGGGCCGCGTTCGTCGACAAACCCATCTTGCGGAAGATGCGGGTACGGTAGGTGTTGACGGAGCTGATGCTGATGCCCAGCTCGGCCGCCACCTGCTTGATCTGCAGGCCGGAACCGATCAGCGCGACGATTTCCGCCTCGCGCGGCGTCAGGCTGTGGTGCGCGGGACGCCCGCCCGGCCGTGCCTCGAGCGCGAGCAGCTCGCCCACCCGTGGCCCCAGCCATGTGCCGCCCGTGGCGGCGCGGCGTACCGCTTCCACGAGCTCGGCGGACGCCATCGCCTTCGAGACGTAGCCGAGCGCACCCGCGCGCAGCGAGGCGAGCGCGTATTTTTCCTCAGCATGCATGCTGAGGATCACGACCCGCAGGTCGGGAAAATGGCGCCGCAGTTCGGCGAGGCCGTCCAGCCCGTCGTAATCGGGCAGTGTCAGGTCCAGGATCACGACGTCGGGGTGAACCTGGGCGATGAGGGCGATCGCTTGCTTCAAGTCTGCGGCTTCGCCGACGATTTTTAGGTCGGCGCAGGGCCGTACGATCTTCTTGATTCCTTCGCGGATCAGTTCATGATCGTCGGCGATGACTAGCCTGATCAATATGCTTCCTTCATACATGCAAGCCGGTATGTTGGCAAAGCAAGCATTCTAGGCAACGTTTACGCACAATTGCAAACGTAATCTTTGAGTAGTTAACAATTGCACTATATTTTGAAGCGTTCCCTCAAGCCAATATGTAAATTTTCCGCACGAAAGTATTTCGCCCCGCGCTTTGGGCTACAATGTCGCCTCCGCCGGCAGGCTCGGCCTGCCGCAGATGATCCGTGAACGACAGGCTGCGCATCGCTCCCGATGGCGACGGAAGGCAGCCGACCCGATGCCTATGAAATCTCTGATGCTTTGCGCGCTGGCCCTGACCGGCGCGGGAACGGCGATGGCCGCTCCGGACGACCTCGACGGCAGCGTGCCGTCGTCCAGTTACTTCACGCAGGCCCCGACGACGGCGATACCCGAAGGCAGCAACTGGTACACGTCGGCCGAGCTGGGCGCGATCACGACCTCGGGCAATACCGAAGGCACGTCCGTGACCGGCAAGGTCGATGCGCGCCACGAGATGGCCAACTGGAGCAACGAATACATCGTCAGCGGCTACTTCAAGGAAGACGTGACGCACAACGGCGACGGCACCACGACGCGCACCCGCTCGGCCGAGCGTTACCAGGTGTCGGCCAAGGCGGCGTTCAAGCTGCTGGAAGACGGCAACCGCGCTTTCCTGCTCGGCTCCCACGTGAACGACAAGTTCGGCGCCTACACCCGCTATTCGTCGGTCGGCGTCGGCTACGGCACCCAGCTGCTCAAGCGCGACAATGAAACCGTCGACGTCGAAGTGGGTCCGGGCTATTTCCACGGCGAGAATGCGGCCGGCGGCGTCGAGTCCGGCATGACCGTGCGCGGCGCGGCCCAGCTGCGCTGGCGCGTGAGCCCGTCGGCGGCGTTTTCGCAGAGCGTCAGCGTGGAACGGGGCACGTCGAACATGCACTCGATCGCGGAGACGGCACTGTCCACCAAGATCAACGGCACGATGCAGATGAAGGCCGCGTTCAGTGCGCGCAATGACACGAACGTGCCGGACAACAAGAAGAATACCGATACGCAGACGTCGCTGACGCTCGTGTATTCGTTCTGACCCGCCAAGCAAAACGGCCGGCAATGCCGGCCGTCTTCCACTACGGTTTCCCGCTTATTTCGCCAGGATCTTGCCGCTCAGCTGGATCGTGCCCTGCCCCGTGGCCATATCCTCGCCGCCCGTCAGGTCGCCGCCGCCCGTCGCCTTGTAGTAGCGGCCGGTGCCGCCCGTGATCTGGAACGTCGCATTGCTGAAGACGAATTTGGTGCCGTTCCCCGTCGGCACGAACTGCCCGCTGTAGTTTGCGTAGATCAGTTCGCCGGTCAGCGTCGTGATCAGGAATTTGCCTTCGCTGAAGGTGAACGACGTGCCGTTCGGCGTGATGCAGTCGGTGGCCAGGAAGGTGACCTTGTTGCCGACCAGGCTGCTGGTGCCGAAACCGAGAATGGTGCCGCCGAAGTTCGATGCGCAACGGGCGGACGGGCCCGGGATTTCCTGCAGCACACCGGACACCTTGAAGTCCTTGTACGTGGCCGGATCGGCGGAAGCGCAGAATGCGGCGGACATCAGGACGGCGCCGGTGGCAAAACGCAGGACAGACTTGAACATGAAGTTCTCCAAATAAATTGTTGAACCCCAATTTTAGCGATTTGCTATCGTTTCGTGCGGACAATCGTGTATTGTATTGTAACGATCTTGCTGAATAAGACACATTTTGTGTCATTATTTCAACAAATGATCCCTTCGGAGCGTGTCGTGGCGTAACGCGGCAGTGCATCCGCGAGATGCAGCCAGCGCACCTGCCGGGAAGCGAAGGTATGGTCGGCCGGCGCGACCGCGTCGGGGTCGTCCAGGCTGCAGATCGTGACGTCGATCTCGTCGGCGGCGCCGGCGCCGTGCCACGTCAGTTGCGTGCCGCACCGGCCGCAGAACAGGCGCTCGACGCCGGGGCTGGACGCGTTGCGGGCCGGGCTGCCGAAGGTCCAGCGCAGGGACGCCCTGCGCACGCTGAACCACGCGAGGGCCGGCGCGCCGCTGGCGCGGCGGCAATCGACACAGTGGCACAGCGTGGCATTGAATGGTTCCCCCGACGCCTCGTAGCGTACCGCGCCGCACATGCATCCGCCCTGCAATCCCATGGCCCTCTCCCGTCGTCGGCGTCAGCGCGCGGTGGCCGGCGTGCTCTGCGGTGCCGGCGCCGTCAGCAGCAGCGCGACGAGGCTGATGACGGATGCGACGCTCAAATACCAGCCCACGGTCTGCAGGCCGTAGTTGGTCGCGAGCCATGTTGCCACATAGGGCGCGAGCGAGGCGCCCAGGATGCCGGCCAGGTTGAACGTGAGCGATGCGCCCGTGTAGCGCACCTCGGCCGGGAACAGTTCCGACAGCAAGGTCCCCAGCGGGCCATACGTCAAACCGATCAGGCACTGGCCCAGCACGAGGAACAGCGCGACGAGCGTCAGCTGGCCGGACCCGAACAGCGGCCCGAACAGCAGGCCGAACAGTGCCAGGCCGACGGACACGAGGATCATCGCGGCGCGCCGGCCGTGGCGGTCGGCCAGCACGGCGGCAATCGGGATCGTGAGGCCGAAGAAGACGATGGCGCCCAGCTGCAGCAGCAGGAAGGTCTGGCGCGAATAGCCCAGCGCGGACGTGCCCCAGCTGAGCGCGAACACGGTCATCAGGTAGAACACGACGAACGTGGCCAGCGCCGCCAGCGTGCCCAGCACGAGGGCGCGCGTATGGTTGGCGAACACGGCCGCGACGGGCAGTTTCACCCGCTCGTTGCGATCGAGCACGGCCTGGAAATCGGGCGTTTCCGTGATTTTCAGGCGCACGTACAGGCCGACCAGCACCAGCAGCGCGCTCGCAAGGAACGGAATCCTCCAGCCGTAGCGCAGGAATTCGGCGTCCGACAAGGTCTGCGACAGCAGCAGGAACACGCCGCTCGACAAAAAGAAGCCGATTGGCGCGCCGAGCTGCGGGAACATGCCGTACCAGGCGCGCTTGCCGGGCGGCGCGTTTTCCGTCGCCAGCAGCACGGCGCCGCCCCACTCCCCGCCCAGGCCGAGTCCCTGGCCGAAGCGGCACAGCGCGAGCAGCAGCGGCGCCAGCGTGCCGATGGCGGCATACGTGGGCAGCAGGCCGATCACGACGGTGGACAGGCCCATCGTCAGCAGCGCGGCGACGAGCGTGGCCTTGCGCCCGACGCGGTCGCCGAAGTGGCCGAACACGGCCGAGCCGACGGGGCGCGCGAAGAAGGCGATGGCGAACGTGGCCAGCGACTGCAGCGTGGCCGCGGCCGCGTCCCCGGCCGGAAAGAACAGCTTCGGGAACACGAGCACGGCGGCCGTGGCGTAGATATAAAAGTCGAAGAACTCGATGGTGGTGCCGATCAGGCTGGCGAACAGGACGGTCGCCGGGCGATTGTGCGGGGTGCTTCCGGTCATGCGGCACCGGCCTGCGACAACGCGTCGGCGAGCTCGCTGCTCGCGACCGGGCGCACGACGCGCGCGACTTCCTGGCCATCCTTGAGCACGACGACAGTCGGCCACAGCTTCACCTTGAACGAACGGCCCAGCTTGCGCCCGGGGCCGTCTTCGACCTTGATGTGCTGGACGCCGGGATACGGCGCCAGCGCGTCGTCGATGTGGCTGGCCGCCGCCTGGCAATAGCCGCACCAGTTCGTGCCGAAGTCGAGGGCGACGACGCCGGGCAGCGCGTCGATGGCGCCGCGCTCGGGCTGCGCCGTTTCATAGGGTTTGGACATGCAGGTCTCCATGTTGTCGATCACGCTAGCCTACAACAAAATACCCGTTTGCCGTAAGCCCGGGACATTTTTCAGGCGGCCGCAACGTGAAACACCGAACGGAATACGGCCGCGCACGGTGGCATCCTGAGCGCATATCGACCAAGGAGGCCATCATGTCCGATAACCTGCAAAACCGCGGCCAGCAGGACCGCTCGCGCATCAACCTGCACGAAAAATGGGAGGTCCAGTACTGGACCAAGGAGCTGGGCGTGACCGAGGAAGAGCTGGCCCGCGCCGTCGAGGAGGCCGGCAGCAGCAGCGTCGACGCCGTGCGCCAGCACCTGCGCGGCACCCGTCACTGATCGTCCCCACATCGCTTGCCCGACGCCCGACCGGCCCGCCGGCCGGGCGCTCTTCTCGCGCGTGCTCCCGCGCAACCGTTTTCCCGCCATTTCGAAAGGAGCCCGATGACTATCCGCGGCTATCTCTCCAATCTCGACATCAGCTGGCCCAACGCGGCAGTTGCGCTCATCGCTGCCATCGTCAGCTTCATCGCCATCCACGGCGCCGTGCGCCTGTTCCGCCGCCGCCTCGACCGTCTGGACGACGAGCGGGCCCATAAACCCATCGTCGAAGTCCTGCGCCACACGCTCGCACGCACGAGCAACCTCGCCATCCTCGCCACCTCGATTCTCATCGGCGTGTCGATGCTCGACCTGCCGCCGCCGTGGGACCAGCGCATCGGCCACCTGTGGTTCGTCACGCTCGGCGCGCAGCTGGCCCTGTACCTGCACCACGCCATCGCCGTTACCGCGCGGCGCTATTTCCGCGTGCACGGCAAGGGCCGCGAAGACGACCAGGTCACCGTCGCGCACACCCTGATGATCTGGGCGCTGCAGTGGAGCGTGTGGACCGTGTTCCTGTTGGCGATGCTGTCCAACCTGGGCATCAACGTGACGACGTTCGTCGCGAGCCTGGGCATCGGCGGCGTGGCCGTCGCGCTGGCCGTGCAGAACATCCTCGGCGACCTGTTCGCGTCGCTGTCGATCGCGACCGACAAGCCGTTCGAGGTGGGCGACGCGATCTCGGTGCCGGAATTCTCGGGTACGATCGAGCACGTGGGCCTGAAGACGACCCGCATCCGCGCCCTGTCCGGCGAGCAGATCGTGATCGCCAACGCGGAGCTGTTGCGCAAGGTCGTGCACAACTTCAAGCGCCAGAACACGCGCCGCGTGCAATACACGCTGCGCGTGAACCCGGCCACGCCGCACGAGCTGGCGGCGACCTTGCCGGAACGGGTGGCCGCCATCATCGCGGCCAGGGACAAAGTCAAACTCGACCACGTCAACCTGACGACGATGGACCAGAACTACCTGGAATACGACATCGTCTACAACCTGACGGACGCGAACTACGGGCTGTACCTGCAGACCCAGCAGGCCGTGCTGCTGGAGACGATGCAACTGCTGCGCGAACTGGGCATCTCGACGGCGCCGCGGGCGCAGGAGCTGCTGCTGCGGCAGCCGGCCGCCAACGACGCGCGCCGTCCGGATGGGCGCGGCGCAGCGCAGGCCCGGCCCATGCATTGACCAGCGGAACCGGACGCCGCGTCCCGGCGTCCGGTCCTATCATCCGAGCCTCCAACGTTCGATCAGGAGGCCACGATGCAGCAACATCAACCTGCGCAACAACAGACCCCGCCCGGCCACGAGTCGCAGCTCATGCCTGCGGCCGACCACGGCGAGACCAGCTATGTCGGCCACGGCAGGCTGAAGGACAAGGCCACCGTCATCACGGGCGGCGACAGCGGCATCGGCCGCGCCGTCGCCCTCGCCTTCGCGCGCGAAGGGGCCGACGTGCTGATTTCCTATCTCAATGAAGACGACGACGCCCGCGAGACCGAACGCCTCGTGCGCGAGGCCGGACGCAAGGCGGTGCTGGTCCCCGGCGACATCGCGGATCCCGCGCACTGCCGCGCCATCGTCGACCGCGCCGTGCGGGAATTCGGCCGCATCGACGTGCTGGTGAATAACGCCGCGTTCCAGATGACGCGCCAGTCGCTGGAAGACATACCGGACGAGGAATGGGACCGCACGTTCGCCGTCAACATCACGGCCATGTTCCACATCTGCAAGGCGGTGGTCAAACACATGAAGCCGGGGTCGTCCATCATCAACACGACGTCGATCAACTCGGACAACCCCAAGCCGACCCTGCTGCCGTATGCGACGACGAAGGGCGCCATCGCCAACTTCACGGCCGGTCTCGCGCAGTTGCTGGCGGAACAAGGGATACGCGTGAATTCCGTCGCGCCGGGGCCGATCTGGACGCCGCTGATCCCGTCGACGATGCCGCCGGACCAGGTGGAGAGTTTCGGCCAGCAGGTGCCGATGAAGCGGCCCGGCCAGCCGGCGGAGGTGGCGCCCGTGTACGTGATGCTGGCGTCCGACGAGGCCAGCTACATTTCCGGGGCGCGCATCCCGGTGACTGGGGGAACGCCGATCCTGTGAGCGGCAGCGCGCGCGTGGGCACGGGGTGCCCACCCTACAAATGCCGCCGTCGCGCGTGGGCACGGGGTGTCCACGCTACAAATGCCGCCGTCGCGCGTGGGCACGGGGTGCCCACCCTACAATTGCCGCCGTAGGGTGGGCTCCCCGAGCCCACCAAGCGTCACGTGAGCATCACGCGTCGTTCGGCGGCGGCAGCATGATGCCTTCCGACGGCTCGTCGGACTGCGGCGGCGCCGGCGGTTCATTCTCCGGCGGCTGCGGCGTGTCGGCCGGCGGGCCGCCTTCCTGCTGCATGTCGCCGCCCTCTTCCATGTCTTCCTCGGGCGGCGGCTCTTCGTGACGCGTCACGGGTTCGGGTTTGCGCCCGCCCGGGAACAGCGCGTCGGCGCTCACCTTGCCGCTGTCGAGCGCGGACTTGAAGAAGTCGCCCACGAGCAGGATCGCGCTGTGGCCGCCCTGCCCCCAGTAATTCGAGCGCATGGTGACGCGGTTGTCGTTGAAGCCGACCCACGCGCCCGCGACGAGGTTCGGGTGCATCATGATGAACCACGCGTCCGCGTTGTTCTGCGTGGTGCCCGTCTTGCCCGCCACGTCGGCCGTGATGCCGAAGCGGTAGCGGATGCCCGTGCCCGTGCCGCGGTTGATGACGCCGCGCATCATGTCGATCAGCGTGACGGCCGACTCCTGCGACAGCACCCGCTGCGTCGCTTGCTGTGCGAAGTCCGCGACCACCTGGCCGTTGCGGTCCGTGATGCGGCGCACGAACACCGGCTTGCGGTAGTCGCCCTGCGCGGCGATCGTCGAGTACGCGTTGACCATTTCCAGCAGGGTGACGGGGCTGGAGCCGAGCGCGATCGACGGCACCGGCGCCAGCTTGCTCGTGCGGACGCCAAGGTCCTGCGCCAGCTTGACGACGGGCGCCACGCCGATGTCGCGCACGACCTGCGCCGTGATCGTGTTCTTCGAGTAGACGAGGCCATCGCGCAACGTGAGCTGGCGGCCCGTCGTGCCGCTGTTGTCCGTCGGGCGCCACACGGTGCCGTCGGAAAAGCGGATCGTGGTGACGGCGTCCAGGTAGGCATGGTCCGGTGCCAGCCCCTTTTCCAGCGCGGCGGCGTAGACGATCGGCTTGAACGTGGAGCCGGGCTGGCGCGCGGCCTGGGCCACGTGGTCGTACTGTTCCTTCTCGAAGTCGCGGCTGCCCACCCAGGCCTTGATCTCGCCCGTCGCCGGGTCCATCGCGACGAAGCCCGCTTCCAGGCGCGATTTCGACGCCTTCAGCTGGCGCATGAAGCCGCGGTCCGCCTTCAGGCGCTTCAGCGCCGCGACGGGATTGTCGCCGCCGTCGACGGCCTTGCGGTAGTCGGACGACTCGCGGATGAACGTCTCCAGCAGCTCGCCGTGCGATTGCCAGTAGTATTCGAACGGGTTGACGCCGTCGCGCATGTCGACGTAGGTCTGGGTCGACGTCGCGTTGATCGGCCAGGAGTGCGCCCAGTCGACGTCGGCGATGGCCTGCAGCGCCCCCGCCTGGCGTTCGACGGCGCGCTGCGCGGCCTGTTGCAGGTCATAGTCGAGCGTCGTCTGCACGACGAGGCCGTCCTGCTGCAGGTCGGCGTCGTGCTTCTCGGCCCAGTCGACGAGCCAGCGCCGCACGTAGGCCGTGAAATGGTCGTCCTTGCCGGTGCGCTCCGCCATGCGCGCGAAATGCAGGCGCAGCGGCCGTTTCACGAGCTGGCGGTACTTCGCCTCGTCGAATACGCCCGCCTTCAGCATCTGTCCCAGCACGACGTTGCGGCGCGCCAGCGAGCGTTCCGGGTTCGTCACGGGATTGTAGTACGCGGTCCCCTTCAGCATGCCCACCAGCGTGGCGGCTTCCGTCTCGTTCAGCTGCGCGGCCGTCTTGTTGAAGTACGTATGCGCCGCGGCCTCGATGCCGTACGTGTTGTACAGGAACGGGACCGTGTTCAGGTACGCTTCCAGGATCTCCGTCTTGCTGTAGGTGTTCTCGATCTTGAAGGCGGTGATCAGTTCCTTCAGCTTGCGGTTGATGTTGCGCGCGCGGCCGATCTCGTCGCGGAACAGGTTGCGCGCGAGCTGCTGGGTGATCGTCGAGCCGCCCTGCGCATCGCCCTTCAGGTTGGCGACGAAGGCGCCGGCGATGCGGGTGAAGTCGACGCCGTGGTGGTCGTAGAAGCGGTGGTCTTCCGTCGCGATGAGGGCGTTGACGACGTTCGGCGACACCGCCGACAGCGGCACCTTCATCTGGATGCCCTGCTCGAAGCTGGCCAGCTGGCGGCCGTCGGCCGAGACGACGACCGTGGGCTGCGCGACGCGGGCCTGCTTGACGTCCTCGATGCCGGGCGTGAGCGGGAACAGCAGCGCGATCCAGACCGCGAACAGCGCCGCCACCAGCAGGGCCAGGCCGGCGGCGATGTACAGCCAGCGCAGGTGCGGGGGTTTGGTCATCAGGTGCCCGTGCGCGCGCGCATAGGCTTGCCTGGCGCGGGCGCCGGCGCGGTCGATCATCCTGCGTTCGCGTCCGTCCCAGCCCTTGCCGTCGTTATGGTCATCCACTCTCGTTTCTTCCTGTCAGCTAGCTTGTCAATGGCGGCACAAGTATAGCCGACGGGCCGCTGACTTTCGGTTAGCGCACGCTCATACCGTCCGCGTTCTGGGGACTCATGTGCCGGCCCATGCGCAGCAGGCGCTCGACCTCGGCACTGGACGCCGCCTGTGCATACACGTGGCCCTGCACCTCGTCGCAGCCGCGCCGGCGCAGGTAGTCGAGTTGGGCTTCCGTCTCCACGCCCTCGGCGATCACGCGCATGCGCAGGCCGCGGGCGAGCTCGATGATGGCGGCGACCAGCGCGGCGTCGTCCTCGCTGAACGGGATGTCGCGCACGAAGCTGCGGTCGATCTTGAGGACGTCGACGGGAAAGCGGCGCAGGTACGACAGGCTCGAATAGCCGGTGCCGAAATCGTCGATCGACAGCTGCACGCCCATCTGCTTCAGCTCGCGCATCGTGCGGATCGCGCTTTCCACGTCGCCCATGACGAGGCTTTCCGTGATCTCCACTTCGAGGCAGGCGGCGGACAGGCCGGTCTCGTCCAGCACGCGGGCGATCTCGCGCACGAGGTTCGGTTCCGCGAACTGGCGCGCCGACAGGTTCACGGCGATGCGCAGGGCCCCGAGGCCGGCATGCTGCCACGCGCGGCTCTGGCGGCACGCGGTGCGCAGGACCCAGGCCCCGATGGGGACGATGAGGCCCGTCTCCTCGGCCAGGTTGATGAAGCGGTCGGGTCGCACCATGCCCATGCTCGGATGGCGCCAGCGGATCAGCGCTTCCACGCCGACGACGGCGCCCGACTCCAGGTCGACCTGCGGCTGGTAATACAGCTCGAATTCGTCGTGCAGCAGCGCGCTGCGCAGGGCGCCTTCCAGCGCGAGGCGTTCGCGGGCGCGGGCATTCATCGTCGGCATGTAGAACTGCACCATGTTGCGGCCCAGTTCCTTGGACCGGTACATGGCCACTTCCGCGTGCTGGATCAGCGTCGCGGCATCGTTGCCGTCGGTCGGGAACGCGGCGAGGCCGGCGCTGCCGGTGAGGACGAGGTCCTGTCCCTGCAGGTCGAGCGGATGGGCGAGCGCCTGCAGGACGGCGCGCACGGTGGCCGCCGCGTCGGACTCGTTCTCGCGCCCCGGCAGCACGAGCACGAATTCGTCGCCGCCGGTGCGGGCCACGGTGTCGGTGCGCCAGACGGCCGCGCTGATGCGCTGCGCGGCCGCCTTCAGCAACTCGTCGCCGGCGTCGTGGCCCAGCGTGTCGTTGACGAACTTGAAGTGGTCGAGGTCGAGCGCCGCCACCCACACCGCGGCGCGCCCGGCCGCCAGGTTGATCGCGTTGTCGATGCGGTCGTGCAGCAGCGCGCGGTTGGCCAGGCCCGTGAGGGTGTCGAAGCGGGCGCGCGCCTCCAGCTCCGCCTCGTAGCGCTTGGCCATCGTCACGTCGTACTGCGCCAGCACGAAGTGCGTCGTCACGCCGTCCTCGCTGTTGACGGGCGCGATATACACTTCGGCATACATGTCCTCGCGCTCGCGGCGGCGCAGGCGCATCGACACGTGGGCCTCGCGCCGCTCGCGGATGGCGGCGCGCAGTTCGGCCACGCCCGCCTGGTCGGGCTCGCGGTTGCCCATGTCGAGCAGACCGCGCCCGATGACCTCGGACGCCGTGACGCCGCGCATGCGTTCGAACGCCGGGTTCACGTATTCGATGGGGTAGCCGGGCCGCGTGGCGCTGACGAGGAGGATGGCGTTCGCGCTGGCGTCGATGGCGCGCCGGTACAGGCGCAGCGCGTCGAGCGCGTCGTGCAGGTCGGCCGTGCGGCTCTCGACGAGCGCCTCGATGCGGCGCGTGCGCTTGACGCGGGTTTGCACGTAGGCCGACGTGGCCAGGCTCACGAGGCAGCCGAGGACGAACGCGATGAGTGCCCCGGCGCTGCCCGCCATGTCGCTGGAACGCCCGGTGACGCGCAGTTCCCACGGCATGCCGGCCACCTCGAATTTGTGGCGGTTCGTGAACAGCGAGTCGCCGAGCAAGGCATGCCAGGCCGGACGGTCCGTGCGGTCCAGGGCGTCATGCAGGTACGCGCGTTGCGGGCCGTCCACGCCGGGGCCGTACAGCTCGATCCTGATGCCCTTGCGCGCCAACATGTTCGATTTGGCGAGCGTCGTGCCGACCAGCGTGGCCACGTCGATCACGACGGCTGTGTCGCCCAGCGCGGCAGCGCTGCGCGCGGCCGCGTTCGCGAGCGCCGCGCCGCGCCGGTACACCGGCATCATCAGGAGGAAACCGAGGTGGTCGCCGCGCTGCAGCAGCGGCAGCATGAGGCTGGACGCCGGCCCGCCCGTGTCGATGGCGCGCATGAACGTGGCGCCCTGCTGGGCGAACGAGAATGCGTCGTAGCCCAGCGTGACTTCGTTGCCGGCCATCGGCTCGATGTAGTCGACGACGAGGTAGCGGGGACGCGGCGCCGCGCGCACGAGCGTCACCTGGTTGCCGTTCACGCGGCGCTCGCGGATCTCGAAGCCGGGCCGGAAGCGCTGGTTCTCCGCTTCGAACGCGGCCCGCTCGCTGCTGCCCACCATGCGGTGGAACACGACGGCCTGCAGGTACGGGTGGTTCGCCAGCAGCGGCCGGGTGAAGGCGCCGAACTCGGTGCGGCTGGCAATGCCGACGGAGGAAAACAGCGCGTTGGCCGCCTGCAGCACGTCGAGTGCGTCGCCGAAGCAGCGCGTCACGGTGGCGTTGCGGATCTCCGCGCGCTGCAGGAATTCGGAGCGGGCCCGCTCGCGCTCGGCATCCACCATCCCGACGACCAGCGCGGCAGTAAGACCCAGCCCCGCCAGCAGTGTCAGCACCGCGGCAGGGGTCGGGGGCCGCGCGCGGGCGCGGCCGGGACGCACTTTCCGTGTCAGCATGTCCCATCCTAGCGCATTTGGCCGGGCGGGCGTGTCTTGTTTCCGCGCCGCCTCAGTCCGCCCCTTGAGGTTGCGCCGCCGCCACGGCTGGCGCCG
>CBIHRX010000031.1:0-34108 GCA_966212555.1 uncultured Massilia sp.
CACTTCTGCCAGCAATCGCCGGTGTTTGAGTAACACTGGCCGCCCGGGGACCTGGCTTCCCCGGGTTTTCTATCGCCTTTTAAATACCCATATTCGACAGGATGGTGCCCAGCTCGCGCAGGGCCGGCTCCAGTTGCGGATGCTTGACGGCGAACTTGGCCGACAGCTCCTGCGAGCGTTCGGCCAGGCCAAAGGTGGTGGTCTCACCCGGGGGCGCTTCGCTGCCGCGCTCCAGCAGCGCCTTGATGTCGCTGTCCAGCTGCAGCAGCAATTCCTGCAATTCCTCATCCACCGGGCCGGCTTGCGCCAGCCGCGCGTGCAGAGATTTGAGCGATGCTTTCAGGTTGCCTTCCATGGTGAGTCCTCTGTCGTTGTGACCATGTGAGTATATCTTACTCGGTCAGGCCACGACGCTCCAGCAGCGGTTGGATCTTGGCATCGCGGCCACGGAAGTTGCGGTACATCTGCATCGCGTCCAGCGTGCCGCCCTTCGACAGCAGCATTTTGCGGAAGTAGTCGCCGTTCTTGCGCAGCATGCCGCCGTTCTCGATGAACCAGTCCACTGCGTCGGCGTCCAGCTTCTCGGCCCACACATAGCCGTAGGAGCCGGCCGAGTAGCCGCCGGCGAAGGTATGCGAGAAGTAGGTGGTGCGGTAGCGCGGCGGCACCGGCGCGTAATCGATGCCGGCTTCCTTCAGCGCGGCCGCTTCGAAGCCCAGCACGTCGGTCGGGATCTGCGACACGCCCAGCTGGTGCCATTTCTGGTCCAGGATGGAAGCGGCCAGATATTCAGTGGTGCGGAAGCCCTCGTTGAATTTCTTCGAGGCAATCACCTTGTCCAGCAGTTCCTTCGGCATCGGCGCGCCGGTCTGGTAATGCTTGGCGTAGTTGGCCAGCACGTCCGGCCACACCGACCACATCTCGTTGACCTGCGACGGGAACTCGACGTAGTCGCGCGGCACGCGGGTGCCGGAGAAGCGCGGGTATTTCACGTTCGAGAACATGCCGTGCAGCGCGTGGCCGAACTCGTGGAACATCGTGCGCACTTCGTCGTAGGTGAGGAGAGTCGGCTCGCCCGCGGCCGGCTTCGGGATGTTCAGGTGGTTCGCGACGACCGGATGCGTGCCCAGCAGCTTGTTCTGGCCGACATAGGCGTTCATCCACGCGCCGCCACGCTTGTTCGAGCGGGCATACGGGTCGTGCAGGAAGATCGCCAGCTGCTTGCCGTCGGCATCGAACACGTCGAACACGCGCACGTCCGGGTTGTACACCGGCAGGTCGTGGCGCTCCTTGAACGTAATGCCGTACTCCTTGGTGGCGGCGAAGAACACGCCGTTCACTAGCACATTGTTGAACTCAAAATATGGGCGCAGCTGGTTTTCGTCGAACGCATAGCGTGCCTGGCGCACCTTGTCGGTGTAGTAATTCCAGTCGTAGGCGGTCGCCTGGAACTTGCCGCCTTCGGCATCGATGACCTTCTGGATCTCGGCCGCTTCCTTCTGCGCGTTGCGCACGGCCGGCTTGGCGAACTCGGCCAGCAGATTGTTGACGGCATCCGTCGTCTTGGCCGTCTGGTCTTCCAGCATGTAGGCGGCGTGGTTCGGATAGCCCAGCAGCTTGGCGCGCTCGGCGCGTGCCTTGGCCAGGTCCAGCACGACCTGGCGGTTGTCGTAGTCGCCGCCGTGGCTGCCGCGGGCCAGCGACAGCGCCAGCAGTTTTTCGCGCGTCGCGCGGTTGGTCAGCACGGACAGCGGCGCCTGCTGCGTCGTGTTCACGACCGGCACCTTGAACTTGCCGTCGAGACCATCCTTCTTGGCCAGCGCGGCGGCGGCATCGATTGCCTTGTCCGACATGCCGGCGAGTTCCGCGCGCGTGTCGACGACGAGCGCCGACGCATTCGCTTCTTTCAGCACGTTCTGGCTGAACTGGGTCTGCAGGGCGGCGATCTTGCCGTTATAGGCCTTCAGGGTTTCCTTGTCGGCGGCGGACAGCTTGGCGCCGGCGCGCACGAAGTCGGTGTGATACCGCTCGAGCAGGTAGGCCGATTCGGGATCGAGGTGCAGTTTGGCGCGCTTGTCGTACAGCGTCTGGATGCGCTTGAACAGCTTTTCGTTCAGGCGGATCTTGTCGCTGTGGGCGGCCAGTTTCGGTGCGAGATCCTTGTCGAGCGCGTCGAGCGTGGGATTGGTGTTGGCACCGACCAGGCTGTAGAACGTGGTCGAGACGCGGTTCAGCAGCAGGCCCGAACGCTCCATCGCGACGATCGTGTTGTCGAAGGTCGGCGCTGCCTTGCTGTTGGCGACGGCATCGATTTCCAGGGACTGCTGGCGCATGCCTTCTTCGAACGCCGGCGCGAAGTCCTCGTTCTTGATCTTGTCGAAGGCCGGGTACTGGAACTGCAGGGTGCTCGGCTTGGCGAACGGGTTGGACGCGGGCAGCAGCGAGGCAGGGGCGGCATAGGCCAGGTTGGCGACGGCTGCGGTAACAGCGACGGCCAGGATGTGCGAACGGTTCATTCTTTGGGCTCTCCGGAGGGTTGTCGGATCCGTCCGTGCTTGTGCCACGGACCGATCTCTTCTTGCTCGTGCACTCCATAATGGAAACCGCCGGGACGAACCCGGCGGCGAAGTGCGCCCTAAGAATAGCAGGGATATTGCCGTATGTTACATATTTACGTCCGAAAAAAAGGCTTCGCGGGACACTCAGCCCCGCTCCGATTGCTCTTCCTGTGCCACTTTTTCCTCGATGCGCCGGTCCGGAATCAGCCACATGATGGCGACGGCCGCATAGACGAGGAACCCGAGCCAGGCGCCGAACCACGACAACGCCACACCGGCCAGATACAGGACGCACGACAGCTTGCCTTTGCGATCATTACCGATCGCCTCGGCCAGCGCCGCATTCTTCGGATGTTTCGCCGTCAATGCCTGTACCAGGATCAGATAGGCGATGGAGCACATGAACAGCACGAAGCCGTACGCCGCGGTCGGCCCGGTCTCGAAATGGTTCTCGCCCATCCACGCGGTGACGAACGGGATCAGCGACAGCCAGAACAGCAAATGCAGATTGGCCCACAAGACGCCGCCGCTGACTTCCTTCACGGCGTGCAGCATGTGGTGGTGGTTGTTCCAGTAGATGCCCACGTAGATGAAACTGAGCACGTAGCTCATGAAGACGGGCCACAGCGGCAGCAGCACGCTGAACTCTGCGCCGTGCGGGACTTTGAGTTCCAGCACCATGATGGTGATGATGATGGCGATGACGCCGTCGCTGAAGGCTTCTAGCCGGTTCTTGCCCATTTTTTTGATCTCTGTTCCGTCACTAATTGTTCCAGCACCCATTTTTAAAGCATCACTTTACCTTCAAGATAGAAGACGCATGCCCCCTCCAGCTCGACACGATCGTCCAGCATATGGCAAACCAGTTCGCCGCTGCGCTTGGAAGCCTGGAAGGCGAACAGCGTCTTTTTATTCAATCGAGCGGCCCAATACGGCGTCAATCCACAATGTGCGCCGCCTGTAACAGGATCTTCCGGAATTCCCTTGGCCGGTGCAAAGTAGCGGCTGACGAAATCGTAGGATGAGTCTCCCGGCGCAGTGACCACCACGCCTGCGTGGTCCAGGTGCGCAATCGCCGATATGTCCGGCGACAAGGCACGTACTGTCTGCGCATCCTTTAATACCGCGATGTAGTTGAACGTATCGCTGAGCACTTCGACCGGAACAGTGCCGAGTGCTTTGGCCAGATTGGACGGCGGCGTTGTCGTGACCGGATGTCGAGCCGGGAAATTCATGACATAACCATTCTTTGTCCGCCGTACCGTCAGGGGGCCGCTCGCAGATTCGAAAACCACGTCGGCACGGCCGGGTTCCAGGCGCTCCATCACCACCGCCGCGCTCGCCAAAGTCGCGTGGCCGCACAGCGGGACCTCGGTTGTCGGCGTGAACCAGCGCAGGCGATAGCGTCCCCCTTCAGGAACCAGGAACGCCGTCTCGGCCAGGTTGTTTTCGGCGGCGATCTTCTGCATTGTCAAATCATCCGGAAAGCGCTCCATCAACATTACCGCAGCCGGGTTGCCCCCGAAAATACGGCTCGTGAAAGCATCAACTTGGTAAATCGGTACGCTATGCATGGAGGTAGCCTTTAATGTCGCTGATAACGGTTGCAGAGGTGCTAACAAAAATAAAGAGGTATGTTTTGCTCTTTACACCACGCCTGCAACTGCTGGTGCAACGGGTCCCATAGTTCCAATGCCCATGGTGGGGCAACTTCATGCCAACCCGCCTTTATGGGCAGGTACACGGACATGACGCCCATCGGCATGTCCAACGTGAATGAACCGAGGGCGCAAGAGCAAAGCAGCTCCTCTTTCCACTGCGGCCTGAATTCGAACTTCACCATCGATACCTCTCAAGTTCGGTTATTCCGCTGAGCCCTGCGAACCTGCGAGTTCGCCGTCTTTCATGTGGATGACGTACAGGTCGAAGCTCATCGGTGTATCACGGATTGACAATAACAATATGATAACCGGCGACATGGGCGCGCCGCTTGAACGCTATTTCCCTGCAAAAAAAATGGCCGCACGCGGCGGCCATCTGCAGAATGCGCGGACTTACTTGTCCGCCCGCTTCATGTAGGCATCGAAGTTCTCGATGAAATCGTCGAGATTCGCTTCCATCATCTTGCGAAACTGGTCGGTGAAATACTCCAGCGCCCGCGCCTTTTCGGCGGTCATGGTCTCCGCGCTGCCGGTCGTTGCCGCGACGATGAAGGCGTTGAAGCGCGCCGAGGCGTACAGCGTCGATGCGCTGACTTCGCTCGGATGGGTCGACGCGCACTGGTCGTTCGCCAGGTTGATGAGGGCGTTGGCGCGGTCGAAGAATTCCGGGCTGGGGGCGTTGTCACTCATGAGTCATTTTCGATTGAGGTGGTGGTGCCGCCACTATAACAGCCGCCCTGCGTTGCGCCTGCCATTTCCGCATCCGTTTCACCTGGCGGATCAGTGCGCCGTTCAGCGCATCGTACCTGCCGTGGACGTTCAGCAGCCAGGCCGTCCGGCTGCGCGCGCGGTGCAGCAGGACCAGGCCGCGCGTCTTCAACACATGCGTGGAGCGGAATTCCGCATGCGGCGTCCCATAACCGAAATCGATGTGGTCGAACGTGAAATGGGCCAGCACGTCCTGTACGGCCAGGTGGATCGCGCTGGTGCCGACCGACAGGGGCAGGTACGCCTGCCGGCACAGGATCTTGTAGACATGCCAGGCGGACGACGACCGCATGCCGTACACGACGGCGACGTCGGTCTGGCCGCAACGGACCACGTAGGACAGCAGCAGGCCATGACGCGCCAGGCTCTCCAGGCGCGCCTGCTCGTCGGCGCGTCCGGTGGCGCGGGATGCGTCGGTGGCGACCATCGCGTCCACCATGGCACCGACTTGCCCGGGCTGGTCGATGCGCAGCACGTGCAACGGGCCGGCCGCTTCCGCCAGCAGGCGGACCTGGCGCGACAGGTTGTAGCGCTTCTTGGCACTGAAGGTTTTCAGGTAGGCGTCGACGCTGTCCGGCAGCGGCTGCGTGTGGCAGGGGCGCCAGCCGTTCAGCACGTATGCAGGTATGCCCGCGATCGCTTGCAGGCCGTCCCGCGGCACGGCCTGCAGATACAGCACGTCGCACTCCGCATAACGCTTGAGCAATTGCTGCATGATGAAATCGGCGAGCCCCGTTTCCGCCGGGTCGAGCAGCGGCACGCTGCCGAGGATCTGGCAGGCGCGCAGGGTCCGTCCGAACAGCGGCACGGGCCCGGCGTGGAACGCGATGCGGCAAGGTAGGGTCCGCACGGGAATAAAACCGACGATCGCGTAATCGATGCTGCGGCGGACGATGAACAATTCGTAGTTCGCGTTCCGCCCTCGACCCATGTCGATCAGGTGGCTGAAGAATTGGGGCGACTGGTACTGCGTTTCCGGTCCCGTCGCGCCGGCCAGCATCCGGTGCCATGCGTCGAGGATGTCCGGACGGTCGTAATACGCGGTGGCGACGTTCAGCTCATACCGGTGCGGGGAGCGCACCGATCGGGGACGGGCGTCCCAGGGCGCCGGCAGGGCGTACGTGCCCGTATCGAGGCTACACGTGAACATCTGTCGATCCTTGCCTGAAGAAAGTTACAGATTAGGCAAGAAGCGACGATGACAAGTTGTGAAAATCGATATCGACTGTCAGTAATGCGGCGGTCGTTCGTTGACCGGCCCCTGCCCCGCATCGCGCACCGTGCGCACGTGCTCGGCCAGTTTGGCCACCATGGCTTCCAGCTGGTCGATGCGGCGGCCCTGTTCGTAGATCGTGCGGTTGAGGGTGTCGACGAGGTTTTCCTGGTCGGCCAGCTTGATTTCGATGTCGATGAATCGGTTTTCGTCGCTCACGTCGGTATCCGTGGATAAAAGTAAAAAGCGCATGATACTGCGCCCGCAAAAGCAAAGAGCCGCTGGTGTGGCGGCTCTTCGCGGGGTCGGGCGGAAACGGGGTCAGCCGTTCCAGGGCGTGTACTCGATACCGTTCTGGATGCTGCCGATGACTTGCGCCTGGTTTTCCGGGCTTTCGCTGAAGAACTTGACGATGCCGACGTGCGTCGTATCGTGGTTCGTCAGGGCTTTCAGCCAGAAGTCGTAGCCGGCGGCGTCCGGCGTACGGTGCAGCACGTTGGCGTACAGGAGGTTCACGAACTGGGCATCGGTCGGATTCGCGCCGTATTTCTGGATGAATTCCGGCTGCGTGTTGATGATGTCCTGCACCATGTCGTCCAGCGTCAGGCCGCGGTCCAGCTGGTAGATCCAGAAGTCCAGGCCCGCCTTTTCCGCCGGGCGGTCGAGCGCGGCCTGGTACAGGCGGAAGGCGGCACCGGCGGAACCGTTGATGTCCAGCGCCACGGCATTGCCGTCGGAAAATTGCAGGCGCTCGACGTTGAGCACGGCGTCGTGGCCGCCGCCGCCGACCTTGTCCGTCACGCCGAAGCCCCAGGTTTCCTTGGCGACCGTGTAGTTTGTGCGCGCACCGGCAAAGGTGACCGTGTCGATGCCGCCCAGGCCATCGATGGCACCGTTGGCGCCGGCAGGCGCCAGCTTGTCGGCGCCAACGGTGCCGGTCACGTTGGCGCTGCTGTTCACCGTGAAGGTCACGTCGGCCAGGGCACTCTTCGAATTACCGGCCAGGTCTTCCGACACCGTCCTGATCGTATAGCTGCCGTTCGGCAGTGGCGACGTCTTGACGCTCCACTTGCCGTCGCTGCCGACGGTCGTGGCGGCGATGTCGATGAAGTCGCCGACGCGCGTCAGGTAGATCGTCGTACCGGCTTCGCCGGTGCCGCTGAACGTGCCCTGGTTGCCGGCCTGGCTGAACGACGCAGTCGGCGCCACGGGCGCGTGCGCGTCGATGTTGAACGTGACCGTGCCGCTTGCCGCGGACGTATTGCCGGCCGCATCGGTGGCCGTGGCGTAGATCTTGTAGCCGGTGCCGTCGGAAAAGGTTGCCGTCGTTACCAGGCTCCAGGCGCCGCTCGCGTCGGCCGTCGTCCTGCCGACCAGCGTGTTGTCCGCCGTATAGACCCTGACGGTGGCACCCGCCTCGGCGACGCCGGTCACGGCCGGATTGCTGCCGGCGGCGTAGCCGTTCGCGTTCTTGGTCACGGCCAGCGACGGTGCGGCTGGGGCCGTGGTGTCGGCATTGACGACGTCCGCGCTGCTGACGCTCTGGTCCGCGAATTGCAGCTGCTCGATCGAATGCAGCGTGTCGACGCCATCGCTGCCGTCCTTGCTCGTTACCTGCAGGTTGCCATTGGTCAGCGCGCTGAAGGTATAGTTACTACGTGTACCGCGGAATACGGCGGTATCAAGGCCTGCTCCCCCATCGATCATATCGTTACCTCCATCTCCCTCAAGCTTGTCGTCCAGGCCCGTTCCGGTGATGACGTCGGCACTGCCGGTGCCGACGAGGAAGCGGGCGCCCGCCGTCGAATTGATGCCCAGTTTGCCGCGCAGGCCGTCGTCGCCGTACAGCCACATGAGGGCGGCGACGTCGTCCTGGCGGTAAGTCGTGTACGGACCGCCGACGTCGGTGTAGGACATCAGCGTGTTCGACGTGTTGTCCTGCGATGCCGGCAGCGTGATGCTGTCCTCGAACGGGTGCTTCAGGCCCAGTGCGTGGCCCAGTTCGTGCAGCAGCGTTTCATAGCCCTGGCCGCCCTGGGCCAGGTTCGCGTTCTGGTAATTCCATTCGGTGTTGTCGAGGTAGACGTAGGCGTCGGCGTCATAGCTGCTCAGCTGGACGCCACTGTAGCCGTAGCTGCTGTGCCAGCTGCACAGGCCCGTCACATTGCTGGTGAGGAGGTTGACGTCGGCAAAATGGACTTGCGCGGCGTTGCCGTCGGTCGTCTCGGCGAACTGGATGCCCGTCAGCTTGGTGATGTAGGCCAGGGCGGCACGGGTCGCATCCTGCTGGGACGCCGAAAACGCCTGCTGCGCGCCCGTGAAATTCTTTGCCGCGGACGCCGCATCCTCGGTGCCGGCGGAGACCGAAAACGTGTAGGTCAGCGTATAAATCGGTGTTCCCGACGCGTTCGTCAGGTAGTTCCAGTCGGGACCGCTATCGAGCAAGGCATCGATATAGTTCAACCCGGACAGAGAGGTGGTCGTGATGTCGGATACGGTAGCCATTAGATTAACGATGCTTGCTGCTTGAAAATTGATTCGTGAAAGTATTTCCCGCGCAACAGTTGAAGTCAAATAAGAATTTCAATCGTGCGCACCCCTTGCCTGTGGAACAAGGCTTATCCGCAACGAATGATTCAGACCTTCGGTGTAGCCAGCAGGGCTTTCAGGTTGGCAAGACGTTCCTTGGGCGTCAGCACCTCGTTTTCCTTCGGCGGTGCGTCGCCCACGTCCAGGGCCATTTCCTTGATGAAGCGCGAAGGATCACAATGCACGAGCTCGCCAGCCCGCTTGCGCTTCTTGCACCACGTAACGTGCAGGCTGCGCTGGGCGCGCGTGATGCCCACGTACATCAGGCGCCGTTCTTCCTGGATGCGGGCGGCGATTTTTTCGACGGAGTCGTCCGGGTCGCCCTTGTGCGGCAGGATGCCTTCCTCGCAACCGACGAGGTAGACGTGCGGGTACTCGAGGCCCTTCGATGCGTGCAGGGTCGACATGCGTACGGCATCCTGTTCCTCGTCCTGGCCCTCGAGCATGGACATCAGCGCCACCATCTGCGTCAATTCGAGCAAGTTCTTTTCTTCGCCGTCACGGTCGCGTCCGCCGCGGCCCCGCTCCTTCAGCCAGTTGAGGAACTCGAGCACGTTCTGCCACTTGCCCTGCGCCGCCTTGTCGTCGAAGTTCTCGTACAGGTAGTGCTCGTAATTCATTTCCTTCATCATGTCGTCGATCAGCTCGGCGGCATGGTCGCCGCTGCCGGACGGCCCCGGACGCGTGGCGCGCGATTCCAGCTCGTCGATCCAGTGGCAGAACTCGCGCAGCGGATACAGCTGGCGCTCCTGCAGCAGCGCTTCGATGCCGCCCTTCCGTGCGGCCTCGAACAGCGAGCAGTTCCACTGCCCGGAAAATTCGCCCAGCTTTTCGAGCGTCGTCATGCCCACCCCGCGCTTGGGCGTGGTGATGGCGCGGATGAAGGCCGGGTCGTCGTCCTGGTTCGCGATCAGGCGCAGGTAGGCGATGATGTCCTTGATCTCGGCCTTGTCAAAGAAACTCTGGCCGCCGGAAATGGTGTACGGGATGCGTTCCTTGCGCAGCGCCTGCTCGATCACGCGGGCCTGGTGGTTGCCGCGGTACAGGATCGCGAAATCCGACCATTTGTTCTTGCGCTGGAAGTGGTCGGCCGAGATCATGATCGCGACCTGGTCCGCTTCGGTCTCGTCGTTCGGCATGCCCAGCACCTTGATGGGCTCGCCCAGGCCGTGCTCGGACCACAGCGACTTTTCGAACAGCTTCGGGTTGTTGCCGATGACGGCGTTGGCCGCCTGCAGGATGCGCGTCGTGGAGCGGTAGTTCTGCTCCAGCTTGATCACTCTCAGGTCGGGGAAGTCCGTCTGCAGGGTACGCAGGTTTTCCACCGACGCGCCGCGCCACGCATAGATCGCCTGGTCGTCGTCGCCCACGGCCGTGAACATCGGCTTCTTGCCGAGGCCCGTCACCATCAGTTTCACCAGTTCGTACTGGCACGTGTTGGTGTCCTGGTACTCGTCCATCAGCAGGTAGCGCAGGCGGCGCTGCCAGCGGTCGCGGATCGGTTCGTTATTGCGGAACAATTCCACCGGCAAGCGAATAAGGTCGTCGAAGTCGACGGCCTGGTAGGCCTGCAAGGTCGCGACATAGCTGCGGTAGATGCGGCCGGCCTGGGCTTCGTCCTCGTCGCGCGCGTTGCGGATCGCGTCCTCCGGGTCGACGAGGCCGTTCTTCCACAGCGAGATCGCGTTCTGGATGCGGCGGATTTCCTGCTTGTCGGTGGTGACGGCCAGGTCGGACACGACGGTATAGCAATCGTCGCTGTCCATGATCGAAAACTTGTCCTTCAGGCCGACGCCGGCCGCTTCCTGGCGCAGGATTTTGACGCCCAGCGAGTGGAACGTGGACACCGTCAATTGCTTGGCCTGCTTGGGCTGCTTGAGCAGCTTGCCGATACGCTCCTGCATCTCGAGCGCGGCCTTGTTCGTGAACGTGAGCGCCGCGATCGTGCGCGGATCGTAGCCGCGGTGCTCGATCATGTAGGCGATCTTTTGCGTAATGACGCGCGTCTTGCCCGACCCGGCACCGGCCAGCACCAGGCACGGACCGTCGAGATAGAGCACGGCTTCGCTTTGCGGACCGTTCAGGCCGAAGTTCGGGGTGTTGGACATTGGAAATATTGGAGAGGACAGCCCAACATTGTAGCGAAGCTGGGAGCTCATGCGTAACGTTCGTGTCGAAACGGCGACGCCGCTTGAGTAAACCGCAAGCCATCACCACATACGCGTTTTGCGTCAGTCCTGCGCCGCATGCGCTAAGATGGCCTAACGAGGGATACAACATGAAATTTGAACACCTGATCGAGATTAACGACCCGCTGAATCCGCTGGCGGACACCATGACACGCGAACAACTGTGGCGCGGCCTCGTGCTGCGCGCGGAAGACCCGAAGATGTTCGTGCCGCACCTGGACGAATGCACGATCAGCGACCGGACCAGCGGCAGCTTCATGCGCCGCCTGCGCTATGGCGAGCTGGTCATCGACGACAAGGTGGTCCTGCACCCGCTGCGCGAAGTCCGCTACGAAGTGCCGGCGCAGGGCGACATCGCCCAGTCGCTGCTGACCATGACCATCGAGGCGCCGTCGGAAGGCGTGATGTGGGTGCGTTTCCTGTACGACGACGGCAATCCGTCCGCGACCGACGAGACGGGCCGCATGTACGAGGATTTCAAGAAGTCGGCGTACAAGGAGGCCGACATCGATACGATCAAGATCGTGCGGCAGCTGGCGTCGGAAGGGAAGCTGGATGCTTCTTTGCTGAATTGACAGTTGGTGGGCTCGGGGAGCCCACCCTACGTTACTCCATGCGGACGTTCGCAGACCGTATCTATCAAATCACGTCCCCGGTTCGACCTCGTCGGGATCGATGTCGCTTTCTCCCTTCGCGAGATTGGCGGCGAGATCCCGCAGCGCCGTGCGCACGCCCTCCTCGACCACGGGGTGGTAGAACGGCATCTCCAGCATCTGCTCGACCGTCAGGCGCGACTGCACGGCCCAGCTGAGCAGGTGGCCGATGTGTTCGCCGCGCGGCGCGATCATCTCGGCGCCGAGGAAGCGTCCCGTGCGGTATTCGCCGTACACGCGCAGCATGCCCTTGTTCTGCAACATGACGCGGCTGCGCCCCTGGTTCTCGAACGACACCTGCCCCACCGCGAACTTCGACTTGCCCGGCGCGCACAGGGCTTTGTAGCTGGCGCCCAGCGTGACGATGTTCGGCTCCGTGAACGCGGCCGTCAGCGGCGCGCGGCGCAGGCCGGGGCGGATGTCCGGGAAGCGGCCGGCGTTGTCGCCCGCGATCTTGCCGTGGTCGGCCGCTTCCGGCAGCACGGGGCGTTCCTGGTTGGCGTCGCCCGCGATGAAGATGTGGCTGTTCCCGCACTGCATGGTGCGCGGGTCGAAGACCGGCACGCCGCTGTCGTCCAGCGCGATGCCCGCGTGTTCCAGGCCCAGGTCGTGCACGTTCGGCGTACGGCCCGCGGCCTGCAGCACGTATTGAAAGCGTTCCGTGATCGCTTCGTCGTGGCGGCCCGTCGTCAGCACGACGTCGTCGCCGTCCTGTTCCGCTTTCAGGATGCGCGACTGGAAGTGGATGTCGAGCTCCTCGCACAGCACGCGCGACGCCGTCTTGAGCACGACGGGATCGGACAACTGCGCCACGCTGCCGCCGCGCGCATACACGCGCGTGCGCACGCCCAGGCGCGCCAGGGCCTGGCCGATTTCCAGGCCGATGACGCCCGTGCCGATCACGGCCACGGAGCGCGGCAGGTCGTTCCAGTAAAACACGTCGTCGCTCGTGATCACGCCCGGGCCCACGTTGTCCAGCGTCGGCAGGCGGGTCGGGCTGGAGCCGGTGGCGATGACGATGCGGCGGGCGTCGATCTCCGTGTGGTCGTCGACCTGCAGCGTGTGCGGATCGACGAAGCGGGCGTGGCCGCGCACCTTGTCCTCGTCCGGCATCGCGTCGACGCCCTCGACGACGAAGCCGACGAAGCGGTCGCGCTCGCGCCGCACGCGCTCCATGACCGCGACGCCGTCGATGCGGACGGTGCCGGGATGGACGCCGAACTGGGGCGCAAGCTGCAGCATGTGGGCGGCCTCGGCGGCCGCGATCAGGAGTTTGCTGGGCATGCAGCCCACGCGCGCGCACGTGGTGCCGTACACGCCGCGCTCGATCAGCACCGTCCGCGCACCCTGCGCCTTGGCGGCGCGATAGGCGACGAGGCCGGCGGTACCGGCGCCGATCACCGCGACATCGACCTTCAGTTTTTTCATCTCGCCTCCGCGAAGTTCACGAGCGTGACGATACGCTGTTTTCGGAATTTCAGTTTGGATCGGAGAAACTTTGGCCGTTATCGGCCGGCATGGTGGGCTCGGGGAGCCCACCCTACGGCATCGACGAATCGTTGGGCATTTGAGGCCGGGGGCCTCAAATGAAACGTGCCCGCCGATCGCATCAGATATCGAGCGGGTCCACTTCGAGCGACCACCGCACCCGCGACTTCATCGCCCGCAGCGCATCGACCCACTCGTTGAGAAACGCCTGCAGCGCCGGCCGCGAATTCGATTCGACGAGCAGCTGGGCCCGGTCCACGTTGTGCACGCGGGTCATCGTCATCGGAATCGGTTCGTTGATGACGACCGTGTCCGACGGCACCGCGTCGCGCGCCGCCTCGAGGAATTCGATCGCCGTCGCCAGCTCGGGCGCCTCGGCACGCAGCAGCGCCTGGTACATGTACGGCGGCAGCGCGGCCTGGTGGCGCTCTTCCAGCAGGCTGCCGGCAAAGCGGTCGTAGTCGTGCCGCATCACGGCGCCGTACAGCGGATGCTGGCAGTAGCGCGACTGGATCAGCACTTCCGACTCCAGCCCCGCGCGGCCGGCCCGGCCCGCCACCTGCATCAGCTGTGCGAACAGCCGCTCGCTGGCGCGGTAGTCCTGCGAGAACAGGGCGGTATCGGGATTCAGCACGCCGACGAGCGTCAGCTTCTTGAAATCGTGGCCCTTGGCGACCATCTGCGTGCCGATCAGGATGTCGACGTCGCCCCGGTGCACCGTGTCGAACGCTTCCTGCGCGCTGCCCTTGCGGCGCGTGGAATCGGCGTCGATGCGCAGGATGCGCGCGTCCGGGAACAGCGCCTGCAAACCTTCCTCGATGCGCTGCGTGCCGCGGCCCAGCGGCTGCAGGTCGATGTTGCCGCAGGTCGGGCACGCGTGCGGGATGCGCAGCTCGAGCGAGCAGTGGTGGCAGCGCAGGCGCCGCTCCGGCCGGTGCAGGACCATGAACGCGGTGCAGCGCGTGCAGTTGCTGATCCAGCCGCACGCCTCGCAGCACAGCACGGGCGCATAGCCGCGCCGGTTCAGGAACAGCAGCGATTGTTCGCCCCGTTCCATGCGCAGGCGCAGCGCCTGCATCAGGGTCGACGTGAGGCCTTCCTTCGGCTTGTCGCGCTCCATGTCGATGAGCTTGACGCGCGGGAGCACGGCATCGCGCACGGCGCGCTCGCGCAGTTCGAGCCTGCGGTAGCGGCCCGTCTGCGCGTGGTGCCAGCTTTCCAGCGACGGCGTCGCGGAGCCCAGCACGATGGGAATGCCCAGCTGGCGCGCGCGCCACACGGCCAGGTCGCGCGCCGAATAGCGCAGGCCTTCCTGCTGTTTATAGGACGGGTCGTGCTCCTCGTCGATGACGATCATCTTCAAGTTCGGCAGCGACGCGAGGATCGCCAATCTCGTTCCCAGCACGATGCGCGCGCGGCCCGTGTGCGCGGCCAGCCAGTGCAGCATGCGCTCGCCTTCGGACAGGCTGCTGTGCAGGGTCGCCAGCATCACGCCCGGGAAGCGCGCGCGGATGTTCGCTTCCAGCTGCGGCGTCAGGTTGATCTCGGGGACCAGGATCAGGATCTGCGCGTCGGCGTCGCGCGCGAGCACCTGCGCGCAGGCCTGCAGGTAGACCTCGGTCTTGCCGCTGCCCGTGACGCCGTACAGCAGCAGCGGGCTGAATCCCTGCGCGCCGCCGATGGCGTCCGCCGCCTGCTGCTGGGCCGCGTTCAATACCGGCATGTCGGCGGGCGTGGAATCGTGGACGTCGTCGATCTTGGCCAGTTTTTTCAGCGCACGGTCCAGCGCCACCGTCGTCGACAGCCGCACATTCTTCGGCAGGCCGGGCATCGCCACCTCGCCCAGCGGCCGGTGGTAATAAGCGGCGGCAAAGCGCGCCAGCGCGATCCACCGCGCCGGCAGGGGCGCCAGCTGGCTGCGCACGGCGAGCGCATCCTTCAGCTTGTCGGCGGGCACGTCCGTCTCGTGCTTGACCGCGACGATCAGCCCGACCGCCTCGCGCCGCCCGAAGTTCACGAGCGCCAGTTGCCCGACTTCCGGCTCGCTGCCGGGTTCGCATACCCAGCGGTAGTCGAACAGGCTGTCGAGCGGCGTGTCGAGCGCGATTTGCAGGATGTAGTGGGACAATCCGGTACCTTGTCGAGAAGCTGTGGAAAACTGTGGAAAACTTTGTGGAAAATGGAAAAGTTGACCGTGGAGAAGGTTTACGCTAGATCAAAACGTTAGGAAATTCTCTATGTGCAGCCTAAAGTTTTCCTCAATAATTCAATGACTTACGTTTTTCAATTTTGAGCGCGTGAAATATCCCATCGCTTGGACGCTTCTGTGCATAACTGTGCCTTTCCGGGTGTAAAACTTGAGCGCAGTGCAGCATAATCTTGATACAACACTTGAAGAAAATCCGTAAACCACGGTAAACCAAGCACTTTTCCGGATTATTCACAGAATCTGTGAATAACTTTGTGAACAATGGGCTGACAGCCTCGGTGGATAACTGGTCACTCTGCCGGGAGCGTCTCGCCGGGGTCTTCCTGGCCCGACAGTAAATTCAATAAAATCAACCACTTACCATATGCGGGCGGGCACTGTACATTTCTACAGTTCCCGCAGGTAGCGCCCGATTTTTTGTGAATAAGTGTGATTGCCTGCTTAGCGCGCGACGGATGCGTCAGGCGGCGCGTTGGCGGCGGCTGAAGTCGTGTACCGCGTCGACCATCGCCGTCACGGATTCCGGCGGGGTGAATTGCGAGATGCCGTGGCCCAGGTTGAACACGTGGCCATGGCCCACGGACGGCGTGCCGTAGCTGGCCAGCGCCTTTTCCACCTCGGCGCGGATCTGGTCCGGGCCGGCGAACAGGATGGCCGGATCGAGGTTGCCCTGCAGGGCAACGCGGTCGCCCACCTGCGCGCGGGCGCGGCCCAGGTTGACGGTCCAGTCCAGGCCCAGCGCGTCGGCGCCGATATCGGCCATGGCGTCCAGCCACAGGCCGCCGCCCTTCGTGAACACGATGGACGGAATGCGCACGCCATCCTTCTCGCGCTGCAGCTTCGCCACGACCTTTTCCATGTACGCGAGCGAGAACTGTTGATACGCGCCGTCGGCCAGGGCACCGCCCCAGGAGTCGAAGATCATGACGGCCTGCGCGCCCGCGTCGATCTGGGCGTTCAGGTATTGCGCGACGGCTTCCGCGTTGATCTCCAGGATGCGGTGCATCAGGTCCGGACGCGAGTACAGCATCTTCTTGATGGTGTGGAATTCGCGCGAACCGCCGCCTTCGACCATGTAGCAGGCCAGGGTCCAGGGGCTGCCGGAAAAGCCGATCAGCGGCACGCGGCCGTTCAGCGCCGTGCGGATCGACGTCACGGCGTCGAACACGTACTGCAGCGACGCCATGTCGGGCACGCGCAGGGCGGCGACGTCGCTTTCCGTGCGCACGGTGCGCTCGAATTTCGGGCCCTCGCCATCCTCGAAATACAGGCCCAGGCCCATCGCGTCCGGCACGGTGAGAATGTCCGAGAACAGGATCGACGCGTCCAGCGGATAGCGGTCGATCGGCTGCAGGGTGACTTCGGTGGCGAAGTCCGGATTCTTGGCCAGGCCCAGGAACGAGCCGGCCTGCGCGCGCGTGGCGCGGTATTCCGGCAGGTAGCGCCCCGCCTGGCGCATCAGCCACACCGGCGTGTAATCCGTCGGCTGGCGCAGCAGCGCACGCAGGAAGGTATCGTTCTGGAGCGGGGCAAATTGTGGCATGGCTGACAATCCGATCGAGAATGGGAAGGGCAAACCTCTATTATCGCATCCTTGGTGCCCTCACACCCCACTTCCCGGACATACCCCTGCGCGGCAGGCACTTATAATGCTCGTCTTCCGCTGCCCGTCCCAGAAACCGACCATGACCGACACCACCCGCAAACAGGCCGCGCCCTGCGGCACCTGGACTTCCCCGATCACCGCCGCCGTCGTCGCGGCCGGCGCCACGCCGCTGTCGCAGGTGCTGCTCGACGGCGGCGACGTGTTCTGGCTGGCTGGCCGCGCCAGCGAAGGCGGCCGCAACACGCTGCTGCGCTGTTCCCGCGGCCGGGTGGAAGAGTTGACGCCGGCCCCGTTCAACGTGCGCACCCGCGTGCACGAGTACGGCGGCGGCGCGGCGCTCGTCGCGGACAGCCACATCTGGTTCTCGAACTTCGCCGACAACCGCATCTACCGCCTCGACCGCGCCGGCGGCAGCGAACCCGTCCCCGTCAGCGCGGGCGGCGACGAGCGCTGGGCCGACGTCGTGCTGGACCGCGCCCACCGCCGCCTGATCGGCGTGCGCGAAGACCATGCGCAAGGCAACACGTATCCGGACAACACGCTCGGCGCGCTCGGCGCCGACGGCACGGTCACCGTCCTCGTCGACGGCAACGATTTCTATTCGTCGCCGCGCATCTCCCCGGACGGGAAGCACCTCGCGTGGCTCTGCTGGGACCACCCGCGCATGCCGTGGCAGGGGACGGAACTGTGGCTGGCCGAGATCGGCGACGACGGCACCTTGCTGGACGGCCGCCTGATCGCGGGCGGCGAAGACGAAGCGATCGTGCAGCCGGAATGGTCACCGGACGGCACCCTCCACTTCGTCTCCGACCGCAGCGGCTGGTGGAACCTGTACCGCTACGAGCACGGCGTCGTGCATCCCGTGTGCCCGCGCGCGGCGGAATTCGGCGGCCCGCACTGGGTCTTCGGGAACAGCATGTACGGCTTCCGCTCCGCCCGGGAAATCGTCTGCACGTACATCGAGGATGGCGTGAGCAGGCTCGCACGCCTCGACGTGCGCAGTGGCCAGCTCACGCCCATCGCCACGCCCTATGAACAGATCAGCGAACTGCGCGTCGAAGGCGACACGGTGGCGCTGCTGGGCGGCGCGCCCACCCTGGCGGCGGAAATCGCGCGCATCGATCTCGCGACCGGACAGCGCGACGTGCTGGCGCGCTCGATCGAGCAGCTGCCCGACGTGAGCTATCTGTCGGTCCCGCAAAGCATCCGCTATCCCAGCATGAACGGAAGGACGGCGTACGCCTTCTACTATCCGCCCGTGAACAGGGATTTCGCGCCGCAGCCGGGCGAGCTGCCGCCGCTGATGGTGATCGGCCACGGCGGCCCCACGAGCATGGCGGCGAGCACCCTGAAACTGGCCACGCAGTTCTGGACGAGCCGCGGCATCGCCGTGCTGGACGTGAACTATGGCGGCAGCACGGGCTTCGGCCGCGCCTACCGCGACTTGCTGAAGGGCCAATGGGGCGTGGTCGACGTCGAGGATTGCGTCGCGGGTGCCCAGTACCTCGTCGACAACGACCTCGTCGACCGCGAACGCCTCGTGATCCGCGGCGGCAGCGCCGGCGGCCTGACGACCTTGTGCGCCCTCGCCTTCCACGACGTGTTCAAGGCCGGCGCCAGCTATTACGGCGTGTCCGACCTGAAGGGTCTCGATGCGGACTCGCACAAGTTCGAATCGCACTACAACGAATACCTGATCGCACCGAAGGACATTGCGGACCGCGTCTACGCCGAGCGCTCGCCCATCAACCACACGGATAAACTGCAGCGGCCGATGATCTTCTTCCAGGGTCTCGACGACAAGGTCGTGCCGCCGCCGCAATCGGAAGTGATGGTCGACGCGCTGCGTGCACGCGGCGTGCCGGTCGCGTACATCACGCTGGCCGGCGAAGGCCACGGCTTCCGCAAGGCGGACAGCATCGTGCGTACCCTGGAAGCGGAGCTGTATTTCTACCTGCGGGTATTCGGCATCCCCGTGCCCGAAAGCCTGCCCGCCGTCGAGATCGAGAATCTTGCTGCATGAGCGATGAGGTGTTGCATGCGGTCGTGGAAGCCTGCGACGAGCGCCGCAAGCTGATCCTGGCCTTGCTGGCGCTGGCCGGCGAGCCGATGGGACGGCGGCGCATCCACGATCACCTCGCGCCACTCGAAGCGAGCGCGAACGAGGAAGACCTGGCCGCGCCGCTCGAGCAACTGCGCGCCGATGGCCTGATCGGCGAGCTGCCGTCGCGCGGCTACACGATCGCCACCGATGTCGCCTGGCCCGCCATCCAATGGGCGCTGCGCACGCGCCGGCTCAACGAGCTGCGCGAGGTCTACCAGACGGTGACGCCGCTGCGCGTCGACTGGCAGGGCACGCCCATGCTGCGCAGCTACCGTCAGGGCGTCGCGCTGCTGCGTTTCGCCCTGCTCGCCGGCGAGGGCCCGAAGACCATCGCACCGCTGCTGGCCGCGTGCCTGCGCTGCCATGAGGCGGCGTACCTGCATCCGCTCGTCGACATCTGCGCGCGGCCGTTCGAGCCGGACCTGATGGAGCGCATCAACGGGCTCGTACGCGACGACGTGCTCGCCGTCCTCGTCAACCACGTGCAGCGCGAGCCGGCCAGCGCGCCCGCGATCCGCGCGTATGCGGAAGAACACGTCGCGCAGGGCGGCGCGTCGATGGCGCTGCGCACGGCGCTGGCCGAACACCTGATCCTGTGCGGGCGCCTCGACGCGGCGGCCGGCCTGCTCGTCGACCTGGACGAATCCGCGACGCTGTACTACCGCAGCGTGCTGCAACTGCTGCGCGGCGATATCGAACCCGCGCTGGCCGGCTTCGACAAGGCGCTGAAGGCGCTGCGGCGCGAGACGGGCAAGAGGAAGGCCATCTTCGAAGGGATCGGCGGCCACCTGTACGTGACGGCGCTGCTGCGCAGCGCGGACACCAAGCATGCGAAAGCCGTGGAATCCTACCTGGACAGCGCCACGCGCGCCGTGCAAAGCCACGACACCGCCGTCTACCAGCAGCTGTCGATGCTGCGCCAGATCCGCGGCGGCACGGTGGACGCCGAGGTGCTCCCGTCGCGCAACTGGGAAACGTCGCTGCAACCCGTCATGTTCCGCGCCCTGCTGCACTGGTGGCTCGGCATGCCGCAGTTGGCGGACAAGCGCGCCATGCTGGAACAGCAGTTCGACGTGGCGAGCAGCGCCGGCTTCGACTTCATCGCAGCGCAGATCGCGTCCGTGCTGGGCCAGCTGGGCATGGTCGGCATCGACCAGCAGGCGATCGCGCTGCGCCAGCAGCACCGCTTCGTCGACCTGGCGCTGTGGTTCGAGCGCGAACAGCCGTGGGAACGCCAGCTGAACGCCCTCATCAACCTGCAGCCCGCCGTGAACGTGGAGGTGGTAAAGGAATCGCGTCTCGCCTGGCTCGTGAGCTGGGACGTGCACCTCGGCATCCGCGCGATCGAACCGCGCGAACAGACGCGCGACGTGCAGGGCGGCTGGACGCGCGGCCGGCCGCTGGGCCTCAAGCGTCTCGCGGAAGAGGCGGCGGAACTGGATTTCCTCACCGCGCAGGACGTGCAGGTGGCCGCCAGCATCGGCGCCTACCGCTACTACAGCGGCACGGGCACGCGCTACGAATTCGATCTCGATAAAGCCGTGGCCGCGCTGGCCGGCCATCCGCTGCTGTTCTGGATGGATTCGCCCGGCACGCGCATCGAACTTCTGCCGGGCGAGCCGCAGCTGGTCGTGCGCGCCGGCGGCGGCAAGGTCCTGATTACCCTCGTGCCCCCGCTGCGCGAACAGCAGGGCGAAGTGGTCGTCACGAAGGAAACGCCCACGCGCCTGCGCATCGTGCGCGTAAAGGACGAGCACCGGCGTATCGGCGCCATCGTCGGCGACGGGCTCGAAGTGCCGCTGGAAGCCGAGAAGCGCGTGCTGCAGGCGATCAGCGCCATCTCGTCCATCGTCACCGTGCAGTCGGACATCGGCGGCAGCGCGGCGGACATCGAACAGGTGACGGCCGACCCGCGCCTGCACATCAACCTGCTGCCCTACCAGCAGGGCCTGCGCATCCAGGTGATGGTGCGGCCGCTGCCGGATGCGGGGCCCTACTTCCGGCCCGGCGACGGCGCGGAGAGCGTCATCGCCGACGTGGGCGGCGTGCGCACGGAAGCGCGCCGCGATCTCAACGCGGAACGCGAGGCCGAGCGCCGGCTGCTGGCCGACCTGCCCGCGCTGGAGCAGGCGGAAGACGAGCATGGCGAATGGCTGCTGGCGGCGCCGATCCACTGCCTGGAACTCGTCGTGCAGCTGCAGGAACTGGACACGTCGAACGTCGTCGTCGCGTGGCCCGAGGGCGAATCGTTCCGCGTGTCGAAGAAGATCTCGTCGAAATCCGTGCGCCTGCAGATCCGGCGCGACAAGGACTGGTTCGCCGCGAACGGCGAGGTGCAGGTCGACGAGAACAAGGTGATGGACTTGCGCGAGCTGCTCGCGCGCGTGCGCGAAGACCGTTTCATCGCGCTCGGCGACAACCAGTTTTTGGCACTCACGCACGAGCTGCACCGCCGCCTGATGGATCTCTCCGCCTATGCTAGCAACCCCGGCGACGCCGACCAGGAAGCCCTGCGCTTCCACCCCCTCGCCAGCTTCGCGCTGGAAGAGATGGCCCTGGAAGCGGGCGGCGTCGATGCGGATAAAGCGTGGCGCGCGCACCTGAAGCACATGCAGGAGAACGCGGAATACCGGCCGCAGTTGCCGAACACTCTGCAGGCGGAGCTGCGCGATTACCAGGTCGAGGGCTTCGAATGGCTGGCGCGCCTCGCGCACTGGGGCGTCGGGGCCTGCCTCGCGGACGATATGGGGCTCGGCAAGACGTTACAAGCGCTGGCGCTGATCCTGTCGCGCGCGCCGGGCGGGCCGACGCTCGTCGTGGCGCCGACGTCCGTCGCGACGAACTGGCTGGCCGAAGCGGAACGCTTCGCGCCGACCTTGAACGTGCGGCTGTTCGGCCCCGGCGACCGCGCCGCGATGCTGAAGGAAGCGGGTCCGTTCGACGTGATCGTCGCCAGCTACGGCCTGCTGCAGCTGGAATCTGCGCTGTTCGACGGCATCCGCTGGCACACGATCGTGCTGGACGAGGCGCAGGCCATCAAGAATGCCTATACGCGCCGCTCGGCGGCCGTGATGGCCCTGCAAGGCGATTTCAAGATGGTCGCCACCGGCACGCCGCTGGAGAATCACCTGGGCGAGTTGTGGAACCTGTTCCGGTTCATCAATCCGGGCCTGCTCGGGACGAGCAACCAGTTCCAGCTGCGCTTCTCGGGTCCGATCGAAAAAGCGTCCGACAAACGCGCGGAGCTGGCGGCACGCACGCGCCTGCGCCGCCTCACGCAACCGTTCATCCTGCGCAGGACCAAGGCGCAGGTGCTGTCCGAACTGCCGCCGCGCACGGAGATCGTGCTGCCGGTGCAGCTGTCGGAAGAAGAGACGGCGTTGTACGAATCGCTGCGCCGCGAGGCCTTGGAGCGCATCGCCGCGCTGGAGGCACCGCAGTCGCAAAAACAGATCCAGATCCTCGCGGAGATGATGAAGCTGCGCCGCGCGTGCTGCAATCCGGCCCTCGTCGCGCCGGAGAGCGGCATCCGCAGCAGCAAGCTGGAGACGTTCGCGCGCCTCGCCGACGAGCTGCTGGAAAACCGCCACAAGGCGCTCGTGTTCAGCCAGTTCGTCGACCACCTCACCCTGATCCGTAAGCACCTCGACGAGCGCGGCATCCGCTACCAGTACCTCGACGGTTCGACCCCGATGCAGGAACGGAAGCGCAGCGTGGACGCGTTCCAGGCCGGCGACGGCGACCTGTTCCTGATCTCGCTGAAGGCGGGCGGCGTCGGCATCAACCTGACGGCGGCCGACTACGTGATCCACATGGACCCGTGGTGGAATCCGGCCGTCGAGGACCAGGCCAGCGACCGCGCGCACCGCATGGGCCAGCAGCGGCCCGTCACGATCTACCGGCTCGTTGCGCGCCACACGATCGAGGAAGGCATCGTCGACCTGCACCGCCACAAGCGCGACCTGGCCGACAGCCTGCTGGAAGGGACCGACGCCGCCGCGCGCCTGTCGCCGGCGGACATGCTGGAAATGCTGCAGGCGGGACTCGCCGGATCGGCCGGGCCGCGTCCGCCGTCGGTCGAAGAATGGCAAACCGGCTGACGATGCATGCCGTTGCGGGGTCGTTGGCGGCGGATCGCGTCATGACGGCGCGTGTCATATTGTTTCAGATGTCCGCAAAAGCGCCGAATGATGCTAATCTGGCGCCCCCCATCTGGCCCATCCATAAACCAGGCAGATAGAACATGATGAAATCGAAAATCGCACTGGCCGTCCTGCTGACCAGCGTCGCGCTGGCGCCGGCGAGTGCGCGTCCCAAGACGCATCACAAGGCCACGAGCAGCGCCAAGGCCAAGGCCAAGTCCTCGTCGAAGAGCAAGGCGAAAGCCGCCGAGAAGCCCGCCGCCAGGGCCGCCGCGCCCGTCGCCGCCGCCACGCCGCAGAACCGCAACGACCGCTACATGGACTCGCTGTCCATGCAATTCCTCACCGCGCTGTGGCGCATCGATCCGGAAGACGGCATCTACGTCGGCAAGTTCGACGCGGCCGCGAAGCTGACGATTCCCGACGCCGCCACGCGCGCGAAAAAGCTCGCGTTCCTCGACGAGTGGCTCGACAAGTTCGGCAAGCTGAACGCCGACAAGCTGTCGCCGAACCAGCGCACCGACCTCGCCGTCCTCCTCAACAAGCTGAACTACGAGCGCTGGCAGCTGGCCACGTTCCGCGAGTTCGAATGGAATCCGGCCGATTACAACGTGGCGCAGACGTTCGACCTGATCCTGAACACGGAATACGCCGCGAAAGCGCAGCGCCTGCGCACGATCCTGAAGCGCCTGGCCGACGTGCCGGCGTACTACCAGGCCGCGCAGGCGTCCATCGTCAACCCGACGCACGAACACACGCAACTCGCGATCCAGCAGGCGCCGGGCACGCTCGTCGTGCTGGCGGACCTCGGCAAGGCCGCGCAGGAATCGATCCTGACGCCGCAGGAGAAGGCGATCTTCGCCCAGCGCATCGCGAACGCCGGCACGGCGGTGGTGGCGTGGGTCGACTTCCTGACGGACCTCGACAAGTCGCAGACGCAGATGCAGCGCGCCCGCTCGTTCCGCATCGGGAAGGACTTGTACGAGCAAAAATTCGCGTTCGAGATCCAGTCCGCCAGCACGGGCGAGCAGACGTACCAGAAGGCCCTGGCCGCGCGCGACGAACTCCTCGCCCGCATGGACGGCCTGGCCGACCAGCTGTGGGACAAGACGATGGGCGGCGCCGCCAAGCCGACGGACCGGTATCGAAAGATCGGCATGGTGATCGACAAGCTGTCGCTGCAGCACACGACGGCCGCCAACTTCCTGCCCGAGATCCGCCGCCAGATCCCGCAGCTGCAGGAGTACGTGATCAAGAATAACCTCGTGACGATCGACCCGAGCAAGCCGCTCGTCGTGCGCGAGACCCCGCTGTACCAGCGCGGCGTGGCCGGCGCCAGCATCGACGCGCCGGGCCCGTACCGTCCGAAAGATAAAACCTATTACAACGTGACGCCGCTGGACGGCCTCACGCCCGAGCAGGCCGAAAGCAGCCTGCGCGAGTACAACGACTGGATGCTGCAAATCCTGAACATCCACGAGGCGATCCCCGGCCACTACACGCAGCTGATGAACGCGAACCGTTCGCCGTCGCTGGTGAAAGCCTTGTTCGGCAACGGCGCGATGGTCGAAGGCTGGGCCGTGTACGGCGAGCGCATGATGCTGGAATCGGGTTATGGCGACAATGCGCCGGAGCTGTGGCTGATGTGGTGCAAGTGGAACCTGCGCAGCGTCTCCAACACCATTCTCGACTACAGCGTGCACGTGCTGGGCATGACGCGCGAACAGGCCATGGACCTGCTCGTGCGCCAGGCGTTCCAGACCCCGCAGGAAGCGTCCGAGAAGTGGAAGCGCGCGCAGCTGTCGTCCGTGCAGCTTTCCAGCTATTTCAGCGGCTACAGCGACATCATGGAGCTGCGCGAGCGCCGCAAGACGCAGTTGGGCGACCGCTTCAACCTCAAGCAATTCCACGACCAGTTCCTCGGCTACGGCAATGCGCCCGTGAAGATCATCGGCCAGCTGATGCAATGACGTGAAGCGCTCATTGACCGTCGCGGCGCTCGCGGGCGTCGCCGTGCTGGCCGGCGGCACGGCACTCTACCTCTTCAACGCCCGCCAGGACGCGACGCCCGGACGCGCGTTCTGGCGCCCCGCCGACGCGCCGACCAAGCCGGAATGGTCCGCACGCGTGACGCCGCTGCCGGACCGCTTCGGCGATCCGTTCGGCACCGTCGTCGACGCCCACGGCAACGTGTTCGTGGCCGATGGCGGCGAGTGCAGCTGCATCCGCCGCATCGCGCCCGATGGCCAGGCGATCGTCTTCGCCGGCGGCCGCGTGGGCTTCGCGGACGGCGTCGGCGCCGCCGCGGCGTTCGACACGCCGTCGGCGCTGGCCATCGACCGCCTCGGCAACCTGTATGTGGCCGACACGCACAACAACGCGATTCGCAAGGTGGCGCCGGACGGCGGCGTGACCACGCTGGCGGGCAGCGCTGCCGGCTTCGACGGCCCGGTCGGCGTGGCCGTCGACCGCGACGGCAACGTCTATGTCGCGGACACGTACAACGACCGGATCCGCCGCATCGGCAAGGACGGCGCGGTGACGACGGTGGCCGGCAGCGGCACGCCCGATTACCTCGACGGCACGGGCGCCGCGGCCGCATTCGACACGCCGAGCGCCATCGCCGTCGACAAGCACGGCGTGCTGTTCGTCGCCGATACCGGCAACAACGCGATCCGCCGCATCGACCAGCATGGCGAAGTGACGACGCTCGCGCGCGCGCCGGAGGACGAGCGGCGTCCGCTGCTGCGGCGCCCCGTCGCGCTGGCGCTGACGCACGACGGCTATTTGTACGCCAGCGGCGCGGGTGGCCGCATCCTCCAGTTCGACCCGGGCGGTCAATATCACGCGCTGCCCGACGCCGACCGTCCGCCGGACACGAGCTATGCCAGCGACGGCAGCGTGCGGCTGTATGCGCCGCGCGGCATCGCCATCAAACGCGACGGCGCGCTGGTGGTGGCGGATGGCCAGGCGCAGCAGGTGTTCGCGCTGGCGCCGCCCCAGGCTGGCGTGCCGCCAGCGCACACAAAGCGGGTGCTGCCGGCGGTGGCATCGATGCCCTGGCCCGTGGGGCCGCAAACCGAACCGCATGAAGTGGTCGGCGTGCTGGGCGAGGTGCGCGGCAGCTACGACGGCGAGAACCGCGACCATTTTCACGCGGGCCTGGACATCCGCGCGGACGTCGGCGCGCGCGTGCTCGCGGTCCTGCCGGCGACGGTCGGCGATCCCTATCCCAACTGGGCGTTCGGCCAGCTGGGCGAAGGCATGAGCATCGGGCCGCTGTCGTACATCCACATGCGCGTGGGCCGCGACGCCAGGGGCAATCCACTCGATCCGCGCTTCCAGGTGCTGCGCGATGCGAAGGGCAAGCCGGCACGCGTGCGCGTGCGGCGCGGCACGCGGTTCGCCGTCGGCGACGCGCTCGGCACGATCAATCCGATGGCGCACGTGCACATGGAGTACTACCCCGGCGGCGTCGCCGTCAACGCGCTGGCCCTGCCCTTCACGGGCCTGCGCGACACGGTGCCGCCCCGTATCCAGAGCATTGCGCTGTACGACGCGGGCGGGAAGCGCCTGCCCGGCAAGAAGGGCAAGCGCCTGCACGTGGCGCGCACGCTCGGCGACCTCACGATCGTCGCCGCCGGCTACGACCAGATGGACGACAACCTGGCGCGGCGCCGCCTCGGCCTGTACAAGGTGGGCTACCAGTTATTGCACGCGGACGGCAGCCCCGTCGCCGGATTCGAGACGCCGCGCATCACGCAGGTCTACGACCGCCTGCCGCGCGAGCGCGAAGCGGTGAAGCTGCTGTACGCGGCAAACAGCGGCATCACGGTCTACGGCAGCAAGGCCACCGTGTTCGCCTATGCCGTCAACAACACGCTGCAGGATGGCGTCGCGCTGCCGGGCACGTGGAAAGTGGACAGCCTGGCGCCGGGCGATTACGTGCTGCGCATCTATGCTGCGGATTTCGCGGGACAGGTGGCGCAGGAGGGGCGCGACCTGCCGATCACGGTCGAATAAGGTTCACGCCAATTCGGGATACCCCAGCGCCCGCGCCGCCGCCTCCAGCCGCGCGATCCGCGCATATTCGGTATCGTCCACGTGGCGGAAGGCCGCGATCCGCAGCGGCGCCATCGCGTCCTGCAGGCGCTCGCCAGGATCCAGCAGCGCCGCGCGCAGCCGCCGCACCCAAGAAGCCGGCACGGCGCTGCCCGCGACCAGCGGCAGGCCGGGCGACCGCGCCGACCAGCCGATCACCCTCAGGCCCGCGACCGCGGCCGGGTCCTCGTCGCTCAAATAGGCATACGTGACGCAATCGATGGCGGCGATGTCCGCCTCGCCCGCTCGCACGAGGCGCACGCTCCCCGCATGGCTGCCGGTCCACGCCACCCGTTCGAAGAAACGCCCCTCGCGCGCCAGCGGCGCCACGGCATGGCGCAGCGCGTTCATGCCGCTGTTCGAGTGGCGCTCGTTGGCGGCGGCCACGTGTCCGCGTGCGTCCGCCAGCGTGCGGATGCCGCTGTCGGCGCGGACGACGAACGCGCTCGCGTAATCGCTGCCGGCGCAACCGGGCACGTCGAAACAGGGCGTCGCGACGAGCGCCGCGCGGCCTTGCAGCGCGTGCAGGTACGGGTAGCCGCACGTCTGGCTGAACAACAGGTCGGACCGCTGCCAGAACGCGGGCAAGGAGACGTCGCGCACGACTTCGCCGACGCCTTCCAGGCCCGCCTGCGCCATCAGCGCGGCCAGCAGCGCCTCGTAGCCGTCGCGCAGGCGCGGCGACACGTTGTACATCGGCAGGGTGATTTTCCAGCTCATGATGCCTGCGGATGGACGGGCGCGTCGACGGCGCGCCAGCCGTGGCGGCGCGCCAGGTCGCCGTAGCCGTCGAAGTGGAAGTGGCCGTTGCGTGCGAGGTACTCGGCGCGGCGCGCACGGTACACGCGCGGCAGCAGGTACCACGGCAGCGACGGCAGGTCGTGGTGCACGAGGTGCAGGTTGTTGTTCAGGAAGAGAAGGCGGAGCAGCGGGTCCGCTTCGTTCAGCACGATGCGTTCCTTGGCGCGCGCGGCGGGGCGGTGTTCGTAGAACGAGCGCACCATCGCCAGCGACTGTGCGGGGTACGCGACCGCGATCAGGAAATACAGCGCGCCCACGCCGCAGCGTGCCTGCACCCACCACAGCAGGGCCGCCAGCAGGGCCAGGTGCGTCAGCCACATCGGCACGTCGCGCCATTCGCCGCGCAGCGGCCGGCGCACCGCGTCAAACCACGTGGCGCCGACGGCGAGCGCCGGACCCACGAGCAGGCGGCCGAAAAAGGTCTTGTTGAACCAGTGCAGGCGGCGGCGCAGCGGGCCCATGTCGCCCCACGCGGCGGGCGACACGTACCAGCTTTCCGTGTCGCGCTCGGGCATCGTCAATTGAGAATCGTCGTGGTGGCGCAGATGGGTGTCGCGGTACAGGCCGTACGGATACCACACGGCCAGCGGCAGCGTGCCGAACAGCGCGTTGAGCGACGGCCGGCGCGTCGGGTGGCCGTGGATCAGTTCATGTTGCAGCGACATGTACCACGCGGTCCACCAGATCATCAGCGGCGTGCCGAGAAGGGGACCGATCGCTTGCCAGCACGCGAGCGTGCCGAACCAGCCGCCGTGGATGGCGGCAATGAGGAGCCAGGTCGGCCATTCGCCGCGCCACAGCGGGCGGGCGCGTTCGGCGGCGATGGTCAGTCGCTGGGTGTCGTCCAGGTAGGCGGAGCGTCGTGGTGCCATCTGCATCCTTCGGTTGCTTGTTGCGGGAACTCATCCCTTTGAAAAAAGTATAGGGATGCACGCTTAGTCGGAAAACGAAGATATTTGCGCTTCTTTATGCGAAATCCGACTGTGCAAATCCGCACACCGGGCGTGCTCGTGCGCGGCTTGTATGCATGTGGGCGCCTCCTAGAATGAAGCGCTGACAACGATCAAACACAAGGGAGACAACGCATGCGTCACATCATTTCGCTCGCGCTGCTGGCGGGCGCAACTTGCGCCGCCCAGGCCCAGGTCACGGCCGGGCCCGGCACCTGGAGCGGCAACCAGACGTGGGCCGCCGACACCGTCAACGGCGGCAATCTGACAGGCTATTTCTACTGGCCGGCCACGCAGCCGGCGCTGAACGGCAAGCGCGCCCTCGTGCTCGTGCTGCACGGCTGCGCGCAGACGGCCGCCGGCGACGTCGTCGACAGCGGCAGCGACGGCGGCTTCAACTGGAAGAAAGTCGCGGACCAGTACGGCGCCATCATCCTGGCGCCGAATGCGACGGGCAATGTCTACAGCAACCACTGCTGGGACTACGCGAGCACGAACCGCAACCGCACGTCGGGCCACGACGGCGTGCTGCTGGACCTGATCAAACGCTTCACGACCAATTCCCAGTATGCGATCGACCCGAACCAGGTCTATGTCGCCGGCCTGTCGTCGGGCGGCGGCGAGACGATGGCGCTCGGCTGCCTCGCGCCGGACGTGTTCGCGGGCGTGGGCATCAATGCCGGTCCGCCGCCCGGCACGACGACGGCGCAGATCAGCTACGTCCCTTCCGGCTACACGGCCACCACTGCGGCCAACAGCTGCAAGGCGCTGGCCGGCAGCGGCAGCGCGTCGTTCGCGAGCCAGATCGCGAGCGTCGTGTGGGGGTCGAGCGATTACACGGTGTCGCAGCAATACGGTCCGATGGATGCGCAAGCCATGCGCCTCGTCTACGGCGGCACGTTCACGAAGGGTCAATCGACGACGGTGGCGACGGGCGGCACGAGCGTCCCCTACACGGACGCGAACGGCAGGCTGCGCACGACGGAGGTCACGGTCAGCGGCATGGGCCATGCGTGGCCGGCCGGCAGCGGCGGGCAGAACACGAATTTCGTCGACGCGACCCACGTGAACTATCCGGCCTTCGTGATGGATTTCTGGTTCAGGAATAATCTGCGGGCGGCGCGCGTGGCGCCTCCCGTCGTGGACAGCTGCAACGCGAGCGTGTCCGGCACGACGGTCACCGTGTCGGGCAGCGGCACGGACAGCGCGGGGAGCATCTCGTCGTGGCGCGTCGTGCTGAACGGGCCGAGCGCCGTCAACGACACGGCCGCCGGCAGCGGCGCCAGCTTCGCGAAGTCGTACACGAACCTCGCCAACGGCTATTACACGGGCAGCGTGACGGCGACGGACAGCGGCACGGGCCTGACGTCCAGCGCCTGCAGCATCGCGCAGTTCCTCGTCGGGACGCCGCCCGCACTGCAGCCCCCGGCCGGCCTCGCGGTGGGCACGACGACGTCGAACAGCGTGACGCTGTCGTGGAATGCGGCGAGCGGCGCCACGGGTTACCACGTCTACCGCGACGGCACCCGCGTGAACGCGGGCGCGGTAGCCGGCACGTCGTACACGGACGGCGGGCTCGCGGCCGGCACGACCTATCACTACCAGGTGTCGGCCACGAACGGGAGCAGCGAGAGTGCATTGTCGGCGGCGGTGGCGGGCACCACCCGGTCCAGCTGGACGTGCAGCGCGACGACGTCCAGCAACTACGCCCACGTGCAGGCGGGACGCGCGCACGACAGCGGCGGCTATGCGCTGGCCAACGGCTCGAACCAGAACATGGGGCTCGACAACACGTTTTATACGAGTACGCTGGCGCAGACGGCGGCGGGGTATTACGTGATCGGGAACTGCCCTTAAAACCGTCGTCCCCGCGAAGGCGGGGACCCAAGTTTTGCGAATAGCCGGAGAAATTGGATTCCCGCCTGCGCGGGAATGACGGGGTAACTCAGGCCTGTTCCTGCGGCGCCTGCGTCGCCTTGACGAAGATCGGCGCCATCAGCAGCCCCAGCTCGAACAGCAGGCACATCGGAATGGCCAGCGCCAGCTGGCTGACGGCGTCCGGCGGCGTGACGATGGCGGCGATGACGAACGCGCCGACGATGGCGTACGGGCGGATCGAGCGCAGCTTTTCGACGCTGACGATACCCATCCGGACGAGGATCACGACGACGACCGGCACCTCGAACGTGGCGCCGAACGCGAGGCACATGGACATCACGAAGTCGAGGTAGTTCTCGATGTCCGGCATCACCGCGATGGAATTCGGCGAGAAGTTGCCGATGAAGTGGAACACGCGGCCGAACACGAAGAAATAGCAGAACGCGACGCCGGCGATGAACAGGAACGACGACGAGATCACGAGCGGCAGCACGAGCCGCTTTTCGTGCGCGTACAGCCCGGGCGCGACGAACGCCCAGACCTGGTAGAACACCCACGGCAGCGCGAGGATGAAGGCGATCAGCAAGGTGACCTTCATCGGCACGAGGAATGGCGCGACGACGCCCGTCGCGATCATCTTGGAGCCGGCCGGCAGCGCGGCCAGCATCGGGGCGGCGAGGAAATCGTAGATGCGTGCCGGGCCCGGCCACAGCATCAGCACGATGCACGCGAGGACGATGCCGTACGTCGCCTTGATCAGGCGGTCGCGCAGCTCGACCAGGTGGGAGATGAAGGTTTCTTCGCCCGCGGTTTCTTCAGTCATCTGGCGCTTTGGAAGCGGCGCCCAACGGCGGCCGTCATCAGAAAAATTTGGTATTGGAGGTGGCGCCGGGACGGAACTTGCGCACGCGTGCGGCGCCGGACAGCACGTGCTGGCGCGTGCCCTGGCGGTTCTTGTACCAGGCCGGCACGCTCGACGTCTTCGCCAGCTTCTTGCGGCGGAAGTCGCGCGCCTTGCGCTCGATGTCGTCCGGCGAGGCCGTCGTCGGCATCACGGCCGTGTCGCCGCGCCAGGCGGACTCGACCTCGCCCATGTGGGTCGAGACGGTGTTCTCGACCTCGGACTTGAACGTGTCGACCTCGGACTTGAAGCTTTGCGCGCTGTCCTGGATATCCTTGTGCAGGTTGCGCAATTCTTCCATTTCGATCTCGCGCGAGACTTCCGACTTCACGTCGTGCAGGTAACGCTGGGCGCGGCCGTACAGGGTGCCGGCCATGCGCGCCACCTTAGGCAGTTTCTCGGGGCCAATCACGACCAGCGCCACCGCGCCGATGATGGCGAGTTTGGTAAGACCGAGATCGATCATGCGGGGTCAAACACGGGCTTAGTGGCGCGTTTTCTCGCGCGCGTCGACGTCGATGGTCGACTTGTCGGCCACCTGCTGCGCCGTCTGGTTGGCAGGCGTCTTTCCGTCTTCCTCGCCCTTCATGCCATCCTTGAAACCCTTGACGGCCTTGCCCAGGTCGGAGCCCGCATTGCGCAGCTTGCCCGTACCGAACACCACCACCACCACGACCAGCACGATCAGCCAGTGCCAGATACTCAACGAACCCATTGTTTTCTCCTTGCCGGGCGGCAGCCCGATCAGCGTAAGCTAAAGCTACGCCAGTATAAGCCATGCAGGGCGGGAATGCCCTCTTTCCTTTGGGGAATTACGTTCCCAAGCCACGCCACGGACGCGGACCGCCGTACACGTGCAGGTGCAGGTGGTACACCTCCTGCCCGCCGTCCGGACCGACGTTGAACAGCGTCTTGTAGCCGCCGCTGCGTTGGCCGTCCGGGCCGGTCTTCACCGCGATGCCGTGGTCAAGCGCCAGCTTCGGCGCCAGCGCCAGCATCTTGCCCAGCACGGGCGCGTGCGCGTCGGTGCAGTCGGACAGGCTGGCCACGTGCTGCTTCGGGATCACCAGCAGGTGGACGGGCGCGGCCGGATTGATGTCCTTGAACGCGAGCAGCTCGTCGTCCTCGTACACCACGCTGGCCGGGATCTGCTTGGCGATGATCTTGCAAAAGATGCAGTTGTCCATGTTCTCTCACATTCTATCGATACGGGATGACGCCGGCGTGACAGCCGGGCTCAGTCTTTCGGGCGCGACGCCTTTTCCTCGATGCCGGAAATGCCTTCGCGCCGTGCCAGTTCGTCCAGCACCTGCTGCGGCGTGAGACCGAACTGCGCCAGCAGGACGATCGAATGGAACCATAGGTCGGCCGTCTCGTACAGCAGCTTCGAGGCGTCCGCGCCGGCGCGCACGTCCTTCGCGGCCATCACGGTCTCGACGGCTTCCTCGCCGATCTTTTTCAGGATGGCGTCGTCGCCCTTGGCGAACAGCTTCGCCACGTACGAGGCCGCGGGGTCGCCGCCATTGGCCGGCTTGCGGGATTCGATGACGGCCGCGAGGCGTTCCAGTTGCGTGCTCATGTGTCTGCTATTTCTTCTTCGGGTTGGTGTAGATGGTGTCCGGATCCTGCAGCACGGGCTCGACGCTGTTCCAGTCGCCGTCCTCGAACTTCTGGAAGAAGCAGGAATGGCGGCCGGTGTGGCAGGCGATGCCGCCGGCCTGCTCGACCTTCAGCAGCACGACGTCTTCGTCGCAGTCGAGGCGGATTTCCAGCACTTTCTGCACGTGGCCGGACTCTTCGCCCTTGTGCCACAGCTTCTTGCGCGAACGGCTCCAGTACACGGCCTCGCCCAGCTCCACGGTCCTGGCGAGGGCTTCGCGGTTCATCCAGGCGAACATCAGGATGTCGCCGGTGGCGGCTTCCTGGGCGATCACCGGCACGAGGCCGTGCTCGTCCCATTGGACTTTCTTGAGCCAGGGCTGGGCCGGGATCATCGGAGGGGTGGGCGGGGTCACCATGGTCGTCGGTTCCATCAATCAGTCGAGGCGCATCGGGATGCCGCGGTCGGCCATGAAGCGCTTGGCTTCGCCGACCGTGTGCTGCCCGTAGTGGAAGATGCTCGCGGCCAGCACGGCGTCGGCATGCCCTTCCAGCACGCCGTCGGCGAGATCCTTCAGGCCGCCCACGCCGCCCGAGGCGATCACGGGGATGCCGACGGCATCCGAGACGGCGCGCGTCAGGCCCAGGTCGAAGCCGGACTTGGTGCCGTCGCGGTCCATGCTGGTCAGCAGCAGTTC
>CBIHRX010000032.1:0-34031 GCA_966212555.1 uncultured Massilia sp.
CGCGTCCACCGCGCTTGGGGTCGTACATCTGCTTGTCCGCCACGACGATGATCGCGGTCGTGCGCACGTGTTCCGTGCTGGGCAGGATCGCGAAGAATTCTTCGCCGCCGTCGCGCGTCGTGTGGCGCAACAGATCCGCAAAACTGGGCAGAACGGCGTCGCCGCTGGCGTAGCCATACGTGTCGTCGATGCGCTTGAAATGGTCGATGCCGGACAGGACCACCGTCCGCGGGCCGCGATGGTCGGGCGCGCGCACCTGGCCGGCGCGCATGAGGGTCTCGTGCGGGTAGCGCCGGATGAAGCAGCCGGTGAGACGACCGCGCGCGTTGCGCACACTTTCGTATTCGCACGCGGTCGATGGACGGGAACGGGGTTATGCCGTTCCAATAGCCACCCTTTGTCGCCTTTACGCGGCCAGGCCCAGCAACGTGGACGCGTGCGGGGCCAGCGTGATGCGCAGGGCGCCGCGGACAGCGGGCTGGTCGCGTCGCGCCCACAGGTCGCGCACGGCGACGCTGCGGTTGCCCAGGTCCAGGCGCGACAGGTCGAACACGATCTCGGTCGGCGCGTCGGATGTGTTGAACAGCGCGAGGTACTGCAGGTTGCGCTTGTCGGCCGACCGTGCGCTCCAGATGCGCGTGCCCGCGTCCGCGCGGTGCGGGCGGTTGTCGCGGCTGCGCTGGTTCACGGCCAGCACCTCCGGGTTCGTCAGCAGCGCAAGCGTCTTCGCGTCCAGGTGGCGCAGGTCGCCGCCCATGATCAGCGGCGAGCGGGCGATGCTCCACAGGGACATCAGCGTCTGCTGCTCGTCCGGCGTGAACTTGGTGTCGCGCGCGCCGAGGGCAAGGCGGCCCAGCGGCAGCATGTCGGCGTCGGGCCACGAGTTCGCGCCCATCACGGGGTTCCAGTTTTCCAGGCGCTGGAACTGCTCGTTGAGCAGGCGCCATTCGTCCCAGAAGTCGTCCGAGATGCGCCACATCTGCGCATAGTGCGGCACGTGATTGGCCCAGCGCAGGTCCATCTCGCCCGGCGACAGCGACAGGACGATCGGACGGCCGCTGGCCGCGATGGCCTTGTGGGCCGCCTCGACCTCGGGCCAGTTGCGGTCGTACGGGCGCGACATGTCGTCCATCTTGACGAAGTCGACGCCCCATGCCGCGTACTGCTTGAACACGGAATCGTAGTATTCCTGCGCACCCGGCTTCGTCATGTCGACGCCGTACATGTCGCCGTTCCACTCGCAGATCGCCTTGGTGTCGGCGATGTCCTGCGCGCGCAGCTTCGTCCCGAGGATCGGCGTGTTGAGGCGCACGGCCTGGCGCGGGATGCCGCGCATGAGGTGGATGCCGAACTTCATGCCGCGCGCGTGGATCTGGTCGGCGAGCTTCTTGAAGCCGGTGCCGCCGGCCGCGGACGGGAAGCGGTTCGGCGCCGGCTGCAGGCGGCCGTACTGGTCCAGCGTCAGCTCGGCGTCCTTGCGGTATTCGTAGCTGTTCGCGTTCGGCTCGTACCACTGGATGTCGACGGTGAACACGTTGTACCCGAACGGCAGCAGTTTCGCGACCATGATGTCGGCGTTTTCCAGCGCCTGGGCTTCCGTGATCGTGGGGCCGAACGAGTTCCAGCTGTTCCAGCCCATCGGCGGCGTCGGGGCGAGGCCTGCGCCCGGCGCAGCCGATTTCGATGTTGCCCCGAAGGCGAGCGGCGGGACGCTGGCGGCTGCAGCGGTGGCGAGGGAAGCGGTGAGGATGCGGCGGCGATTCGAGTCCATGTGACAGGCGGTAGTTGAGGGCGTCGCGCGAGTATAGGGACCGATCGGCCGGCACGCCAATGACTTCTGCGTGCCGACCGATACCCGAATCGATATCGGAAGCGTCAGCCCTGGCGTGCCGGCGCCGCCTTGATGGCGTCGATGATCGCCTGCTTCATCGGCTTCGCCTTCAGCTGCGCGTCGAACGGCGTCGGGCGCATCGGCAGCTTGTCCTTGCGCGGCGCCTCGTCCCACGTCTGCAGCCAGCTGACGTTGTCGGCCAGGCCCCACACGAGGATGTCGCGCAGGCGCGGGTAGGCCAGGGTCACGTCCAGGAAGTCGCGGGTGGCGGCGGCAACGCCGGCGTCGCGCTTGGCGATGTCGGCCGGCAGGCGGCGGTCGTTCACGTCCAGTTCCGTGATCAGGAGGTCATAGCCCATGCCCGACACCTCGTCGAGGAACTTGCGCCATTCGACCAGGTCCGAACGGCCTTTATCCGTTTCGTCCCACGAACCGATGTGGCTCTGCAGGCCGAGCGCATTGACCGGCGTGCCGCGCTTCTTGAACTCCGCGAGCAGGGCCAGGACGCCCGCGCGGTGCTTCGCGCTGCCGGCGTCGCCGCGCATGTAGTCGTTATAGACCAGCTGCGCCTGCGGCGCGTATTCGTGCGCGAGGCGGAACGCGAGGTCGATCTGCTCGAGGGCGCCCAGCGGCTTCGTGAGGGCGTTCTGGCGCAGCTTGCCGTCGGCCGGGTCGACGGCTTCGTTGACGACGTCCCAGCTCTTGATGGTCTTGCCGAAGTGGCCGCACACGGTGCTCACGTGCGTGCGCATCAGCTGCTCGACGGCCTTCGCGGGCTGCGGGCCGAAGTCCTGCCTGGCGACCCAGGCCGGCACCCATTTCTCGGCCTGCCAGAACAGGTTGTGGCCGCGCACGGCGATGCCCTTGTCCCTGGCCCAGGCGATCACGTCGTCGGCCGGGCCGAAGTTGGGCTTGCCCGGCGCCGGTTCGAGCGCCTGCCATTTCATCTCGTTCTCGAGCACGATCAGGTTGCACTCGCGCTCGACGAGCGCGCGGTAGGCCGGGTCGCCGAACTGGTTGCGGCCCGCGCTGATGGCGGTGCCGAAGCGCATGCCCTTGCGGGCCGCGACGTCCTTCAGCGTGTCGCCCGCGGGGCCTTGTGCACGCGCGACCGGCGCGATGGCCGGCAGCAGGGCGGCGCCGGCAAGGGCGCCCAGGATCTCTCGTCTCGTAGTCATTGTAGGTCCTTCTTTTTTACGTGGTGGGGTAGGGTTTCAGCCGTGGCCGGGTGCGAACGGGAACGTCTGCTTCCGGTAGTACTCGAGGGGCTGCGCGGGCGCGCGCACGCCGGCCGGCAGCGCCAGGCCGGACTGGTGCTGGAAGTAGGCGATGCACGCGTCGCGCCACCACTCGGCCTCGCGCTTCTGCTGGGCCAGGCGCTGGGCGACGTCGTCGAAGCGGCGCGCATCCACGAACGGACGCAGGCGCTGCCACTCGGCCTGCATCGCCGCCACTTCGGCCACGCCGTGGTCGTAGTGCGCAACGATGTCGGTCCACAGCGTGCGCCCGTCGGGCATGCGGTAGTCCCACGGCAGGTGGTGGAACCACAGCAAGAACTCCTGCGGCGTCGTGGCCGGATCGGCGAAGCGGCGCGCGACCTCGGGCGCGTACTGGGCAACCGCGTTGCTGCCTCGCGCCGTGCGGTCGAAGCCGATGCCGTCCTTGCCCGCGCGGTGGTAATAGACGGGATTCCAGTCGGCGCGGCCCAGGTCGTCGACCCACGGCGCCGGGCCGTAATGGTGGCCGGTGCCCATCATGTGGTGCAGGCCGAGGGGCGTCATGTAGTCGACCGCCGCTTCGCGCGAGCGCATCATCATGGCGACGACCGGATCGACGACGCGCGCATCGGGCGCGAACGTCTGGCCCGCCCACTCGCGTGCGATCGCGCGGCTGTCCAGGTCCGGATTCCACGCGAGGCGGCCGAAGGCGTACCAGTTGGCCTGGTCGAACGTGGAGCCCGTCCAGTTGCGGCTCGATCCGATGTTGGCGACGCCGGCGATGCCGCCGACATGGCCATCCTGCGCGCCTTCCAGCACGCGCGCGACGGTCATCGGCTTGTTGCCGGCGCGCGTGTCGAAGCGCAGCGTTTCCTGGAACAGCGGGCCGAGATAGACGAGGTGCGTGGCGAAGCCCAGGTATTCCTTCGTCACCTGGAATTCCATCGCCAGCGGCGTGTCCGGCATCGCGCCGAACAGCGGGTGGGCCGGCTCGCGCGGCTGGAAGTCGATGGCGCCGTTCTTCACCTGCACGAGCACGTTCTTGTCGAACTTGCCGTCCAGCGGCTTGAACTGGTCGTACGCCTGCGCGGCGCGGTCACCGCTTCTTTCCCTTCCTTGATTCGGGTGCGCCGGCGGGTTGTAGACGAAGGCACGCCACATCACGATGCCCTTGTGCGGGGCGAGCGCGCGGGCCAGCATGTTGGCGCCGTCGGCGTGGTTGCGGCCATAGTCCTGCGGGCCCGGCTGGCCTTCCGAATTGGCCTTGACGAGGAAGCCGCCGAAATCGGGAATGGTGCGGTAGATCTCGTCGGCCTTGCGGGCCCACCAGGCCGCGACGGCCGGGTCGAGCGGATCGGCCGTTTTCGTCTCCTTCAGCTCCAGCGGCGTCGACCAGCGCACGGACAGGAACACGCGGATGCCGTACGGGCGCAGCACGCCGGCGATGGCGGCCGTCTTCGCGATGAACGCGGGGCTCAGCACCTCGGCCTTGGCGTTGACGTTGTTCAGGACCGTGCCGTTGATGCCCAGCGACGCATTGGCGCGCGCATAATCCGTGTAGCGCGGGTCGACGATGTTCGGCAGCTCCCACCAGTTCCAGATCGATTCGCCCGCGTAGCCGCGTTCGACGGTGCGGTCCAGGTTGTCCCAGTGGTTCAGCACGCGCAGCGGCAATGCCGGTTTGTCGGCGAGGGCGATCGTGTCGGGCGCGGCGCCCAGCTGCAGCCGACGCAGCCACGCGAAGCTTCCGTACAGCAGGCCGATGTCCGTGTTCGCTGCGATCAGCGTGACGGGTGCGCCGCCCACGCGGGTGCGGCGCACGACATAGCCTTCGGGACCGGCGCCGGCGAGGTCGCGGCGCACCGCGTCCGCATCCGCCAGGCCCGCCGGCAGGCCGGCGCGGGCCAGGACGATGGCGCCGGCGCGCACGTTCGCGCTCGACGGGATGGCCTCCTGCGCGCGGCCCAGCATGCCGGCGATGCCGCGCTTGAGTTCCGCGCCGGCGGCGCGTGCGGTCGGGGTGTCGTCCGGCGCCGTGATGCCGGTGGCGGCGGCCGCCAGCGCCGTGCGCTGGGCGGCGGGCAGGGGACGGTAGCGCAGCCACAGGTCGTAGCCGTCTTCGGCGGCGGCGTGCGCCAGGCGGGTGCCGGTCAGTCCCAGGAGGACGTGCAGTGTGAGCGCAATCATCAGCCGTGCGCGGGCGTGCCGCAGCAAACGTTCCATCGTAGTCTCCGTTGTATTTATATGGGTGCCGGATGCGGCGGCCCGCCCGGCGCAGGAATGTTAGCGCAAACTTTGGAAATGGGAAATCGAATTCTGGGTGTTTACGGTCATTTTTATGGCTATCTTTGCACGCCCGTGAAGTGCTAAGATAGCGCAAACAAAAAATGATGGGGAATCGGGAGAATGTCTAAAACCAAAGCAGAGTCCGTCCAGGAAGAGCTGGAGCGGCGCGGCCAGCCGACGATGGCCGACGTCGCCAAGCTCGCGGGCGTGTCCGCCATGACCGTATCGCGCGTCATGAACGGCAAGGGCCTCGTGCGCGAAAGCACGCGCCGCAAGGTCGCGGAAGCCGTGGCGGCGCTGAACTACACGCCGAACCAGGAGGCGCGCAACCTCGCGGGCTCGAAGCCGATCCGCGTCGGCTTCTTGTACAGTAACCCGAGCGCCGCGTACCTGAGCGAGTTCCTCGTCGGCCTCCTGAGCCAGTCGGGCCTGAACAACGTCCAGCTGTTCGTGGAAAAATGCGAAGCGGGCGAGCATGAGGCGGAACAGACGCGCCGCCTCGTCGAGAACGGCCTGGACGGCATCATCCTGCCGCCGCCGCTGTGCGACAGCGAGGAGGTAATCGCCGCCATCGCCGACGCCAACATCCCGGCCGTCGTCGTCGCCTGCGGCCTGCCGGACAGTCGCGTGGGCGCCGTCAGCGTCGACGACTACGAAGCGGCGCACGCCATGACGCGCCACCTGATCAACCTGGGCCATCACCGCATCGGCTTCGTCGTCGGCCATCCGAACCAGACCGCGAGCGCGCGCCGCCTCGAAGGCTATCGGGCGGCGATCGCCGAGCAGGGCGCCGACGCGTCCGAGGAACTCGTCGTGCAGGGCATGTTCACGTACCGCTCCGGCCTGGATGCTGCCGAACACCTGCTGGCGCTGGAAGAACGCCCGACCGCCATCTTCGCCAGCAACGACGACATGGCGGCGGCCTGCGTGGCCGTCGCGCACCGTCTCGGGCTCGACGTGCCGGGCGACCTGACCGTCGCCGGCTTCGACGACACGGCGCTCGCCACCACGATCTGGCCGGAGCTGACCACGGTGCGCCAGCCGATCGCGGGCATGGCGCGCGAAGCCGTGCAATCGCTGGTGCGCCGCGTGCGTGCGCTGCGCGAAGGCGAGGAGGCCGAGCCGGAACAGGTCCGCATGGACTTCGAACTGGTGCGCCGCCAATCGGACGCCGCGCCGCGCACCCGTCCTTCGGCGCTGCTGCCGCTCGCCGCCGCCAAGCGCGCCGGCTGATTTCCTTCCCGCCGCGGCCGTCCCGGCCGCGGCGTCTACGCGCAACGCATAGACTGTTCGCGCAAACATCCCGAATTCCCTCTTTTCCCGCCAATTCCGCCATCGCGGGAGGCCGTCGCGTCGCCTCAGCTGTACATCTTCCGAATAATTGATTGACAAGGGCCAAATTGGCCGATTAGACTGGAATGGTTGCGGTAACATTTTGAGTTATCAGAATGTTGACCGCATGCCAGGCAGACCACACCCCGCCGGCCACACGGCGGCACCTACAAAAACAAGCAGGAGACACAAGTCGATGGGTATCAAACGTAGAGAGTTTCTGGCCACCGTTGGGGGCGCGGCCGGCATGGCAGTCGTGCCGGGCGCGTTGGCGGCCAAGGCCGCCAAAGGCGGCGCACCGGTCTACAAGCAGGCGAACGCGCCCGTCGCGGCGCGCGTGGAAGACCTGCTGGGCCGCATGACGGTCGACGAAAAGATCGCGCAGCTGCAGTGCGTGTGGCTGACGAAGAAGGACCTCCAGAACCAGGACACGAGCTTCAACGCGGACAAGGCCGGCCGCGTGCATCCGCACGGCATGGGCATGTTCGCGCGCCCGTCCGACCGCCAGATCGGCGCCGACAACAATGCCGGCAACTCGGGCGCCGTCGGCAACCGCGGTCCGAAGGAAACGGCGGACTACGTGAACGCCGTGCAGAAGTGGGCGCTGGAGAACACGCGCCTGGGCATCCCCGTCTTCATGCACGAGGAATCGCTGCACGGCTACGTGGCGCCGGAAGCGACCAGCTTCCCGCAGGCGATCGGCCTGGCGTCCACGTTCGACCCGCAACTGGTCGAGCAGATCTTCTCGCTCGCGGCGAAAGAGATGCGCGCACGCGGCGCCAACCTGGCGCTGGCGCCGGTCGTCGACGTGGCGCGCGAGCCGCGCTGGGGCCGCATCGAAGAAACCTACGGCGAAGACCCGCACGTGTGCGGCGTGATGGGCAAGGCGGCCGTGCTGGGCTTCTCCGGCAACACGCTGCCGCTGGCGCAGGACAAGGTCTTCGCCACGCTGAAGCACATGACGGGCCACGGCCAGCCGGAATCCGGCACCAACATCGGTCCCGCGAACGTGGGCGAACGCGCGCTGCGCGAAGACTTCTTCCCGCCGTTCGAGAAGATCATCAAGGAAACCAAGATCGCGGCCGTGATGCCGTCGTATAACGAGATCGACGGCGTCCCGTCGCACGCCAACCGCTGGCTGCTGACGGACGTGCTGCGCAAGGAATGGGGCTTCCAGGGCCTGACCGTGTCCGACTACATGGCGGTCGCGGAACTGGGCAGCCGCCACCATCTCGTCGGCTCCGTGAAGGAAGGCGGCCTGCGTGCGTTCAAGGCCGGCGTCGACATCGAAACGCCGGATCCCGCCGGCTTCGCCGCGCTGAACGAACTGGTCAAGGAAGGCAAGATCACGACGAAGGAACTCGACGCCGTCGTGCGCCGCATCCTGCGCTGGAAGTTCGACGCGGGCCTGTTCGAGAACCCGTACGCGGACGCCGCCCAGGCCGATGCCCGCACCGCGACGCCGGAAGCCATCGCCCTCGCGCGCAAGGCCGCGCAGCGCACCGCGGTCCTCCTGAAAAACGACAAAGGCCTGCTGCCGCTGGCGCCGAAGAAGGTCGGCAAGATGCTCCTCGTCGGCACCCACGCGAAGGACACGCCGATCGGCGGCTACTCCGACAAGCCGCGGCACGTCGTCTCCATCCACGAGGCGCTGCAGAAGGAAGCGCAGGCCGGCGGCTTTACGCTCGACTATTCGGAAGGCGTGCGCCTGACGGAAGGCCACGTGTGGGGCCAGGACGAAATCGTCTGGACCAAGCCGGAAGTCAATGCGCGCCTGATCGCCGAGGCGGTGGAAGCGGCGAAAAAGGCCGACACCATCGTCATGGTCCTGGGCGACAACGAGCAGACGGCACGCGAGGCCTGGGCCGACAACCACCTGGGCGACCGCACCACGCTCGACCTGATCGGCCAGCAGAACGACCTGGCCCGCGCCATCTTTGCGCTGAACAAGCCGACCGTCGTGCTGCTGCTGAACGGCCGCCCGCTGTCCGTGAACTACCTGGCCGAGCGCGCCGACGCGCTGATGGAATGCTGGTACATGGGCCAGGAGACGGGCCACGCCGTCGCCGACCTGATCTTCGGCCGCGCCAACCCGGGCGGCAAGCTGCCCGTGACCATCGCGCGCAACGTCGGTCAGCTGCCGATGTTCTACAACCGCAAGCCGAGCAGCCGCCGCGGCTACATCGACGACACGACCACGCCGCTGTACCCGTTCGGCTACGGTCTGTCGTACACCCGTTTCGACATCTCCGCGCCGCGCCTCACGAAGGACCGGATGGGAGTCTCCGGCACGACCCAGGTACAAGTGGACGTGCAAAACACCGGCGCCGTACGCGGCGACGAAGTCGTGCAGATGTACATCCGCGACGACGTCAGCTCCGTCACCCGTCCGCTGCTCGAACTGAAGGGCTTCCAGCGCGTGACGCTGGAGCCGGGCGAGAAGCGCACCGTGACGTTCGACATCAAGCCGACCGACCTGTGGTTCTACAACGCGGACATGAAACGCGTCGTGGAGCCGGGGACGTTCACCATTTTCGCAGGACCGAACAGCGTCGACCTGAAAAAGGCCACGCTGACGGTGGCATAACCCAAGAGAGACAACAATGACAGCTATCCAAGCCAATCCGCTGCCCCAGGACCTCGACCAGGCCCTGATGGTCGGCCGCGTCTGGCGTACCACTCCCAACGAAGGCCCGGCCGTGGTGGCCGTCCGTAACGGTCGTGTAATCGATATCACGCGCCACGTCCCGACCGTGTCGGAACTGTTCGAGCGCGACGACCTGGTCGCCTTCGTGCGCGGCGCGGACGGCGAGGACCTGGGCGACGTCAACGCGCTCGTCGCCGCCGCGCTGGCCGGCGACGAGGGCAATGCGGTGCGCCTGCTGGCCCCGTGCGACCTGCAGGCCATCAAGGCCTGCGGCGTCACGTTCGCCGTCAGCCTGCTGGAACGCGTGATCGAGGAACAGGCCAAGGGCGACCCGGCGCGCGCCAGCGCGCTGCGCCAGCAGCTGCAGGAAACCATCGGCACGAACCTGTCGGAACTGGAACCGGGCGGCGAGGCCGCCATGCGCCTGAAGGCCGACCTGTCGGCACGCGGCATGTGGTCGCAATACATGGAAGTGGGCATCGGCCCGGACGCGGAAGTGTTCACCAAGTCGCAGCCGATGTCGGCGGTCGGCCACGGCGCCGCCGTCGGCCTGCACCCGTCGTCGCACTGGAACAACCCGGAACCGGAAATCGTCCTCGCCGTGAACAGCCGCGCGCAAGTCGTCGGCGCAACGCTGGGCAACGACGTCAACCTGCGCGACATCGAAGGCCGCAGCGCGCTGCTGCTCGGCAAGGCGAAGGACAACAACGGTTCCTGCGCGATCGGCCCGTTCATCCGCCTGTTCGACGGCGACTTCGACATCGACACCTTGCGCAACGCGGAAGTGCGCATGCGGATCGAAGGCGTCGACGACAACTTCGAACTGGCCGGCGCCAGCTTCATGCGCGAAATCAGCCGCGACCCGCTGGACCTCGTGCGCCAGACCTGCGGCAAGCACCACCAGTACCCGGACGGCTTCATGCTGTTTCTCGGTACGATGTTCTCGCCGATCAAGGACCGCGACGCGCAAGGCGGCGGCTTCACCCACCATGCGGGCGACCGCGTGAGCATCTCCACGCCGTCGCTGGGCACGCTGGTCAACACCGTCCAGCGCAGCGACCAGATCGCACCGTGGACCTTCGGCGTGCGCGCGCTGTACGCCAACCTGGCCCAACGCGGCCTGCTGTGAACTGAACATAACGAGAATTACATGTCTGAACAAAACCAAGCATTCGTCTACGCGACGTTCCCCGACCTCGCCGGCAAGCGCGTCGTCATCACCGGCGGCGGCAGCGGCATCGGCGCCGAGCTGACCACCGCGTTCGCAGGCCAGGGTGCCCGCGTCTACTTCCTCGACATCGCCGAGGAAGCGTCGCGCGCGCTGGAAGCGTCGCTGGCGAACTCGCGCATCGCGCCGAAGTTCATCAAGTGCGACCTGACCAACCTCGACGAGCTGAAGGCGACCTTCGCCCGCATCGAGGAGGAAGCGGGCGGCGTCGACATCCTGCTGAACAACGCGGCCAACGACGACCGCCACGACATCGAGAACGTGACGCCTGCGTACTGGGAAAGCCGCATGAACGTGAACCTGCGCCACCAGTACTTCTGCGCGCAGGCCGTCATCCCGGGCATGAAGGCGCGCAAGTACGGCGTGCTGCTGAACTTCGGTTCGATCTCGTGGCACCTGCCGCACACCCAGCTGGGCCTGTACATGATGGCGAAGGCCGCCATCGAAGGCATGACCCGCAACATGGCGCGCGAATTCGGCCCGCACGGCATCCGCGCCGTCACGGTCGTCCCGGGCGCCGTCGTCACGCCGCGCCAGAAGGCGCTGTGGCACAACCCGGACGAGGAGGCCCGCATCCTGGCCGGCCAGTGCATCCCCGAGCGCGTCGAGATGGAAGACGTGGCCGCGCTGGCGCTGTTCCTGGCATCGAACAACGCGCGCCACATCAGCGGCCGCGAATACTTCGTCGACGCGGGCTGGTACGGCGCATGAGCACCCCGACCATCGCCACGCAACCCGCCGTCGTGTGGGAAGTCGGCGCGACCCTGGGCGAGGGCGTCCTGTGGGATGCCCCGAACCAGCAGGTATGGTTCGTCGACATCAAGGGCAAGCGGCTGCACCGCTGCGCGGCCGACGGTTCCGGCCGGCGCAGCTGGGACGCACCGGGCCAGGTGAGCTTCGTCGTGCGGGCGTCGGACGGCGGTCTCGTCGTCTCGCTGGAAGATGGCCTGTACCGCTTCATCGAAGCGACCGGCGAGTTCATCCCGTTCGCGAAGGTCGAGGCGGACGTGACGGGCAACCGTTTCAACGACGGCCACGTGGACGCGCAGGGCCGCCTGTGGTTCGGCTCGATGGACGACGCGGAAAGCGAACCGTCGGGTGTCCTCTACCGTTTCGACGGCAGGCACGTCGTGCGCATGGACGACGGCTACATCATCACGAACGGCCCGGCCGTGAGCCCGGACGGACGCACGCTGTATCACACCGACACGCTCGATAAACGGGTGTATGCTTTCGACCTGGCGGAAGACGGCAGCCTGTCGAACAAGCGCCTGTTCGCAGAAATCACGGACGGCGGCTGGCCGGACGGCATGGCGGTCGACGCCGAAGGCCACGTCTGGATCGCGGTGTTCCGCGGCTGGCGCATCGAACGCCGCAATCCGCAAGGCGACAAGGTGGGCGAAGTGCGCTTCCCCTGCTCGAACATCACCAAGCTGGCCTTTGCCGGCGACGACCTGCGCACCGTGTACGCGACGTCGGCGCGCAAGGGCCTGACGGCCGAGGAACTGGCCCAGCAGCCGCTCGCGGGCGCGCTGTTCACCTTCCGCGCCGAGACGGCCGGATTGCCGCACCACGTGCTGGCGCTGCAGGAGTAAAGACGGAATGACACAACAGAACAGCAAACCGAAGCGCTTCCGGTCGCAGGACTGGTTCGACAACGAAGAGCGCATCGACATGACCGCGCTCTACCTCGAGCGCTTCATGAACTACGGCATCACGCCCGAGGAACTCCGTTCCGGCAAGCCGATCATCGGCATCGCCCAGAGCGGCAGCGACATCTCGCCGTGCAACCGCATCCACCTCGATCTCGCCAAGCGCGTGCGCGACGGCATCCGCGACGCCGGCGGCATCCCGATGGAATTCCCGCTGCACCCGATCTTCGAGAACTGCCGCCGCCCGACCGCGGCGCTGGACCGCAACCTGGCCTACCTGGGCCTCGTCGAAATCCTGCACGGCTACCCGATCGACGCCGTCGTGCTGACGACCGGCTGCGACAAGACGACGCCGGCCCAGCTGATGGCCGCCGCCACCGTCGACATCCCCGCCATCGTGCTGTCCGGCGGTCCGATGCTGGACGGCTGGTTCGAAGGTGAACTGGTCGGTTCCGGCGCCGCGATCTGGAAAGGCCGCCGCCGCCTGGCCGCGGGCGAGATCGACGAACAGAAATTCATCGACATCGCGACGGCATCGGCACCGTCGGCCGGCCACTGCAACACGATGGGCACCGCGTCGACGATGAACGCCATCGCGGAAGCGCTGGGCATGTCGCTGACGGGCTGCTCGGCCATTCCGGCACCGTACCGCGAGCGCGGCCAGATGGCGTACGAAACCGGCAAGCGCATCGTCGGCATGGCGTTCGAAGACCTGCGTCCGTCGCAGATCCTGTCGCGCGACGCCTTCATCGACGCGATCGTCGTCAACGCCGCGATCGGCGGCTCGAGCAACGCGCAGCCGCACATCGTGGCGATGGCCCGCCACGCCGGCGTCGAGATCACGCCGGAAGACTGGATGGAATACGGCTACGACGTGCCGCTGCTGCTGAACATGCAGCCGGCCGGCAAATACCTCGGCGAGCGTTACCACCGCGCCGGCGGCACGCCCGCCATCATGTGGGAACTGGAGCAGAAAGGCCTGCTGCGTTCGAAGCGCCAGACCGTCACCGGCAAGACGATGGCCGAGAACCTCGTCGGCCGCGAGAGCCACGACCGCGAGATGATCACCCCGTTCGACCAGCCGCTGAAGCAGAAGGCCGGCTTCATGGTCCTGAAGGGCAACCTGTTCGACTTCGCGATCATGAAGACGAGCGTGATCTCGGACGCCTTCCGCCAGCGCTACCTGTCGACGCCGGGTTCGGAAAACGCGTTCGAATGCAAGGTCGTCGTGTTCGACGGTTCGGACGACTACCACCACCGCATCAACGATCCGGCGCTCGGCATCGACGAGAACACGATGCTCGTGATCCGCGGTTCGGGTCCGGTGGGCTGGCCCGGTTCGGCGGAAGTCGTCAACATGCAACCGCCCGATGCGCTGATCAAGAAGGGCATCAATGCGCTGCCGACGCTGGGCGACGGCCGCCAGTCCGGCACGTCGGACAGCCCGTCGATCCTGAACGCGTCGCCGGAAAGCGCGGCAGGCGGCAACCTGGCGCTGCTGCGCACGGGCGACCGCGTGCGCGTGGACCTGAACACGGGCAGCTGCAACGTGCTGATCTCCGACGAGGAACTGGAAGCGCGCCGCAAGGACGCGCCGCCGCCGATCCCGGGCAACCAGACGCCGTGGCAGCAGATCTACCGCGCGACCGTGGGCCAGCTGCACACGGGCGCCGTGATGGAGATGGCGCTGCAGTACCGCGACGTCGGCCACGACATGCCGCGTCATAACCACTGATCGTCCTGATCTCAACGAGGGCCCGTGCGCGGGCCCTTTTTTTATGTCGGAACCAAAGATGCTCGCTACCATGATCCGTCTGTGCCGGGTGGTCGTCCTGGCAATCTCCTGTATCGCCTCCGCCCAGGCGGCACCCCGCACCGTCACCGCGCTCGACGACGCCTGGCAATTCGCCAAGGGCGCCCCCGTCGGCTGGACGGCCGTCACCTTGCCGCACACGTTCAATGCGGACGACGGCACGTCGCCGCATCCTTACCGCGGCGCCGGCTGGTATCGGCGCACGATCGTGGCGCCGGCCGCGAGGGCGGGCCGCACGTATCTCGAATTCGACGGCGTCGCGCTGTCGACGGACGTGTGGCTGAACGGCACGCGCATCGGCCGCCACGAAGGCGGCTTCGCGCGCTTCCGCTTCGACGTCACGGAGCACCTGCGCGCCGGAGACAATGCGTTGCTCGTCCGTGTCGACAATACGCGCCAGCCGGACGTGGCGCCGCTGGGCGGCGACTACACGCTGTACGGCGGCCTGTATCGGCGCGTGCGGCTCGTGACGACGGCCGACGTGCACGTCGACATGCTGGACTACGGCGGGCCGGGCGTCTATTTCAGCACGCCCCGGGCGGACCGTCCCCACTGGCGCGTGCGCGTGGCGAACGACCGCGCGCGGGCGGAGACCGTCGTCGTCACGGCGCGGCTGCGCGATGCGGAGGGCAAGGTCGCGGCGACGGCGCAGCAATCCGTCGCGCTGCCGGCGCGCGCCGTGGTGCCGGTCGACCTGGACGCCGGGCTGGCCGCGCCGCACCTGTGGCAGGGCGTCGAGGATCCGTACCTGTACACGAGCGAGGTGACGGTGGCCCGCGCGGGCGCCGTTCTCGACCGCGTGGACAATGACGTCGGCATCCGCACGGTGCAACTGGATCCGGACCGCGGCCTGCTGCTGAACGGCCGCCCGTACCGCGTCCACGGCGTGAACGTGCACCTGACGTATGTGCCGGGCAAGGGTGTCGCGGTGGACGATGCGGACATCGACAACGACTACCGCATCCTGTCCGACCTGGGCGTCACGGGCCTGCGTTTTGCCCACTACCAGCACAACGAACACAGTTACGCGCTCGCGGACCGCAAGGGGTATCTCGTGTGGACCGAGCTGCCCCTGACGTCGGAAGTGGGCGCGAGCGAGGCGTTCGCGGCCAACGCGGCCCAGCAGGCGCGCGAGCTCGTGCGCCAGAACTTCAACCATCCTTCCGTCTTCGTGTGGGGGCTCGGCAACGAGATCTACAAGGTGGACGATGTCAGCGGCCGTGTGCTGGACGCCATGCAGCGCCTCGTGCACGCCGAGGACGCAAGCCGGCCGACCGCGTACGCGAACTGCTGCGCACCCATCGACGGGCCGCAGGCCATGCACACGGACGCCGTCGGGTCCAACGTCTATTTCGGCTGGTACGACAAGGAATTCGCGGACCTGGCCCCGTTCCTCGCGGCTAACCATGCGAAGAGGCCGCGCACGCCGCAGTCGCTGAGCGAATACGGTGCCGGCGGCAGCGCATTGCACCAGGAAGACCCGGTGCGCCGTCCGGTGGCGCCCAGCCGCTGGCACCCGGAGCAGTACCAGGCGCTGTACCACGAGGCGGCCTGGCGCCAGATCGAAGCGGCGCCGTGGCTGTGGGCGAGCTATGTATGGACGGGCTTCGACTTCGCGTCGGCCGGCCGCAACGAGGGCGACGGCCCGGGCGTCAACGACAAGGGCCTCGTCAGCATGGACCGCAAGGTGCGCAAGGACGCGTATTACTGGTACCAGGCCAACTGGTCGAAGACGCCGATGGTGTACATCGCGTCGCGGCGCGCGGTGCGACGGACGACGGCGGAGGTCGAGGTGAAGGTGTACAGCAACCAGCCGGCGGCGCGGCTGCGGCTGAACGGCGTCGACCAGGGCGAACGCGCGGTCGAGGGGCATGTCGCGCGCTGGCAGGTGCGCCTCCAGCCGGGCGCGAACCGGATCGACGTCGGCGCCGGCACGCCTACCGACAGCGTGGAATGGACCTTCACACCGGCCGCGCCCTGAGGGATATGCCGATTTGATATGCCGGCAGGGGGTTTCAGGATAGGGTGCGGGGGCTGCTAATATTTTAGTATCCTTCCGTTGCGCACCACTCTTGCTACCGATGTCACCCAGGATTCTTGCCCTGCTTGCCGCGCTCGCGGCGCCCTGCGCCGGCGCGGCGCCATTTCCCCTGGCCGGTCCCGGCGACCCGCCTGTCATCGTGCATGAGGACAGCAGGACGCTGGCGCTGGCCGCGAACCTGCTGCGCCATGACCTGCGCGCGGTGGCGGGGGTGGAGGCGCCCGTGGCGACCGGCCTGTCCGCCTGCCCGCGCGTATGCGTCGTCGTCGGCACGGCCGGTTCGCCGCTCGTGACCGCACTCGCGGCGCGCGCCGGGATCGACCTCGCGCGGCTGACAGGGCAGTGGGAACGGTATTTACGGGTCGCCGTCCGGGACGACGCCGGACGGCAGGTCCTGCTGATCGCCGGTTCCGACCCGCGCGGCGCCGTGTACGGCGTCGTCGACCTGGGCCGCGAACTGGGCGTCTCGGCCTGGGAATGGTGGGCCGACGTCGCGCCGCGCGCGAACCCGCGTCCGCAGGTCGACGGCGCGCTCCGGCTGTCGGCCGCGCCGTCCGTCCAGTACCGCGGCATCTTCCTGAACGACGAGGACTGGGGCCTGCAGCCCTGGGCGGCGGCGCACGACCCCGCCGGCGACATCGGCCCGGCGACCTATGCGCGCATCTTCGAGTTGATGTGGCGTCTCAAGGCGAACCTGATCTGGCCGGCGATGCACGATTCGACGAAGCCGTTCTACCAGGTCGAAGGCAATGCGCGCACCGCGGCCGACTATGCCATCGTGGTCGGCACGTCGCACGCCGAACCGATGATGCGCAATAACGTGCGCGAATGGGACGGCAACAAGGACGGGCCGTTCAACTTCTTCGTCAACCGCGACCGGATGGCGGACTACTGGCGCCGCCGCGTGGACGACGTCAAGGACGGCGAGAACGTTTATTCGGTCGGCCTGCGCGGCGTGCACGACTCGGCGATGGAAGGCGCCGACACGATCGAACAGGCGCGCGGCGCGACGGAAGAGGCGATCGGGCTGCAGCGCGCCATCCTGGCCCGCAGCCTGGGGCGCCCGGCCGCGGGCGTGCCGCAGGCGCTCACGCTGTACAAGGAAGTGCTGGACGTCTACAAGGCCGGCCTGAAGGTGCCGGACGACGTGACGCTGGTCTGGCCCGACGATAACTACGGCTACCTGCACCAGCTGAGCGATGCGAACGAGCGCCGCCGCGCGGGTGGCGCGGGGATCTATTACCACATCTCGTACTGGGGCCGGCCGCACGACTACCTGTGGCTGGGCACGACGCATCCGGCACTGATTCGCGACCAGCTGCAGCGCGCCTGGACGACGGGCGCGCGCAAGCTGTGGGTCGTCAACGTGGGCGACATCAAGCCGGCCGAGTACCTTGTCCAGTATTTCCTCGACAGCGCGTTCGACGCGACGCGGCTCGACGACGATCCGGCGCGCCACCTCGCCGACTGGAGCGCCGCGCAGTTCGGCCCCGACCTGGGCGGCGAGATCGCGCGCGTCATGCGGGGCTATTACGACCTGGCCTGGGAACGCCGGCCGGAATTCATGGGGTTCGGGCAGGTGGAACCCGTCACGCCGAACCGCCGCACGGACTACATGGCGTCCGGCGGCGAGGAGGGCGTGCGGCGCCTGGAGCGCTACGCCGCGCTGGTGGCCCGGGCCGAGGCGCTCGCGTCGCAGGTTCCGCCTGCGCTGCGCGACGCCTATTTCGAACTCGTGCTGTATCCGGTGCGCGGGGCGGCCAACCTGAACGCGCGCATCCTGGACCTCGACCTGGCCGCGGAGTCGGCGCGCCAGGGCCGGCCGTCGGCACCGCACCTCGTGGACGAAGCACGCCGGGCGCATGCGCGGATCGTCGCCGACACGGCCGCCTACAACGGCCTCGCCGGCGGCAAGTGGCGCAACTTCATGGACATGGCCCCGCGCCGCCTGCCCGTGTTCGCGGAGCCCGCATGGCCGGCCTACCCGGCGGACAAAGGCAAGGGATGCGGCATCGTCTACCCGTTCCCGTATGCGGCGGATGCCGGACGGGTGGTCTTCGTGCGGGGCGAGCCGGCAACGCGGGCCGTCACCGTGGCGGCACACGGCGGCCAGGCTGCCGGCTGGCGCGTGGCCGCCGGTGCGCGCGGCATCGCGGCGGTGGTGCAAGCGGGCACGCTCGAGGCGGGGAACGGCTACGAACAGCGCATCGCCCTGCGCTACGACGGGTCGGACAAGCCGGCGTTCGCGCTGGAGTGCGGCGGCCGCACGCTGCCGGTCGACGTGCGTCTCGCTCCGTCCGCGCCGCAGGGCGTGGCGGGCGAGCGGGACCACATCGTCAGCATTTCGGCCGGCAGCGCCGCCGCGCATCCGGACTGGGAACGCCAGCCCGGCCTGGGCACGAGCGGCGGCGCGCTGCGTGCGCGGCTCGACCTGCAGCCGCGCGCGCCCGCCGACATCGCCGGGGCCACGCCGCTGACCTACGGCTTCGTCACGACGACGGACGGCGGCGCCACGGTGCGCCTCGTGGCCGTGCCCGTCCATCCGCTGACAGGCGCCGGGGCGGTGCGCATCGCGTACCGGCTGGACGACGGCCCGGTGCAGGTCGCCGACTACGGCACGGCCGGGCGCAGCGACGAGTGGAAGCGCAACGTATTGTCCAACACGGCGGTGCGCACGCTCGCCGTGCCGCGGCTGCAACCGGGCCGGCATACGCTGCGGGTCTACGCCCTGGATCCCGGGGTGGTGCTGGACCGTATCGACGTCGTGCTGGACGGTGCGCCGGAACTGTACGGCGCCGCCGGGCAACCATAAACGAGGAGCGACATGCGCATTTTCCCTGCAATCGGACTGGCGCTCGGCCTGTCCATCCTTGGCGCCCGTGCCGGCGCGGAAGAGGCCCGGCCCGTACGCTTCATCCTGGTCGGCGATTCCACGGTGGCCCGGACGAGCGGCTACGGCAACGCATTGTGCGAGCGGGTACTGGTCGAGAACACGTGCATCAACCTGGCGCGGGCGGGGCGCAGTTCCGCCAGCTTCCGCAGGGAAGGCCGCTGGGACGAAGTCGAGGGGCTGCTGCGCGGCGGCGCGGCCTACCGGGCAACGTATGTGCTGATCCAGTTCGGCCACAACGACCAGCCGGGCAAACCGGGACACAGCACGGACCTGGCGACCGAATTCCCGGCCAACATGGCGCGCTATGCCCGCGACGTGAAGGCGCTCGGCGGGGTGCCCGTGCTGGTGACGCCGCTGACCCGCCGCACGTTCGTCGACGGGAAGCTCGACAACAACCTGCGCCCGTGGGCGGACGCCGTGCTGAAGGTGGCGCGGCAGGAACGCGTGCCCGTGCTGGACCTGAACGCGGACAGCCATGCGGCGGTCCAGGCCATGGGCCAGGACGAGGCGGACACGCTGGCCGTCGAACCCCGGCCCGCAGGCTGGGCGGGACCGGCCGTGCTGCCGGGCGCGGCGGGCTATGGCGGGAGCGCGCCGGAACACGTCCAGCCCCCGGCCATGCCCAGGACGGCGTTCGACCGCACGCACCTGGGCGGCAAGGGCGCGGCGTATTTCGCGCGCATGGTCGAGCGGGAGCTGAAGGACGCGCTCCCCGACCTGGCGGCGGCGCTATCGCCGCATTGATTCGCCGCCTTGACTCAGCGCGCGACCTGCAGCGTGCCGTCCACCATCCGGGCGAGGCCCAGCGGATTCTCGTCGCGCAGGGCTTCCGGCAGCAGCTCCGCCGGCACGTCCTGGTAGCACACCGGACGCAGGAAGCGCTCGATGGCGGTGGCGCCCACCGACGTGGTGCGGCTGTCCGACGTGGCCGGGAACGGGCCGCCGTGCACCATCGAGTGGCACACTTCGACGCCGGTCGGGAAGCCGTTGAACAGGATGCGGCCGGCCTTGCGTTCCAGCGTCGGCATCAGCTTCGCGGCCAGGTCGCGGTCCGCGGCCGTCGCGTGGATCGTGGCGGTCAGCTGGCCTTCCACGTGGCGCGTCACTTCCAGCAGCTCGGCTTCGTCCTGGCACACGACGATGAGCGAGCTCGGTCCGAAGATCTCTTCTTCCAGCGCGCTGTTCGACAGGAACGTCGCGGCGTCGGCCTGGTACAGCGCGGCCTGCGCGGCGCAGCCGCAGCCGTCCGAACTGCCCTGGGCGATGAGTTCCACGCCGGCGAGACCGGAACGGCGCGCGATCGCGTCGACGTACGCCTGGTGGATGCCGGCGGTCAGCATCGTGCCCGCGCCCTTGGCGGCCAGCGCTTCCGTGACGGCCGTGCGGAACACGTCGAGGTCCGGACCCGCGAGGGCGATCACGAGGCCCGGGTTCGTGCAGAACTGGCCCGTGCCCATCGTGAGCGAATCGACGAAGCCTTGCGCCAGCCTGGCGCCGCCCGCGGCCAGCGCGCCCGGCAGCAGGTAGAACGGATTGATGCTGCTCATCTCGGCGTAGACCGGGATCGGTTCCTTGCGCGCGTTGGCCGCGTTGACGAGCGCGAGGCCGCCCGCGCGCGAACCCGTGAAGCCGACGGCCTTGATGACCGGGTGGCCGACGAGCGCGAGGCCGATCTCGAAGCCGGTGCCGATCAGCATGGAGAAGGTCCCTTCCGGCATGCCGCAGTCTTCCACGGCCTGGCGGATCGCCTTGCCGACCAGTTCCGACGTGCCCAGGTGCGCGTTGTGCGCCTTCACGACGACGGGGCAGCCGGCGGCCAGCGCCGACGCGGTGTCGCCGCCGGCGACGGAAAACGCGAGCGGGAAGTTCGATGCGCCGAACACGGCGACGGGGCCGAGGCCGATCTTGCGCATGCGCAGGTCCGAACGGGGCGGCGTGCGCTGGGGCAGGGCGGAATCCAGCGTCGCCTCGAGGAAGTGGCCGTCGCGGACGACCTTCGCGAACAGGCGCAGCTGGTTGCACGTGCGACCGCGCTCGCCTTCCAGGCGTGCCGTCGGCAGGCCCGATTCGGCGGCGGCGCGCTCGATCAGGGCCGGGCCCAGGTCCATGATGCGGTCGGCGATGGTTTCCAGGAAGCGGGCGCGCTGCTCGAGCGGGGCGCTGCGGTAGGCGTCGAACGCCTGTTCCGCCAGCAGGCAGGCGCTGGCCAGGTCGTCCATGGAGGCGGCGCCGAATTCGGGTTCCATCTCGGCGCGCGTGGACGGGTTGTAGGCACGCAGCGTGCCGGCGCTGCCGCGCACGGCCTGGCGGCCGATGATCATTTCGCCTTGGATGTTCATGAGGGCTCCTTGTTGAAAAAAAAGCGCCGCCGCGACCCGTGAAGGCCGCGGCGGCGGTGGGCAGGAATCGATCAGCGATTGTATCGAATCATGCGGATTTCCGTCGGATCAGAACGAGTACTGGGCCAGCAGCGTGTAACGCGGACCGCTCATGAACACCTGGCGGGTGAAGTTGCCCGCGTGCTGCTCCATGATCTGGCGCGTGTACGAGTTGGTCAGGTTCGTCGCTTCCAGGCCGACGCGGAACTTGTCCGTGAAGTCGTAGAAGATCGAACCGTCCAGCTGGCCGTACGGTGCCTGGTACAGCGGCAGGCCGAATGCCTGGTCGTTGTTCGTCGTCGGGATCAGGTACTTCGCCGGATCCGCCGCCGGGTTCGTGTTCAGGCCGTTGTTGCCGCGGCTGCCCCACTGGGTCACGCCCAGCAGGTAACGCGAACGCCAGTTGTACGCCAGGCGCATCGACAGGCCGTGCTGTTCGTACATGACCGCGAAGTTGATCGTGTGACGCGACAGGCCCTGCAGCGGGGTCTTGCCGAAGGCGCGGCCGTCGGTATCGCAGCCGTTGATGAACAGGTTGTAGTTCGAACCCGCATCGTTACCCGAGCACCATGCTTCGAACACCGGTTTCTTCAGCGTGCGCTCGCTCGACACGTAGGTCCAGCTGGCCTGCGTACCGATGCCCTTCAGCCAGTCGGGCACGAAGTCGTAGTACTGCTGGTGCGCGATCTCGAAGCCGCGGGCGAAGCCGTTGGCGCCGTTGACCGGACCCGTCACCACGAACGTCTGCGGCTTGCCGTTGACGTCGTTCCTCGTGTACGCGTAGTTCTGCGTCGTGATGATGTCCTTGATGTCCTTGTTGAACGCCGAGAACGTCAGCGAACCGGCCTTGGCGAAGTACCATTCCGCCGTCAGGTCGACGTTGGTCGACGTGGTCGGTTTCAGCATCGCGTTGCCGTCGCTGTTGCCGGACAGGCTGGTGCCGTTGAAGATGACCTGGGTCGTCTTGCCGGACGCGTCGCGGATCGTCGTCTGGTTCGGCGCCGAGTTCAGCGTCGTCTGCACTTGCAGCTGGTTGAAGTCCGGACGCGACATGGACTTGGCGATGGCGAAGCGGAACTGCAGCTGGTCGCTGTATTTCAGGCGCAGGTTCAGGCTCGGCAGCCAGTTGTGGTACGAGTTGCTGGCCGACTGGGCTGCCGCGAACGGCGCGATGTTGACCAGCGTGTCCGCGCCGGTAACGGGGGCGTCCGTCGGGATGTTGACGCTCGGCGGGCTGTACGAGACGTAGCCGCTGCCCGAGCCGTTCGTCTTCACGTAACGGATGCCGATGTTACCGTCGATCGGGTACTTCAGGTCGTCGAAGCCGAAGCGCAGCTGCGTGTACGCGGCGCGGGTCTTCTCGGTCTGCGTGTTGGTCGCTGCCGGATCGTTGAAGGTCGCTGCCTTCCACGGGTCGCAGGTCGAACCCTGCTCCTTGCACAGCACGTCGTGGTAGGCGTGGATCTTGGCCCATTCGTTCGGGAAGCCGCGCACCGTGGCTTCGTCGGCGAACAGCATCGGCGGCAGGTTGTATTTGCCGTCGAAGAAGTTGTCGATCTTCTGCAGCGACGCGCCGCCGGCGAAGCGCGGGTCACCCAGGCGGGCGACGTGCGGAATCTGCCAGCCTTCCATCCACGGGAACGTGATGGCCTGCCAGTTGTAGAACTTCTGGGCCTTGTGGTTCTCGCCGTCGCGGTTGGCCATGCGGAAGCCGAAGCGCACGTCGCGCAGTACCGGGTGGTCGAACGCGTACTTGAAGTCGGTCTTCCATGCCTTCTGGGTGGCGGTGGCGTGGTCCAGCGCTTCCTGGGTATAGGCCCAGTAGTAGTTGTTCGGGTCGGCCATGTAGGCCGCCGAGCCCAGCGTGATCTGCGGCACGTCGCCGCGCATGTCCATCTTCTGGTTCGGCATGATGAAGCCGGTCGACACGTCGGCGTCGAAGCCTTCGGTCGTCGAGCGGACGTGCTGGAAGTCGTTGGTCCAGGTCAGGTCCGGCGTGACGCGCCATTGCAGGTTCAGCGACGTGTCGCGGGTGCTCGATTCACGCGAGTTGATGCGCTGCGAGCTGTTGAACGGCGAACCGCCGTAGGTCGGGTTCGAGATCGTACCGCTCTGGAACACGCCGTTGCTGTTGAAGACCGAGTCCTGGCTCGCGACCTGCTGGTACCACTTGTCCTCGGACGAACCGACGACGTGCTCGTCCAGGTCTTCCTTGTACTTCGTCTTGAAGTAGGTGAGGGCGGCCGTGAAGTCGCGGTTCGGGCGCCACTGGAAGGCGGCGTAGTCGCCGCGGCGGGTACGCTCGAAGTCCTGCGAACGGTAGCCGACGCCCAGCGGGATCCACTGGGTCTTGGAGCGGTCGTACAGGGCCGGATTCGTGGAGTTCACGTGCGGGTAGTACACGTCGACGCCGACGCCGTCGGAACGGGTCGGGCTCTTCGCGTGGGCGAAGTCGACCAGGGCGCCGAATTCGCCGAACGTGTCCGACTTCCAGCGGTTCGACAGCAGGACGGTGCCGGTGGGGGACGGCGCGCCCTTGCGCAGCGTGGAGTACGTTTCCGACACGCCCAGGGTGCCCTTGAAGCCCTTGTAGTCGAACGGCATCGCGGTGCGCAGGTTCACGAGACCCGCGACGGCGCCTTCGATCTGTTCCGCGGACGGGTTCTTGTAGACGTCGACGCCGGCCATCAGTTCCGGTGCCACGTCGGCGAAGCCGAGCGAGCGGCCGCCGCCGGCCGAGAACGCGTCGCGGCCGTTGACTTCCGAACGCACGTAGGTCAGGCCACGCACGGACACGCCCGAGCCTTCGACGGACTGGCGGTTCGGGTCGCCGGCCATGTTGCGGTCGATGGTGACGCCGGCGATACGCTGCAGCACCTCGGTGACCGAACGGTCCGGCAGCTTGCCGATGTCTTCGGCGACGATGGAATCGACGACTTCGTCGGCCTCCTGCTTGAGTTTTTGCGCCGACTGCAGTGCGGCGCGCTGGCCGCTGACCACGACGACGGCGGGGCCGTTGGCGGTGTCGGGCGTGCCGGTCGTTTGTGCCCATGCCGCGGCGCTGGAAAGGACGGCTACGTGCGCAACCGCTGCCGCAATCGCGGTCTTTTGGAAATTCCTCATTGTCTCCCCCGATGATCAGGTAGTGTTGTTATAACAAGCTCAAACAAAACCAGTGTGAATGTGAGACTTAACACTGGTTGTTATACGCTACCATAAAATTTTTATTGTTTGGTACTCAGTTGTCGGTTTTGTGACAACGCAACGTGTCTTTTTGCCGACATGCCAGGCAAACGAACCGTTGCCGGGGCGCCGCCACGATGCGCCGGCCAGCCGGGAGAGCGCTGGGCCGGAACCGGACAGGTCCCTGTGTTACCAGTGAAAACCGCCGTTTCGAAAGGTGCGCTCGCGTCAGCGTGCGACATCCGGACCCGGCAGCAGGATCACCAGACGATGTTATACGCAATCGATTTCATGACTGCCAAAAAAATGTTGTTGTGCGTGTGAGAAATACAACAAGTGTGTCTTGGGAGCGCTATCTTTTGACAACGTATCGTTGTGTTGCAGGGCTTAACAACTAAACATGCTAAACAGCGCAACTTGCGATATGACTCTTTGTTAGCGCGAACATTCGCCTTGCGTAGCTAACATCGCTTCGCTTAGCATAGCGATCACACCATAAAAACATCGCCGGAGACCCATGCCTACCTCGCTCGCCCGCCAGACCGCAGCCGCGCTGGCCTTCCTCGCTGTCGCCGGCAATGCCGCGCTGGCACCCATCCCGGCGCAGGCTGCCGGTCACTACAAGCACTTCAAGACCGCCATCTATATTCCGGTGAACGTCACGCAGAGCCTCGTCGACCCGCAGGTCTTCGAGCACCAGTTCGCGCGTGCGATGAGCCAGGTCCCGTTCGACAAGGTCTACATCGAAGGCTACCGCGACAACCACTTCGCCAGCGACGCCGAGATCGAGGCCGTCAAGCGCCAGTTCCAGGCGAAGGGCGTCGAGGTGGCGGGCGGCGTCACGCTGGCGGCGGGCGGCTTCAACGGCCAGTTCATGACCTTCGACTACGAATCGCCGAAGGACCGCGACACGTGCCGGCGCGCGATGGCGCTGATGGCGCGCCACTTCGATCACGTGATCCTCGACGACTTCACGTTCTACACGTCGAAGTCGGATGCCGACATCAAGGCGAAGGGCGCCCGCACGTGGACGGACTACCGCCTCGCGACGATGCGCAAGGTGTCGAAGGACCTGATCGTCGACCCGGCGCGCGCCGTCAACAAGAACGTCAGGATCGTCATCAAGTACCCGAACTGGTACGAGCATTTCGAAGGCCTGGGCTTCGACCTCGCGCAGCAGCCGGAGATGTTCGACGGGATCTACGCCGGCACCGAAACGCGCGACCCGGTCATCACCGACCAGCTGTTGCAGCAGTACGAGTCGTACAACATCATCCGCTACTACGAGACCCTGCGTAAGGACGGCAAGAACGGCGGCGGCTGGGTCGACACGTATTCGATCCGCTACGTCGACCGCTACGCGGAACAGCTGTGGGACACGATGCTGGCCAAGGCGCCCGAGATCACGCTGTTCAACTGGCACCCGGCCGCGCAGGACACGCCGGCGGAGGCGGGCGAACGGCCTTGGGCCAAGGAAGACACGACGTTCAATTGGGACCGCATCGTGGCCGACTGGAAGGCGGCGAACCCGGACGCGAAGGCGCCGCCGGGCTGGGGTCTCGCCGCGGGCGCCGCGCTGAAGCAGATCGACGCCGTGCTGGACCAGCTGGGCAATCCGACCGGCATCCCGACCTATCGCCCGGCCAATTCGTCGTCCGCCGAGGACTTCCTGCCCAACTACCTGGGCAACGTGGGCATTCCGATCGCGCTGACGGCGCGCTTTCCTCAGGATGCGCAGACGATCCTGCTGACGCAGGCATCGGCCGCGGATCCGGACGTGCTGAACAAGGTGAAGCGCCAGCTGGAAGCGGGGAAGGTGGTGTTCGTGACGTCCGGCTTCGTCAAGGCGACGCAGGATCCGAAGCGCAAGGACCGCGGCTTCCAGGACCTCGTGGAAGTCTACGCGACGGGCAACCAGGTGCTGCTGAACGACTACTACAACGGCTATGGCGCGGGCAACGGCGAATCGCTGCGCGACGATCCGAAGGTGGCGCCGCGCGACGTGCTGTTCCCCGAACTGCACTACTTCACGAACGACGCCTGGCCCATCATCCGCGGCGTCGCGGGCGCGCGCGGCTTCCCCGTGCTGCTGATGAACCGATATTCGAAGGGCATTCTCTACGTCTTGTCCATTCCCAGCAATATCGGCGACCTGTATAGTATGCCGCCGGGTGTGATGAACAGCGTGAAAAAATACCTGATGGCCGGCACGCCCGTGCGCATCGAGGCGCCGGCGGGCGTGAGCCTGTTCACGTACGATAACGGTGCCTACGTCATCCAGTCGTTCCGCGACACGGCGACGACGGTGAAGGTCGTGAAGCACGCGGCGACCGGCGGAGCGCGTCCGGCGGCCGAGACGGTGCCGGGGGCAAGCCGCGATACGGTGAGCGACGTGGTGATCCCGCCGCACAGCTTCCGTGTCTACAAGGGCTAAACAGGTGTATGTACGCATGATGGAGACGATGTGATGAAGTCGATGAAGCTCGCCCCTGCGGTAGCCCCTGCGGTAGCCCTTACTTTGGCATTGCTGGCGGGCCGCGCGGCGGCGGCACAGCAGGTCCCGTACGTGTGGGACAGCGTCGCGATCGGCGGCGGCGGTTTCGTCACGGCCGTCGTGCCCAGCCGCGCCGCGCCCGGCGTCGCGTACGCGCGCACGGACGTGGGCGGCGCCTACCGCTGGGATCCGCGCGAACGCCGCTGGTTTCCGCTGCTCGACTGGGTCGCGGAAGACCAGACGGGCTACCTCGGCATCGACTCGCTCGCCGTCGATCCGCGCGACGCCGACAATATCTGGCTCCTCGCCGGCATCGCCTACCTGAACGGCGGCCGCACCGCGATCCTGCATTCGACGGACGCGGGCAAGACCTTCTCCATCGTCGACGTGACGAACCAGTTCAAGACCCACGGCAACGGCATGGGCCGCCAGGATGGCGAACGCCTCGCCGTCGATCCGGGCAACAGCAAGCTGCTGTACGTCGGCACGCGCCGCGACGGCCTGTTCAAGAGCGCCGACGCGGGCCGCACGTGGACGCGCGTGCAGGCGCTGCCGGTGACGTCCACGCCGAACGACGTCGGCATCGATATCGTCGTGCCGGACCCCGCCAGCGTGAAAGACGGCCAGGCGCGCCGCGTGTTCGCGGGCGTGTCCCGCTTCGGCGCCGTCGGCCCCAACCTGTACCGCAGCGACGACGGCGGCGCGACGTTCGAGCCCGTGGCCGGCGCTCCGGTGGACTTGATGCCGCAGCGCGCGATCCTGGACGGGGCGGGGAACCTCATCGTCACGTTCGCGAACGGCGCGGGACCGCATCCGGACCGCACGGGCCGGGAGCCGATGGACCGGGGCCAGATCTGGAAATACGCGATCGCGAACGGCGTATGGACGAACATCACGCCCGCCGGCTGGACGCGGCCGTTCGCCGGCATCAGCGTCGATCCGAAGAATCCGCAGCGCCTCGTCGCGTCTACCATCAATACGTTCCTGCCGCAGGGCGACGCGAAGGGCGACCGGATTTTCCTGTCGACCGACGGCGGCGCCACGTGGACCGACGTGATCGGCCGCGGCTTCGTGCGCGACGCGGCCGGCGTGCCCTGGCTGAAAGGACATTCGATCCATTGGGCCGGCTCCGTCGAATTCGATCCGGCCGACACGCACGCCGTGTGGGTCACGTCCGGCAACGGCGTGTTCCGCACGGCGAACATCGACGCGGCGCCCGCGACCTGGACGTTCACGGTCGACGGCCTGGAAGAGACGGTCCCGCTGGGCTTCGCCAGCATTCCCGGCGGTCCGCTCGTCTCCGCCATCGGCGACATCGACGGCTACCTGCACGACGATCCGTCGCGCCACGGCCGCATCCACGATCCGCAGATCGGCACCACGACGGGTCTCGCCGTCGCGGCGAAGGTTCCGAAGACGATGGTGCGCGTGGGCGACAGCATGCTCGTCACGCACGACGGCGGCGCCACGTGGACGAAGACCGCCGCCATCAAGAGCAAGCGGGGACAGCTCGCCATCTCGGCCGACGGCGCCGTGATCCTGCATGCGCCGGAAAAGGCGAAGGACGTCTGGCGGTCAAGCGACGGCGGGGCCACGTGGACGCCGGTTGCGGGCCTGGCGAAGACGAACCTGCGCCCGGTCGGTGATCCGCTCGACGCGAAGGTGTTCTATGCGTACGACGACACCGCGCTTCTCGTCAGCACGGACGGCGGCGCGACGTTCGCGCCGCGCGCGAGCCTGCCCGCGGGCGGCTCCCGGCTCGTGCGCACGGCGCCGGGACGGGGCGGGGACGTGTGGGTCGCGCTGAAGAACGGCGGCCTCGTACGCTCCGTCGACGGCGGCGCGCATGTCGTGCCGGTGAACGGCGTGCGCTATTGCGGCGCGGTCGGCTTCGGCAAGGCGGCGCCGGGCCACGACTACCCCGCGGTGTACATCTGGGGCGACGTGAAGGGCGTGCGCGGCATCCACCGGTCGGATGACGCCGGCGCCACCTGGACCCGCATCAACGACGACGCCCACCAGTACGGCGGACCGGGCGACGGCCAGTTCATCGTGGGCGACATGAACCGCTACGGCGTCGTCTACATGAGCACCGCCGGCCGCGGCATCGTCTACGGCAAACCCGCCGCGAACTGAACGACGCTTTCCGGAAGCGATTTTTATGGCCTTTCTCTGTAATCGATTTCATCGTATGATCTGCGCACTGGCCCTGGCCGGCGTCGTCTCCACCGCGGCGGCAGCGCCCGACCTCGTGCTGCGCTACGACCGCCCGGCCCAGGACAACGACCAGGGCTGGGAAAAGGAAGCCCTCCCCATCGGCAACGGCCGCATCGGCGCCATGGTGTTCGGCGGACTCGCGCGCGAACACCTGCAGTTCAACGACATCACCCTGTGGTCGGGCGATGCGAAGGAGACGGGGACTTACCAGCCGTTCGGCGACGTCGTCGTAACCCTGCCCGGGCACGACCAGGATGCGCAAGACTACCGGCGCACGCTGGACCTGGCGCACGCCATCCACGCCGTCTCGTACACGCACGGCGGCGTGCGGTATCGCCGCGAAGCGTGGGCAAGCCACCCGGCGCAGGTGATGATCCTGCGCCTGACGGCCGACAAGCCGGGCCGGTACACCGGATCGATCGCGCTGTCGGACCGCCACGGCGCGCATCTCGCATCCGGCAAGGACACCCTGTACGCGACGGGCACGCTGGCCGGCTGGACGCTGCCCAACGAGGCGCCGACGGCCAACACGCTGGACTACGCGAGCCAGGTGCGGGTCGTGAACGAGGGCGGCAAGGTGGCCGTCGAGAACGGCCGCATCGTGTTCACCGGATGCGACGCGCTGACCGTGATCGTGGGCGCCGGCACGAGCTATGTCGCCGACGCGGCGAAGCACTTCCAGGGCGAGCATCCGCTGGCGCGCGTGACGGCGCAGGTCGCGGACGCGGCCGCGCGTCCCGTCGACCTGCTGCGTGCCGAGCACGAACGCGACGTCGCGGGCCTGCTGGGCCGCGTGCACCTGGACCTGGGCGCGACCGCGGCGGACCGCAAGGCGCTGCCGACGGACGCGCGCGTGCTGGCGTACACGAAGGAGGGCAACGACCCGGAACTGGAGGCGCAGTATTTCCAGTACGGCCGCTACCTGCTGGCCTCCAGCTCGCGCGGTTCGCTCCCGGCCAACCTGCAGGGCCTGTGGAACAACAGCCTCACGCCGCCGTGGCGTTCGGACTACCACACGAACATCAACGTCCAGATGAATTACTGGCCGGCCGACGTGACGAACCTGTCCGAGATGGCGAAGCCGTTCTTCGGCTTCGTGACGAGCGTGGCGCCCGTGTGGCGGCAAGCGACGGCAGCCGAATTCAAGACCAGGGAGGGCAAGCCGGTGCGCGGCTGGACGTTGCGCACGGAGTCGAATCCGTTCGGCGGCATGAGCTACACGTGGAACAAGACGGGCAACGCGTGGTACGCCCAGCACTTCTGGGAACACTACGCGTTCACGCAGGACGAGGCGTTCCTGCGCGACGTCGCGTATCCGATGATGAAGGAGGCGAGCGCGTTCTGGCAGGACTACCTGAAGGAACTGCCGGACGGGCGCCTCGTCGCGCCGCAAGGCTGGTCGCCCGAGCACGGCCCCATCGAGGACGGCGTGACGTACGACCAGGAGATCGTCTGGGACCTGTTCAACAACACGGTGGAAGCGGCGGACGTCCTAGGTGTCGACAAGCCGCTGCGCGACAAACTCGCCCGCATGCGCGACCGCCTCGCGGCGCCCAGGGTCGGCAGCTGGGGCCAGCTGCTCGAATGGCTGGACGAGAAAAAGGATCCGGTGCTCGATACGCCGGGCGACACGCACCGCCACGTGTCGCATTTGTTCGCGCTGTTCCCGGGACGCCAGATCAGCCCCGCGCGCACGCCGGCGCTGGCCGCCGCCGCGAAGCGCACGCTGGAGGCGCGCGGCGACGCGGGCACCGGCTGGTCGATGGCGTGGAAGATGGCGTTCTGGGCCCGCCTGTACGACGGCGACCACGCCTACCGGATGCTGCGCGGCGTGCTGGCCAGCCCCGGCGCGCGCGCGGCCCAGCAGGCCAGCGCCGGCTCGGAACAGCTGAATGTCGGCGGCACGTATCCGAACCTGCTGGATGCGCATCCGCCGTTCCAGATCGACGGCAATTTCGGCGCGACGGCCGGCATCGCGGAAATGCTGCTGCAGTCGCAGGCGGGCGCGATCCAGCTGCTGCCCGCGCTGCCGTCCGCGTGGCCGGACGGCGAAGTGAAAGGCCTGCGCGCACGCGGCGGGTTCGAGGTCGACATGCGCTGGACGCGCGGCCGCCTCGTCGCTGCCGTCGTGCGGCGGGTAGCAGGCAGTGGTGCCGCGACCGGGCGCGATGGGGCGCGCCCCGGCGCGGTGGCACTGCGTCCGGGCGAGAGCGAGCGCCGGGACGCGGCCCGGTTTTAAGGAGTTCAGAGGCAGACCCAGGGAGGTCGCCTCTTTGCAGTGAAGGGCACCGTCATTCGATGGGCCCTGTTGTCAGCCAAGAGGAGATGTAGATGTATCAATTCAAGAAAACGGCTATCGCCGTGGCCGTGACGCATGTCGCGTTGCTGGCCGGCGGGATGGCGGTCGCGCAGGAGACCCAGCCGGCGGGCGGCAGCAATGTCGTCGTCGTCACGGGCCAGCGCGCCGCGCTGAATTCGGCGCAGGCGCTCAAGCGCGATTCCGACGAGATCGTCGATTCGATCGTCGCGGACGATATCGGCAAGCTGCCGGACCGTTCGATCACGGAAGTGCTGCAGCGCGTGGTCGGCGTCACCATCGACCGCACGATGTCGAAGGGCGACCCGGAACACTATTCGGTCGAAGGCTCGGGCGTCACCATCCGCGGCCTGTCGTACACCCGTTCGGAGCTGAACGGCCGCGATTCGTTCTCGGCCAACGGCGGCCGCTCCCTCAACTTCGAAGACGTCCCGCCCGAGCTGATGGCCGGCGTCGACATCTACAAGAATCCGTCGGCGGAACAGATCGAAGGCGCCATCGGCGGCCTCGTGAACCTGCGCACCGCGATGCCGTTCGACTTCAAGGGCCGCAAGCTGGCCGCGTCGCTGCAGGACACGTATTCGGAACTGAAGAAGGGCAGGCGCCAGCCGTCCGGCTCGTTCATGTTCTCCGACCGCTGGAAGACCGGCTTCGGCGAAGTGGGCGCCCTGTTCGACTACGCGTACTCGGAAAGCGGCACCCGTACCGACGCGTTCCAGGTCGAGCCGTATTACCAGCGCAGCGACGTCGTCGCCGACAAGAACGTGTGGGTGCCGAAAGGCTCGCAGTACCGCACGCTGAACTTCGACCGCAAGCGCCAGGGCATCTACGGTGCGCTGCAATGGAAACGGGACGCCAACCTGCAGTCGTCGCTCACGTACTTCAAGTCGAAGTACCGCATGCAGTGGGACGAGCAGGCGATCTTCTCGTCCGCCAGCCCGTACAACATCGGCGTCACGAACGGCACCTACGGCGCCAACGGCCAGCTGCTGACCGGCACCCTGACCGACGCCACCGACAAGGGCATCGACTTCGGCGCCGACACCCGCGCCGCCAACCGCAAGTCGCAGACGACGGACATCTCCTGGCACCTGATGTGGCGTCCGAACAGCGACTGGCAGATCGACACCGACGTGCAGCGCGTGCGCGCGACGAGCAACAGCTTCGACTCGACCGTCGCCACGGCCGTCAAGATGCCGTACGAGAACGTGGACCTGTCCGGCTCCGTGCCGAAGCTGACGTTCGACGACGTCCAGACCGCCTACCTGGCCAATCCGGCCAATTACTACTGGGCGTTCACGCAGGAACACTTCGACGACAGCCATGCCGGCGAATGGGCGTGGAAGACCGATGCGAAGTACACGTTCGACCATCCGGTCCTGCGCGACGTGCGCTTCGGCGTGCGCCTGACGAAGGCCGATTCGACGACGACGAACTCGAACCCGAGCTACAACTGGGCGGCCATCACCCAGCCGTGGCAGTCGGACACGGGCGGCCAGCTCGCGTACCTGAGCGATCCGCGCTTCTCGAACCAGACGCAGGTCCACCAGTTCACGAACTTCTTCAACAATAACACCCCGGTCCCGTCCCTCGTGTTCCCGAACGTGGCGCTGGCCACCGGTTACCCGGGCAGCTATGCGACGCTGCACAGCTACCACGACATCCTGTGCCAGCAGGCCAACCAGGCGAACGGCACGACCAATCCGTGCACGCCGTGGTCGCCCGCGACGTTCGGCACCGATCCCGCCGGCACGAACGACCTGTCCGAGCGCACCGGCGCGTTCTACACGCAGCTGCGCTTCGGCTTCGACGACCTGAAGTACCCGATCGACGGCAACATCGGCGTGCGCTACGTGCAGACGCTGCTGAAAGCGCACGGCTACACGGTGTTCAATCCGAACATCACGCAGCCGGCCGAGGGCACGACGGTCGTCGGTCCGGAAATCCCGAACATCGCCGCGTTCTCGACGCGCCAGGACTTCGACAATCACTACCATAACGTGTTGCCGAGCCTGAACCTGCGCATGAAGGCCACCGACAAGCTGCAGTTCCGCTTCGCGGCCGCGATGGGCATCTCGAAGCCGGATTATTCGCAGCTGCAGAGCTACACGACGCTGTCGGAAAACGTCGACCAGACCACGACCGGCAACGTCGTCACCGTCAACAACGTGGGCCTCACGGGCACGGGCACCGGCAATCCGAAGCTCCGTCCGGTGCAGTCGCGCCAGGTCGACCTGTCGGCCGAATGGTATTTCGCGCCGGCCGGCTCGCTGACGGTCGCCGTCTTCAACAAGCAGCTGAAGGACATCATCATCAACCAGTCCTACGGCTACGACGTCGCGGGCGTGACGGGTACGCCGTACACGTTCACGGTCACGGGGCCGGTCAACGGCGCGCGCGGCCATGCGCGCGGCGCGGAAATCGCATACCAGCAGTATTTCGACAAGCTGCCGGGCTGGCTGTCGGGCTTCGGCGTCCAGGCGAACTACACCTACGTGGACA
>CBIHRX010000033.1:0-33873 GCA_966212555.1 uncultured Massilia sp.
ACCAGTGTGAAAGTAGGTTATCGTCAGGCTAGTTATTAAGAAAAGCCCGCTCAGTCCAAACTGAGCGGGCTTTTTGCTTATCAGGTTCATCAGGCTTGAGACAGCGGCGCCGGATCCTGCGCCACGGCCGTCGCTGTCTTGCTTTGCGTGATGCTTTCGCCATCCCCGCGGCGCAGGCGCGCGAAGACGAGGGACGACAGCATCGTCATCACGGCCAGCGTGATGAACGCGTGGTGCAGCGCCCTGGTCACCATTACCTGGTCCGTCTGCGGCACGCGGCCCAGGAACCAGGCCGTCACGATCGAACCGGCAGCGAGGCCGAAGCTCATCGACAGCTGCTGGAACGACGACGCGATCGTGCTGGCCATGCTGGAGTCTTTCGATTCCACGTCGGCATAGGCCAGCGTGTTCATGCTCGAGAATTGCAGCGAATTGAAAAAGCCCTGCAGCAAGCCGATGACCGCGATGGCGTACCACGGCGTCGACGGACCGACGAGCGCGAACAGGCCGATCGTCAGGCCGATGCAGATCGTGTTGAACATGAGCACCTGGCGGTAGCCGAAGCGCGCGAGGACTTTCGGCGCGATCAGTTTCATGCCCATCGCGGCGGCGGCCGTCGGCATCATCAAGAGGCCCGATTGCCACGGCGCGAGCTTGAGGCCCAGCTGGTACAGCAGCGGCAGCAGGAAGGGCAGGCCGCCGATGCCCAGGCGCGTGATGAAACCGCCCAGCACGGAGATGCGGAACGTGCGCACCTTGAACAACGCCAGGCGCAGCAGCGGGAACTGGGCTTCGTTCGCATGCCAGGCATACGCCGCCAGCAGGGCGATCGAGAGCGCCAGCATCAGGCCGGCCGTCATGGGGTCGAGCGTGTGCTCGCCGAAGACTTCGAGCAGCCAGGACAGGATCGCCGTGCCCGAGCTGAACAGGATCAGCCCGATCACGTCCAGCGGACGCGGCTCGGCGCCGTGGTAGTCCGGCATGTGGCGCCAGACGAGGTACAGGGCGAACAGGCCGACGGGCACGTTGACGAAGAAGATCGCGCGCCACGACGTCCAGTGCACGATCAGGCCGCCGACGGTCGGCCCGAGCAGGGGTCCGATCAGCGCCGGCAGGATCACGAAGTTCATCGCGCCCAGCAATTCGTTCTTGGGGAAGGTGCGGATGATCGACAACCGTCCCACCGGCATCATCATCGCGCCGCCGAGGCCTTGCAGCAGGCGGGCCGCCACCATCATCGGCGCGTTCAGCGACAGGCCGCACAGTACGGAGGCCACCGTGAAGATCGCGATCGCCGTGAAGAACACGCGGCGAGTGCCGAAGCGGTCGGCCATCCACCCGCTCACCGGGATGCCCACGGCCAGGCTGAGGATGTAACTGGTGACGACGGATTTGAGGCTGAGCGGCGTGACTTGCAGGCTGGCCGCGATGCTGGGGACGGCGGTGTTGACGATGGTGGCGTCGAGCTGCTCCATGAACAGCGCGGTCGCCACCAGCCACGGCAAGTAGCGTTTGATGGTGTCGGTATCGGTCATGGGGAGAGTGTCACATAAATCCCATAACCGGGTCGCAACCGGATCAGTAGTGGTAGGCCGCCTTCAGCAGGAGCAGGTTGACGCCGCCGTTCGGTTTCTTGATGCCGCCGTTCGAGTAGTGCTGCAGGCGCGCGCCCAGTTCCCATTTGTTGGCGAAGACATAGCCCACGCCCACGTGGTCGGCGAATTCGAACGCGGTCGACAGCTGGCGGTGCGTGTTGCGGTACACGCTCGAGAAGACGGCGGCACCGATGCCGGCGTCGGCGTAGAAGCCCAGTTTATTGTCCGCTTCCCAGCGGAACACCGGCGTGATGCCGACGACGGCCAGGTCCTTCGTGTTGCCCGGCTGGTCGAGCCACTGGTTGGCGCGCCAATAGGCGACGTTCGCATCCCAGTAGCCGTTCAGGTGATAGCCGCTGGTCGGCAGCCAGGTCTTGTTCCAGTCTTTCTGGACCGCGAGACGGACGACCTGCACGTGCTCGCCGCCGCCGACTTCCACCGACGACGAATCGAAATAACCGTCGGCGGCATGGGCCGCCGTCGCGGCCGACAACGCGGCCACGGCCGCCAGGGAACGCATCATTTTTTTCATGGAAAACATTGCCTTTGTTGTGAAAGAGAGCCGTGCGAACAAAATGGTCACGGCCAAACCGCTATTGTAGCGAGGTCCTCGAAAGGACGTGGTCGACCTGCTAATTGTTAGAATGTGGCTAACAGAATCTCGTGAGGAAGCAATGACGTTACCGACTGTGGCATTTCTCGGCATCGGCCTGATGGGCAAGCCGATGGCGACCCGGCTGGCCCGGGCCGGCTATCCCCTGCGCGTGTGGAACCGTACGGCCGCCAAGGCCGAGGCGCTGCGCGGCACCGGGGCCGAACCGCGTGCCGACTTGCAGGATGCCGTGCGCGGTGCCGACATCGTGATTTCGATCCTGGAAGCGGGTCCCATTGTCGGCCAGGTCATGGCCGACGCGCTGCCGGCCCTGAAGCAAAACGCATTGTGGATCGACATGAGCTCCACGCGCCAGGACGAAGCCCTGGACTTCGCCGCGCGCCTGCGCGACGCCGGCTGCCGCTTCGTCGACGCGCCCGTGTCCGGCGGCGTGGGCGGTGCGGAAGCGGGCCAGCTCGCGATCATGGCCGGCGCCGATGCGGCCGACTATGCCCAGGCCGAGCCCGTGCTGCGCGCGATGGGCACGCCGAAGGCAGTCGGTCCCGTCGGCAGCGGCCAGGTGGCCAAGCTGTGCAACCAGTTGATCGTCGGTGCGACGATCAATGTTGTGGCGGAAGCGTTGCTGCTGGCGGAAGCGGCCGGCGCCGATCCGGCGGCCGTGCGCGACGCCATTCGCGGCGGCTTTGCCGGCAGCAAGGTACTGGAAGTGCATGGCCAGCGCATGCTGGAGCGGAATTTCATGCCGGGCGGCCAGGTCAAGACGCAGCTAAAGGACCAGCGCAATATCCTGGCGGCAGCCAGCAGCGCGGGCGTCACGCTGCCCGTGACGGAACTGGTAACGCGGCAGTACGAAACCATCGCGGGCGACATCCCGTCCGCCGACCACGCGGCCGGCCTGATCGCGCTGGAGCGGGTGAATCCCGGCAAGCGGCTGGGCACCGCGCCGGACCAGCTTCCATAACGTTTGCGCTATCAATACAAGTCCGTATAATTCCCCGAGGTATTACGTCGTTACGTAATCCAGGGAGAGGACAGGGACAGCATGGATAAACTGGATAGCAGCTTCCGCACCCGGCGGCAGTTGTTGAAACTGGCGTCGGCGATGGCCTTGCCGTCCGCTTTGGCGGCGTGTTCTTCGGAGAAGAAAAGCCCATCATTGGTCGTCGCCGGTTTGCCGGTCACCTGCAACCTGACCCTGCCCGTGGCGTGCGCGGCGAAAGCGGCGGAGATCGCCACGACCAAGCCGGCGAACCCGCTCGGCTTCGAGTACAGCAAATACAGCGGCTTCCCCGAACTGAAGGAATCGCTGATGGCGGGCCGCATCCAGGCCGCCTACGTGCTGGCGCCGATGGTCATGGACCTCGTGTCCAGCAATATCCCCGTCAAGGTCGTGTCGCTGGGCCACCGCTCCGGCGCCGTCATCATGGTGCGCACGGATGCCGGCTACAAGACATTCCGCGACCTGCAGGGCAAGCGCGTCGCCATCCCCAGCCGGTTCGCCGTCGACCTGCTGTTCCTGCGCAAGATGCTGGCCGAGGAAGGCATGGCCATCAAGGACGTGGAACTGGTCGAGATGCCGCCGCCGGACATGCCCGCCGCGCTGTACGCGAAAGCCATCGATGCCTATTGCACGGGCGAGCCGTTCGGCGCCGCCGCCCAGATGGCCGGTTACGCGACGCCGCTGCGCATGACGCGCGACGAATGGCCGAACTACATCTGCTGCGTGCTCACCGTGCGCGAAGACCTGATCGCGCAGAACCCCGCCGCCGTGCAGGACCTCGTCAACTACGTGCAGGCCGCCGGCAGCTGGATGGATGCGGATCCCGCGCACCGCGACAAGGCCATCGCCATCGCCGCGACGAAGACATACTTCAACCAGGATCCGAAGATCCTGAAATTCGTGATGACGAATCCGAGCGACCGCGTCACGTATGGCGACCTGCGCATCATTCCAAAGGAATTCGACGAATTGATGCAAATGTCGGTGGATGCCGGTACCCTGAAGAAGCCCATCCAGTTCAATCAATACGTGGACGAGCGCTTTTTCAAGGCCGTTCGCCCCGTCACGATCACGCTATGAAACGCATCGCCACGGCGCTGGTCCTTGCGCTGCCGCTCGTCGCGGGGGCCGAGGCATTGAAATCCGGCGAATTCTCCCCGGCTCGCATGGCGCCGGATTTCACGCTGCAGGGTTCCACCGGCAAGCCTCTTACACTGTCCGATTACCGCGGAAAGGTCGTGGCGCTGGGCTTCGGGTTCACATCCTGCCCGGCCGTCTGCCCGACGACACTCGCCGAACTGGCGGCCGTGAAAACGAAGCTGGGCGCGCAGGGCAAGGACTTCCAGGTCGTGTACGTGACGGTCGATCCGGAGCGCGACACGGCGGAGCGCATGCGCGCGTACCTGACGGCGTTCGATCCGACGTTCGTGGGCGCGACCGGCCCCGCCGCGCAACTGGCCGAGGTGCGCAAGGACTACGGCGTCACGGCCGCCAGGACGGGCAGCGGTGCCAACTACGGCTTCAATCATTCGTCCTTCGTCTACCTCGTCGACCGGTCCGGCAAGCTGCGCGCATTGAGCCCGTACGGCCGCGCGGTGGACGACGTCGTGCACGACGTGCGCGTCCTGCTGAATCAATGACACGTTCGCGCATCCTGGTGCTGGCCGCGGCGGCGCCGGCCATCGTGGCGCTGTGGGCCATGTTCGCACCGGTCGACGCCGGCTCGCGCGAGCAGTTGTTCGAGATTCCCGCGGGGACGTACGCGCGGCGCGCGGCGGGCGACAAGGTCGAGGTCCTGCCGACGTCCATCCGGCTCACGCTGGGCGTGAAGGACATCCTCGTGCTGAAGAATCTCGACAACGTGCCGCAGACGTTCGGGCCCGTGTTGATCATGCCCGGGCAGAGTTTCAGGATGCCGTTCGGCGTCGCGGGAGACGTGCAATTCGAATGCACGGCGCACGCGAGCGGCCAGATGCGCATCGTCGTCGATCCGGCGCCCGATGCGGGCTGGCGGCGGCTTGTGTGGCGCGCACGGCATTGGATGCAATCATAAGAGGGAGACAAGAGGCTGTGAAAAAGAAGAGTTTTTTTGCACAGAAGCGGGCGCGGATCATCGCGCCGGCGGTCGTGCTGGCATTGCTGATCGCCGTATGGTGGGCCGTCGTCGTCGCGACGAACAGCGCGATCTTCCCGACGCCGGGGCAGGTGGTCACGGGCACGTGGGAGCTGGTGCAGGACGGCACCTTGTGGGACCACATCGGGTCGTCGCTGATGCGCGTCGGTACCGGCTTTTTGCTGGCGATCGCGATCGCCATTCCGCTCGGCCTGTGGATCGGCCGCATGGACGCGGCCTGGGTCACATTGAATCCGTTGTTCCAGCTGCTGCGCCCGATCTCTCCGATCGCCTGGATCCCGCTCGCGATCCTGTGGTTCGGCGTGGGTAACGCGTCGCCGATCTTCCTGATCTTCATCGCGTCCGTGTTCCCGATGATCGTGCAGACCGCGGCCGGCGTGCACACGATCGAGCGGCGCTACCTGCGCGCGGCGGAAAACTTCGGCGTCTCGCGCGCCAAGCTGTATCGCCAGGTGATCATCCCGGCCGTGCTGCCGGAGATCATCGTCGGCATGCGCATCACGCTCGGTGTCGCTTGGCTCGTGGTCGTGGCGGCGGAAATGATCGCGCTGCGCTCGGGCCTCGGCTACCTGATCATGGATTCGCGCAACGCGGGCAACCGCTACGATCTCGTGGTCGCGGCGATGATCATCATCGGCATCATCGGCCTCATGCTGGACGGGATCACCCGTCTGCTGGAACGTCTCAAATCGGTAAGGTGGCGCTATGGACGCTAAGGTGAACTACAAGGTCGCGGACAAGATCGTCGTCGACGACATCCGCAGAAGCTTCGAGACGCGCAAGGGCACGCTGCCGGTCGTCGGCGGCATCAGCCTCACGATCCGCGACGGCGAATTCGTTGCCATCGTCGGTCCGTCCGGCTGCGGCAAGTCCACGTTGATGAAGATGCTGTGCGGCTTCGACCAGCCGGACGAAGGCCGCGTCCTGATCGACGGCCAGGTGCGCCACGGCCCGAGTCCGAAGGGCATCCTCATTTCCCAGCACGGTTCCGTGTTCCCGTGGCTGACGGTGCAGCAGAACCTGATGTTCGGGCTGGACGGCATCAGCGAGGCGGAAAAGGCGGAACTCGCCGACCACTACACGGCGATGGTGGGATTGAAAGGTTTCGAAAAAAGCTATCCGCACGAACTGTCCGGCGGCATGCTGAAACGCGTGGAGATCGCGCGGGCGCTCGTCATGAAGCCCGAGATCCTCTACATGGACGAGCCGTTCTCCGCCCTCGACGCGCTCATGAACCTCAAGATGCGCATGGAACTGCTGCGCATCCTGGAAGAAGAGCGCCACACGGTGCTGCTGATCACGCATGACGTCGAGGAAGCCGTGCACCTGGCCGACCGCATCGTCGTGCTGTCGCCGCGGCCGACGACGATCCAGGCCACGTTCGAGGTGAACATCCCGCATCCGCGCAAGATGTCCAGCCCCGAGGCGCAGGATCTCAAGGAAGCCGTATTGAAGGAGCTGGGGCTGTAAGGCTCATCTCGACGAGCCTCGCCCAGAAGCTGGCGCCGATCGGCAGCAGGTGGTCGTTGAAGTCGTAGCTGCCGTTGTGCAGCTGGCAAGGCCCGAGGCCGTGCCCGCGGCTTCGATGATCGCCGTCGCCATTGCCGATGAAGACATAGCAGCCCGGCTTTTCCTGCAGCATGAACGCGAAGTCCTCGGCGCCCATCGTCGGCTCGACGTTCGTGTCGACGTTCTCCGCACCCACCACGGCGCGCATCGCTTCGATAGCGAACGCCGTCTGTTCCGGATGGTTGATGAGGGGCGGGTAATTGCGCTTGAACGAGAAATCGACGGTGGCGCCGAAACCGGCGCCCACGCCGCCCGCGATCTCGTTCATGCGCCGCTCGATCAGGTCCAGCACATCCGTCGAGAACGTGCGCACGGTGCCGATCAGCGCGGCTTCGTCGGGGATGACGTTGGTGGCGCTGCCGGCGTGGATCTGCGTGATCGACAGGACGGCCGTATCGAGCGGGTTCTTTTCGCGCGAGATGATCGTCTGCCAGGCTTGCGCGATCTGCACGGCGACCATCACCGGGTCGATGCCGCGGTGCGGTTGCGCGGCGTGTGCGCCCTTGCCTTTGACGACGACGTGGAACTCGTTACTGGATGCCATCATCGGTCCCGCGACGACGCCGAAGCTGCCCGCCTTGATCCCCGGCCAGTTGTGCATGCCGTACACGGCGTCCATCGGAAAACGTTCGAACAAACCGTCGTCCATCATGCGGCGCGCGCCGGCGCCGCCTTCCTCGGCGGGCTGGAAGATCAGGTAGACAGTGCCGTCGAAGTTGCGGTTCTGCGACAGATAGTGGGCTGCACCCAACAGCATCGTTGTGTGCCCGTCATGACCGCAAGCATGCATCTTGCCGGCGTGGCGCGACGCGTGCTCAAATGTGTTGAGTTCCTGCATCGGCAGGGCGTCCATGTCGGCACGCAGGCCGATGGCGCGGTCCGAGGTGCCGTTCTTGATGATGCCGACGACACCGGTCACGCCCAGCCCGCGGACGACGGGGATGCCCCATGCGGTGAGGCGCGCGGCCACGACGTCGGCCGTGCGTTGTTCTTCGTAGCAGAGTTCGGGATGGGCGTGGATGTCGCGCCGGATCGTTTCGAGCTCGGATTGGTAAGCGAGAATAGGTTCGACCAGTCTCATTGTTTCTCTCCGTATGCTGTGATGCCTCGTAGGCATGCATCTATTGAACTATTGTAGCCCTGCCATCATGTGGAAGGCCAGAGCCGCCACGGCTGCCGGCGGAATCGTATAAAGTACTGGTTTATCGACGTTTTTCTGGATGAATCCGATGACCAAGACCATCGTCCGCGGCGCCTGCCCGCATGACTGCCCCGATACCTGCGCGTTGCTCGTGACCGTGGAGGACGGCGTGGCCACGGAGGTCAAGGGCGATCCGGATCATCCGACGACGGCCGGCGTGCTGTGCACCAAGGTCTCGCGCTACGTAGCACGCACTTACCACCCCGACCGCCTGCTGTACCCGATGCGCCGCGTCGGTAAAAAGGGCGAAGGGAAGTTCGAACGCATCACGTGGGAGCAGGCGCTCGACGAGATTGCGAACCGCCTGCAACCCATCGCCGCACGCGACCCGCAAGCAATCCTGCCGTACAGCTATTGCGGCACGATGGGCCTCGTACAGGGCGAGGCGATGGCCATGCGCTTCTTCAACACGCTGGGTGCTTCCCTGCTCGACCGCACCGTGTGCGCGAACGCTGGTGCCACGGGCTACAAATACACGATCGGCGGTTCGATCGGCACGGATACCGAACAGTTCCAGGACGCGAAGCTGGTCTTGATCTGGGGCGGGAATCCGATCGCGTCGAACCTGCATTTGTGGACGCGTTTGCAGGAAGCCAAGCGGCGCGGCGCCAAATTGATCGCCATCGATCCATATCGCTCGCTCACCGCCGAGAAATGCCACCAGCACATCGCGCTGATGCCCGGCACGGACGCCGCGCTGGCGCTGGGCATGATGCACGTGCTGGTGAAAGAGAACCTGCTCGACCACGACTACATCGAGAAATACACGTTCGGCTTCGCGCAACTGAAGGACCGCGTGGCCGAATGGACGCCGGAGCGCACCGCGCAAACGTGCGGCATCACGGTGGAAGAAGTCGTCGACCTCGCCCGCGAATACGGCCGCACGGCGCGCGCGGGCGAGTCGGTCGCGATCCGCATGAACTATGGCCTGCAGCGCGTGCATGGCGGCGGCATGGCCGTGCGCAACATCGCGTGCCTGCCGGCGCTCGTGGGCGCGTGGCGCCATGCGGCCGGCGGCGTGCAGTTGTCGACGTCGGGCACGTTCCCGGCCAATAAAGCTGTCCTGCAACGCCCGGACCTGTTGCGCGGCAAGCTACCGCGCACGATCAACATGAACACCATCGGCGCCGACTTGCAACGGGAAGCGTCGCCCGACTTCGGCCCGAAGATCGACGCCGTCATCGTGTACAACTCGAATCCGCTCGCGATCGCGCCGGATTCGGCGCAGGTGCAGCGCGGCTTCGAGCGCGAGGACCTGTTCACGGTGGTGCTGGAACACTTCCAGACCGACACCGCCGACTACGCGGACATCCTGCTGCCGGCCACCACGCAACTGGAACACGTCGACGCGCACCTCGCGTATGGCCATTTGTACATGATGGCGAATAACGCTGCGATTGCGCCATTGGGCGAATCGAAACCGAACACGGAAATCTTCCGCCTGATCGCGAAGCGCATGGGCATGAACGATCCGATCTTCGACGAGACGGACGACGAACTGGCCGCCCAGGCGTTCGATACGAAACACGAGCGCGCCGTGCACTTCGACTGGTCGTCGCTGAAGCGCACGGGCTGGCAAAAGCTGAACATGCCCGTCGCGCCGTTCGCCGAAGGCGGTTTCCCCACGCCGTCCGGCAAGTGCGAGTTGTATTCTGCATCGATGCTGGCCGACGGCCTCGATCCGCTGCCGACCTATATCCCGAACCACGAGTCGGTCGCCTCCAACCCCGAACTGGCGGAGAAATATCCGTTGGCGATGATTTCTCCGCCGGCCAGGAACTTCCTCAACTCAACCTTTGTCAATGTCCAGAGCCTCCGCGCAACGGAAGGTGAACCGCACCTGGACATCCATCCCGCCGATGCCGCTTCCCGCAGTATTGCAGACGGCGAGATGGTGCGCATCTTCAACGACCGGGGCGCGTTCGTCGCGCGCGCCCGGGTCACCGCCCGCGCGCGGGCCGGCCTCGTGGTCGGCCTGTCGATCTGGTGGAAGAAGCTCGCCAGCGACGGCAAGAACGCCAACGAAGTCACCAGTCAGCGCCTGACCGACATGGGCCGGGCGCCCACCTTTTACGACACGCTGGTGCAGGTTGAAAAGGCCGCACCATGATCTGGAACTATGAAACTCACACGGATTACCCCGTGGCTCCGCCCCGTGCTCATCGCAGGCACGGCAGCGGGGCTGCTGGCCAGCTGCTCCACGCTGAACTACTACTCCCAGGCGGCCCAGGGGCAGCTTGAACTCCTGTCGGACGCCCGTCCGATCGACGACTGGATCGCCGACCCCGGCACCAGTACCAAACTGCGCCATCGCCTCGAGACGGCGCGCCAGATCCGCCGCTTCGCAGTTGCCGAAATGGCTTTACCCGACAACAACAGCTATAAAAACTACGCGGCCCTGAAGCGGCAATACGTGTTGTGGAACGTCGTCGCCACGCCCGAGCTGTCGCTGCGGCCCCTGCAATGGTGCTTCCCCGTGGCCGGCTGCGTGAACTACCGCGGCTATTACAGCAAGAACGCGGCCGAGTCGTACGCGAAGGAATTGCGCGACGCGGGCGACGACGTCGAGGTCGGCGGCGTGGCCGCGTATTCGACCCTGGGCTGGTTCAGCGATCCGCTGATCTCCACGTTCATCAATTACCCGGACGGCGAACTGGCGCGTATGATCTTCCACGAACTGGCGCACCAGATCGTGTACGTGCAGGGCGATTCGCAATTCAACGAATCGTTCGCGTCGACGGTGGAAGAGGTCGGCGTCGAGCGCTGGATGGAGCGCTTCGGCAACCAGCAGATGCGCGACGCCTATGCGCGCTACCGGAGCCGCAAGAAGGATTTCCTCGGTTTGCTGATGAAGTACCGCAAGGCGCTCGAGCAGAATTACGCGCTCGTCGACCGCAGCGATGCCCAGAAGCGGGCGGTCAAGGCGCGCCTGTTCCAAGAGCTGAAGGACGAATACCAGGTCTTGAAAGGCAACTGGGGCGGCTACGCGGGGTATGATCGGTTCTTCGAACAGCCGTTGTCGAACGCCCACCTGGCATCGATCGCGACCTACGAAGATTTCGTGCCCGCGTTCCGTGCGCTGTTGCAGCGCGAGGCCAGCTTCCCGAAGTTTTATCGCGCCGTCAAAAAGCTGGCCGACATGGACCGGTCCGACCGCCACCGCGTGCTGAACGCCCTGGTGCCGCCGCTCGTGACGGCGCCGCTGATGGTGCAGCGCAGCGAAACGCGGCCGTAGCCATTTACGTCAAACGTCGATAGAGTCGTTGTTCGAAAAGCGCAAAAGTGCTTGCGTCCACGCGCGCTGCCCGATAGCATCTTGTTTAGTAATATCAGCACGACCGTGCGATTTTTTGGGCCGCGCTCAGAACGATAACGATACTGGAGACAGAGGCACCGATGGACAAGATTTGGCTCAAGGCTTACCCGCCCGGCGTGCCGGCGGAAATCGATCCCGACCAGTATGGTTCGCTGGTGCAAATGCTGGAGGAATCGTTCCGCAAGTATGCGGCAAACAACGCCTATGTCTGCATGGACAAGTTCCTCACCTACGGGGAACTGGACAACATGTCGAAGCGCCTGGCGGCCTGGCTGCAGAGCCGCGGGATGAAGCCGGGTGCGCGCGTGGCCGTCATGATGCCGAACGTGCTGCAATATCCGGTGGCGCTGGCCGCCATCCTGCGCGCGGGCTATACGGTCGTCAACGTCAACCCGCTGTACACGCCGCGCGAGCTGGAGCACCAGCTGAAGGACTCCGGCAGCGAAGCCATCATCGTGCTCGAGAACTTCGCGCACACGGTCGAGCAGGTACTGGATAAAACATCGGTGCGCCACGTCGTCGTGGCCAGCATGGGCGAACTGCTGGGCGGCGCCAAGGGCATGCTCGTCAACTTCGTCGTCCGCAACGTCAAGAAGATGGTGCCGGACTTTACGATCCCGCACATGGTGCGCTTCAAGGACGCGCTGGCGCAGGGCGCGAAGATGCCGTTCCAGGCCGCGCAGCTGAAGAGCGGCGACGTCGCCTTCCTGCAGTACACGGGCGGCACGACGGGCGTGTCGAAGGGCGCGACGCTCACGCACCGCAACGTCATCGCCAACATCCTGCAGACGGAGGCGTGGTCGAAGCCGGCGATGAGCCAGCCGCCGCTCGTCGAATTCCCCACCATCGTATGCGCACTGCCGCTGTACCACATCTTCGCGCTGACGGCGTGCGCGCTGTGGGGCATGCGGGTGGGCGCGCTGAACATCCTGATCCCGAACCCGCGCGACATCCCGGGGTTCATCAAGGAACTCAAGAAGTACCGCATCAACATGCTGCCGGCCGTGAACACGCTGTACAACGCGCTCGTGAACCACCCTGATTTCAAGGACGTCGACTTCAGCGCGTTGAAGGTCTCCAACGGCGGCGGCATGGCCGTGCAGCAGGCCGTCAACGAGAAATGGAAGGCGCTCACGGGGACCAACATCATCGAGGGCTACGGCCTGTCGGAGACGGCGCCCGTGGCCACGTGCAACCGCTGCGACGTCCCCGGCTTCACCGGCACGATCGGCCTGCCGGTGCCGTCGACGGACATCGCCATCGTCGACGACGACGGCCGCCCGCTGCCGGTGGGCAGCATCGGCGAGATCGCGATCCGCGGTCCGCAGGTGATGGCCGGCTACTGGAACCGTCCGGACGAGACGGCGAAGGTCATGACGGCGGACGGCTTCTTCAAGTCGGGCGACGTCGGCATCATGGACGACAACGGGTACGTGAAGATCGTCGACCGCAAGAAGGACATGATCCTCGTCTCGGGCTTCAACGTGTACCCGAACGAACTGGAAGCGGTGATCGCGGCGCACCCGGGCGTGCTGGAATGCGCGGTGGTCGGCGTGCCTGACGAGCATTCGGGCGAGGCCGTGAAGGTGTTCGTCGTGCGCAAGGATCCGAACCTGACGGCCGAGCAGCTGATGGACTACTGCAAGCGCGAGCTCACCGGCTACAAGAAGCCCAAGTACATCGAATTCCGCACCGAGCTGCCGAAGACGAATGTCGGCAAGATCCTGCGCCGCGCGCTGCGCGAGGAAAAGCAGGCGGCGTAAAAGACTGAGAAGCAAATACCGTCGTTCCCGCGAAGGCGGGAACCCAAGTTTTGCCGGCGCTATTGCGTTGCTTGCAAAACTGGACCCCTGCCTTCGCAGGGGCGACGAGCCGCCGCCGGCGGCTTTTTTTGCGCATACGATTTATATGATTGAGAAAAGCGAGGCAATGACATGGACAAATTCTGGCTGAAGTCGTACGAGGCGGGCGTGCCCGCGGAGATCGACTGGACGCAGTACCGCTCCCTCACGCACCTGCTGGAGGATTCCTTCCGCAAGTACGCCAACCGCGACGCCTTTGCGTGCATGGGCAAGTCCATGACGTTCGCGGAGCTGGACAGGCTGTCCGGCGCGATGGCCGCGTGGCTGCAGCAGAAGGGCCTGGCGCCGGGCGCGCGCGTGGCGATCATGCTGCCGAACGTGCTGCAGTATCCGGTGGCGATGGCCGCCATCCTGCGCGCCGGCTACACCATCGTCAACGTCAACCCGCTATACACGGCGCGCGAACTGCAGCACCAGCTGAACGATTCGGGCGCGGAAGCCATCGTCGTGCTGGAGAACTTCGCGCACACCGTCGCCGAAGTCGCGCACAACACGAAGCTCAAGCACGTCATCGTGGGCACCATGGGCGACCTGCTGGGCGTGAAGGGCCTGCTCGTCAACTTCGTCGTCCGCACCGTCAAGAAGATGGTGCCGGCGTGGTCGCTGCCGTCCGCCGTGCCGTTCAAGCGCATGCTGGCCGAAGGCGCGCGCCTGTCGCGCAAACCCGTCGAGTGCGGCCACGAGGACGTCGCCTTCCTGCAGTACACGGGCGGCACGACGGGCGTGTCGAAGGGCGCAGTGCTGAAGCACAGGAACGTGATCGCCAACGTGCTGCAGAACGAAGCGTGGTTCGCGCCGACGCTGGCCAAGATCCCGGCCGGCGAAACGCCGATCTTCGTGTGCGCGCTGCCGCTGTACCACATCTATGCGCTGACCGTGTGCGCCCTGATGGGCCTGCGCGCGGGCGGCACGAACCTCCTGATCCCGAACCCGCGCGACATCGGCGGCTTCATCAACGAACTGAAGAAGGTCCGCGTCAACGTCTTCCCGGCCGTGAACACGCTGTACAACGGCCTGCTGAACCATCCGGACTTCGCGGGCGTGGATTTCTCCGGCCTGAAAGTGTGCCCGGGCGGCGGCATGGCCGTGCAGAAGGCCGTCGCCGACAAGTGGCTCGCGGTGACGGGCGCGCCGATCGTCGAGGGCTATGGCTTGTCGGAGACGTCGCCGGTGGTCGCCGCCAACCGCTGCGACATCAAGGAATTCACGGGCACGATCGGTTATGCGCTGCCGTCGACGGAACTGCGCATCATCGACGAATCCGACAACGACGTCCCGTTCGGCACGGCCGGCGAGATCGCCGTGCGCGGCCCGCAGGTGATGGCCGGCTACTGGCAGCGTCCGGACGAGACGGCGAAGGTCATGACGGCGGACGGCTTCTTCAAGACCGGCGACATCGGCGTGATGAACGCCACCGGCGCCGTGAAGATCGTCGACCGCAAGAAGGACATGATCCTCGTCTCGGGCTTCAACGTGTACCCGAACGAAGTGGAAGACGTCGTCGCCGCGCACCCGGGCGTGCTGGAAGTGGCGTGCGTGGGCGTGCCGGACCAGCATTCGGGCGAGGCCGTCAAGCTGTACGTCGTCAAGAAGGACAAGACGCTCACCAAGGACGACCTGCTGGCCTTCTGCAAGGAGCAGCTGACGGGCTACAAGCGGCCCAAGTACGTCGAGTTCCGCGACAGCCTGCCGAAGACGAACGTCGGCAAGATCCTGCGGCGCGAGCTGCGGGATGAGAAGCAGACGGCCTGAAACCGTCGTTCCCGCGAAAGCGGGAACCCATGCTGAAGCACCTTGATCGCGATATCTGAAGCGTCGCAACGTCACCAGCGTTGCGGCTTCGGAACCTCAGCCTGGATTCCCGCCTGCGCGGGAATGACGGACTTGATGCAGCGGCAAGTTGTTCAAATCGCCGTGATCTCCACGCCCGGCTTCCCGTCTTCGACCTTGAAGGCCGCCAGCTCGCGCTGGATCGTCTTCGGATCCCGCACCTCGTCCAGCCCCATGAAGCGCGTGCGCGTCTCGCCCGGCGTGATCTCCATCAGCATGTACCCGCGCTTGTCGCTGCGCCCGTACCTCAGGTGCGGGTTCATCGCCACGTACTGCGACGTGCGTAGCTGCGGGCGGGAATTCGACGTGACCGACGTGCCGACGAATTCCGTCGCCACGACCGGATTCGCGGTCGACACGGGCCGGTTGAAATCGCGCCGCAGCTCCGTCGCGTAGAACGTGTGCACGTCGCCGCCCAGCACGAGCGGGTTCGCGGCGCGGGATGCCACGAGCGTGTCGAGCAGGCGCCGGCGTGCGACCGGATAACCGTCCCAGCCATCCGTCCAGAAGCGGCCGCCGTCCGGTGCCGCCACCGGGATCTGCGACGACTGCGCCATCATCGTCTGCTGCGCGAGGACGTTCCAGCGCGCCTTCGACGACGCCAGCCCGGCCTTCAGCCACGCTTCCTGCTCGGCGCCCAGCATCGAGCGGCGCGGATCGAGCAGGGTAGGGCATGCGCGCGGCGTCACGGAATTCGAGCCGCCGATGCCCGGATGCGAGCATGCTTCCCACGCGCGGTACTGGCGGTCGTCGAGCACGTGGAAGCGCGCGAGGCGTCCCCAGTCGTAGCGCTGGAACATGCGCACGCTGGCAAAGCTCCTCGGCGGCGGCAGGCGCAGCGGCATGTGCTCGTAAAAGGCCTGGTAGGCGGCGGCGCGCCGTTGCACGAAGTTCGGCGACAGGCGCTCGTCGCGGTCGGCCGCGTAGTCGTTGGCCACCTCGTGGTCGTCCCACGTGACGATCCAGGGCGCGATCAGGTGCGCGGCCTGCAGGTCCGGGTCCGTCTTGTATTGCGCGTAGCGGCGGCGGTAGTCCGCCAGCGTGAACGATTCGTCCTGGCGCACGATCCGCACGCCCGGCGCCGGATGCTGCAGCCGGTACGCGCCCCACTCGTAGATGTAGTCGCCGAGGAAGGCGACGAGGTCCGGATTGGCCTGCGCCAGGTAGCGGTGCGCCGCATAGCTGCCGAATTCCCAGTGCTGGCACGACGCGACGGCCAGTTTCAACGAGTCCGGCATGCTGTCCGGCGCGGGCGCCGTGCGCGTGCGGCCGACGGGGCTGACGGCGTCGCCCAGCATGAAGCGATACCAGTACCAGCGTCCCGGTTCCAGGCCGCGCACGTCGACGCGCACGCTGTGCGCCAGTTCCGGCGTCGCGACGGCGGTGCCCTTCGCGGCGATCTTGCGGAACGCGCCGTCGTGCGCCACTTCCCAGCGCAAGGTGAGAGCGAGCGGCGGCGTCTTCGTCGCGTCGAGCGGATCGGGCGCGACGCGCGTCCACAGGATCACGGAATCGGGCAACGGCGAGCCCGACGCGACGCCGAGGCTGAACGGATAGCCGGCCGCGTTCGACGGCCTGGCAAGCAGCAGGGAGGAAGACGCCGCAGCGAGCCGCGCGGCGTTCAGCAGGAACAGGCGGCGCGGCCAGGTCATGGACGATGCGCGAAAGGCGCTTACTGTGCGATAAGGGATTCGAGCGGCGGCAACTGGCGCGGCTTGCGGTCCGGGCCCGTGGCGACGTAGGTCAGCGTCGCTTCCGTCACCTTGACGACGTCCGTCTGCAGGCGGTTGCGCTCCGCATAGACCTCGACGTAGACGGTGATCGACGTATTGCCGACCTTGACGATGTCGGCGTAGAACGACAGCAGGTCGCCGACGAACACGGGATTCTTGAACACGAAGGAATTCACGGCGATGGTGGCAACGCGGCCATTCGCGCGGCGCACGGCCGGCAGCGAGCCGGCCACGTCGACCTGGGCCATGATCCAGCCCCCGAACACGTCCCCGTAGACATTCGCATCGGACGGGGCGGGCATCATCCGCAGCACGGGCATCTTTCCTTCAGGCAGGCGGGTGACGGACGGGGTGGTGTTTACAGGCTGGGTCATCTTGAATTTTCGGTAAAGGCTACAATCCTCTCGATTGAACCATAAATCGACAAGCCCTGCCATGCGACGCTCATCTCCGAATTCCCTGCCGCCCCCGTCCGATCCGAACGCGAAACGGAACGACTGGGCCACCATCGCCACCTTGCTGCCTTACCTGTGGGTCTACAAATGGCGGGTGCTGGCCGCCCTGATCTGCCTCGTCGGCGCCAAGATGGCCAACGTGGGCGTGCCGCTCGTGCTGAAAAAGCTCATCGACGCGCTGACGATCAGCCCTTCGGATCCGCACGCGCTGCTCGTGCTGCCGCTCGGCGCGCTCGTCGCGTACGGCGCGCTGCGCTTTTCGACCACGCTGTTCACGGAGCTGCGCGAATTCCTGTTCGCGCGCGTGACGCAGCGCGCCGTGCGCACGATTGCCCTGAAAGTGTTCCGGCACCTGCATGCGCTGTCGCTGCGCTTCCACCTGAACCGCCAGACGGGCGGCATGACGCGCGACATCGAGCGCGGCACGCGCGGCGTCAGCTCGCTCGTGTCCTATTCCCTGTTCTCGATCCTGCCGACGCTCGTCGAGATCACGCTGGTGCTGGGCTACCTCGGCACGCACTACGACGCCTGGTTCGCGGGCATCACGGCCATTGCGCTCGTCACCTACATCACCTTTACCGTCACCGTGACGGAATGGCGCACGCACTTCCGCCGCACGATGAACGACCTGGATTCGAAGGCGAACACGAAGGCCATCGATTCGCTGATCAACTACGAGACGGTGAAATACTTCGGCAACGAGGACTACGAGGCGAAGCGCTACGACGAAGGCCTGCAGAAGTACGAGCAGGCCGCCGTGCGCTCGCAGACGTCGCTGTCGTTCCTGAACAGCGGCCAGTCGCTGATCATCGCGGCGGCCGTCACGGCCATCCTGTGGCGCGCGACGCAGGGCGTGATCGACAAGACGATGACCCTGGGCGACCTCGTGCTCGTGAACTCCTTCATGATCCAGCTGTACATCCCGCTCAACTTCCTCGGCGTGATCTACCGCGAGATCAAGCAGAGCCTCGCCGACATGGAGCGCCTGTTCGGCCTCCTCGAGCAGAACCGCGAAGTGGCCGATTCGCCCGATGCGAAGCCACTCGTGACGCATGGCGCGAAGGTCGAGTTCTCGCACGTGGAATTCAGCTACGACCCGAAACGGCAAATCCTGTTCGACGTCGACTTCACGATCCCGCCCGGCACGACGACGGCCGTCGTGGGCCACAGCGGTTCGGGCAAGTCGACCTTGTCGCGCCTGCTGTTCCGCTTCTACGACGTGCAGCAGGGCGCCATCCGCATCGACGGCCAGGACGTCAAACACGTGACGCAGGATTCGCTGCGCCACGCGATCGGCATCGTCCCGCAGGACACGGTGCTGTTCAACGACACCATCGAATACAACATCGCCTACGGCCGCCCGGGCGCGAGCCGCGCGGACATCGTGGCGGCGGCGCGTGCGGCGTCGATCCACGACTTCATCGAAACCCTGCCGGACGGCTATGCGACAATGGTGGGCGAACGCGGCCTCAAACTGTCGGGCGGCGAGAAGCAGCGGGTGGCCATCGCGCGCACCCTGCTGAAGAATCCCGCGATCCTGATCTTCGACGAGGCGACGTCGGCGCTCGACTCGAAGTCGGAGCAGGCGATCCAGGCGCAGCTGAAGGAAATCGCGAAGCAAAGGACGACGCTCGTCATCGCGCACCGCCTGTCGACGATCGCGGACGCCCACCAGATCCTCGTGCTCGACCACGGCCGCATCGTCGAACGGGGCACGCATGCCGCGCTGATCGCGGCGGACGGCCTGTACAGGCAGATGTGGGACCGCCAGCAGGCAAGGCAGGACGAGGACCTGGCATCGCCGCCGGTCGAAGTGGTACAAGATTAAGGATTGAACAGGATGGAAAAACAGATCGTCGAGATCGACATGGCGGACGTGGGCCACGGCAACCCGGCCTGGATCGCCGCGCTGGAAGCGGGCAAGGTCCTGTACTTCCCCAACTTCGCACAGCACGGTTTCACCCCGCAGAAGGAAGAGCTGGCGCTGTTCCGCGAAGACATCCGCGACCCCAAGACCCGCAACATCAGCCTGTCGACCGCCGGCGACCTGAAAGGCGTCGTCGGCGACGATGCGACGAAGGCGCTGATGGCCGGGATGATCGGACGCTTCCGCGCCGAGGCCGAGAGCCTGCTGGGCAACCTGGTGCCGCGCTACGGCGAACACCTGCGCCGCGGCGCGACGAGCTTCCGTCCTTCCGTCGTGCAGAACCGCGTGCAATCGTGGCGCGCCGACGACCGCCGCATGCACGTGGACTCGTTCCCGTCGCGCCCCAACTACGGCGAGCGCCTGCTGCGCGTGTTCACCAACGTGAACCCGGAAGGCGAACCGCGCGTGTGGCGCGTGGGCGAGCCGTTCGAGGACGTGGCCCGGCGCTTCCTGCCGAAGGTGAAGCCATACTCCGCGTGGCAGGCGAAGGTGCTGAATGCCCTGCACGTGACGAAGTCGCTGCGCAGCGAATACGACCACATCATGCTGCAGCTGCACGACGCGATGAAGTCGGACCTCGACTACCAGAAGAACGCGCCGCAGGTCACCTTCAACTTCCCGCCGGGCTGCGCGTGGGTGTGCTTCTCGGACCAGACGTCGCACGCCGTGATGGCGGGGCAGTACATGATGGAGCACACGCTGCAGCTGTCGCCCATGCACCAGTACGACAAGGAGGCGAGTCCGCTGGCGATCCTGACGCGGATGCAGGGGCACGCGTTGGTGTGACGCATGCATGTGGTGGGCACGGGGTGCCCACCCTACGGCATCGATACATTCGTAGGGTGGGCTCCCCGAGCCCACCAATGTGTGCATCAATAGGTATAGAACATCCGCTGAATCTCTTTGGTACTGTTCGTCTTCGTGAGCGCCAGCATCAGCAGGATGCGCGCCTTCTGCGGATTCAAGGTATCGGCCACGACGAAGTCCAGCTGGTCGTCATTCGCTTCGCCGTTGCGCGCCACGATGCCCTGGCCCACGCGGCTAGCGCGCACGATGACCACGCCTTTTTCGCGCGCGGCCGACAGGGCCGGGCGCACCTTGTTCGGCAGGCTGCCGTCACCCACGCCCGCGTGGATCAGGCCCTTGGCGCCGGCGGCGACCAGCGCGTTGACGGCGGTCGGGCCCACGTTCGCGTAGGTGTAGGCGATGTCGACCTGCGGCAGCGCCGCCAGGTTGCTCACGTCGAATTCCGTGTCGACCGTGTGCTTGCGGGTCGACGCGCGGTAGAAGTGCGCCTTGTTGCCCACCACGTAGCCCAGCAGGCCCAGTTCCGTCGCCTTGAACGTGTCGGTGGTCGTCGTATTGGTCTTGCTGACGTCGCGCGCGGCGTTGATCTGGTCGTTCAGCACGACGAGCACGCCCTTGCCGACGGCATCAGGGCTGCCCGCGGTGAGCACGGCGTTGTACAGGTTGATCGGGCCGTCGGCCGAGATCGCGGTCGACGGACGCATCGCGCCCACCACCACCACCGGCTTCCTGCTCTTCACGACGAGGTCGAGGAAGTATGCGGTTTCCTCGATCGTGTCGGTGCCGTGCGTGATGACGATGCCATCGACGTCCGGCTTGGCCAGCAGCGTGTTGACGCGCTTGGCCAAGGTGAGCCAGTGCTCGTTGCTCATGTTTTCGCTGGCGATCTGGAAGACCTGCTCGCCCGTGACGTTGGCGACCTGCTTCAGTTCCGGCACGGCCTTGATCAGGTCATCGACGCCGACCTTGGCGGCCGTGTAGCCGACCGTCGTCGTGCTGGTGGCGCCCGTGCCGGCGATGGTGCCGCCGGTGGCGAGGATCATGATGTTGGGCAGGCGGGCCGCCGTTTGAGCCTGCGCCGCCGCGGCCAGCATCGTCATGAGGCACAGTGCGAACCACGTGCGTACAACTTTTAAGAACATAAGATCTCCTTTTTTAACAATTTTTGGAAGGTAAAAAAAAGGCTCCTTGGGAGGAGCCTGGGTTCTGGGTGCCGGTCAGCGCAAAGGCGCTGTGGCGATGTCCTTGTCCGCGAGCGCGGGATCGGTGAGATCCCCCTCCCACTTCGCGACGACCGCGGTGGCGATGCCGTTGCCGATCACGTTCGTGGCCGAGCGGCCCATGTCGAGGAAGTGGTCGATGCCGAGCAGCAGGAGCAGGCCCGCTTCGGGAATATGAAACTGGTTCAGCGTGGCGGCGATGACGACGAGCGACGCGCGCGGCACGCCGGCCATGCCCTTCGACGTCAGCATCAGCACGAGCATCATGGTCAGCTGCGTGGACAGCGCCAGTTCGATGCCGTAGGCCTGGGCGATGAAGACGGAGGCGAAGGTGCAGTACATCATCGAGCCGTCCAGGTTGAACGAGTAACCGATCGGCAGCACGAACGCGGCCAGGCGGTTCTTGACGCCGAAGCGCTCCAGGCCTTCCAGCGTCTTCGGATACGCGGCTTCCGACGACGCGCAGGTGAACGCGAGGATGGTCGGCTCGCGCAGCAGGCCGAGGAGTTTGAACAGACGCGGGCCGACGAACAGCACGCCGATCCCGATCAGGATCGCCCACAGCAGCGCGATGCCGAGGTAGAACTCGCCCATGAACTTGCCGTAGGTCGCGAGCACGCCGACACCGCTCGTGGCGACGACGCCGGCGACGGCCGCGAACACGGCGAACGGCGCGAAGTTCATCACATAGCCCGTCACTTTCAACATGACGTGCGCGGCGCCGTCGATGGCGGCGATCATCGGCGCGGCGCGGTCGCCGATGGCGGCGGCGCCGGTGCCGAAGAAGATCGAGAAGATCACGATCTGCAGGATCTCGTTCTTGGCCATGCCGTCGAAGATCGACGTCGGCACGAGGTGGGTGATGAAGTCCTTCAGCGTGAGGCCCGAGGCGGTGATGCCCGACGAGGCGCCGGCCGCCGGCAGCGTGCCGGACAAGGCCATCGCGTCGCCCGGACGGAACAGGTTCACGAGGATCAGGCCGAGCGTGAGCGACAGCAGGGAAGCGATGATGAACCAGCCCAGCGCCTTGACGCCGATGCGGCCGACTTCCGCGGCGTCGCCCATCTTGGCGATGCCCACCACCAGCGTGGAGAACACGAGCGGTGCGATGATCATCTTGATCAGGCGGAGGAACAGGGTCGTGACCAGCGACATCGTGTCGGCGAAGCCCTTGGGATCGGCGAGACTGGTATGCGCGATGTAGCCGGCGGCGATGCCGAGGACCAGGCCCACGAGGATCCAGGTGGTGAGGCGGTTTCTTTTGTTCATACGTTTCCTCTAGGGTGGCGGATGGCGGGGCAGGGGAGATCGTCCGTCCTGTTCCGCTGCCGTGGCACAATCTCGTGCAAGATCAGGGAGTTGCCGGGTGCCTGGTGCTGCGATATTGACAAGTCCCGGCAGTATCCTAGGCGTTGATGGTACTGTCAAGCAAACCCAAATCGGACGAAAACAAATGATAGAAATCGACAACGTCAGCAAGTGGTACGGCCCCGTGCAGGTCCTGCGCGACTGCAGCACGCACGTCGCGCGCGGCGATGTGGTGGTGGTGTGCGGGCCGTCCGGCTCCGGCAAGTCGACGCTCATCAAGACCGTCAACGGCCTCGAACCTTTCCAGCAGGGGACGATCAAGGTGGACGGCACGTCCGTCGGCGACCCGGCCACGCGCCTGCCGGCGCTGCGCGCGCGCATCGGCATGGTGTTCCAGAACTTCGAGCTGTTCCCGCACCTGTCCGTCCGTGACAACCTGACGCTCGCGCAGATCAAGGTGCTGAAGCGTTCGCGCGACGAGGCGACGGCCAACGGCCTGAAATACCTGGAGCGCGTGGGCCTGCTGGCGCACCAGGACAAGTTCCCGGCCCAGCTGTCGGGCGGCCAGCAGCAGCGCGTGGCGATCGCGCGGGCGCTCGCGATGGACCCCGTCGCGATGCTGTTCGACGAGCCCACGTCCGCGCTCGATCCGGAAATGGTGGGCGAAGTCCTCGACGTGATGACGGGCCTGGCGCAGGAGGGCATGACGATGATGGTCGTGACGCACGAGATGGGGTTCGCGCGCCGCGTGGCGGATCGCGTCGTGTTCATGGATGAAGGGCGGATCGTCGAGGACAGTCCGGGGGAGGCGTTTTTCGAGGCGCCGCAGTCGGCGCGGGCGCGGGAGTTTTTGGCGCGGATCATCCACTAACCCGTCGTCCTCGCGAAAGCGGGGACCCATAGTGAGCTGACCAGGATGCTCAGCATGGGTTCCCGCCTGCGTGGGAACGACGTGGCTAGAGGTTACGTAGTACCAAACTGACCCCACCCGCGATCAGCACGACCCACACCGCCTGCTTGATGCGCTCCGCCGGCAGCCACTGGTGCAGCCGGTTGCCGATATACAGCCCGCCGAGCGCGAACGGCAGCAGCACGACGGCCAGCAGCGGTAATCCCGGCTGGCCGTACAGGCCCGCGCCCGTGAACAGCACGAGGCGGGAGATGGCGCTGAAGAACAGCACGCCGCTGAGCGTGGCGCGCAGGGTCTGCTTGTCGTCCAGGCGGCTCGTGAGGAAGATCGTGTAGAACGGCCCGCCCGTGCCGAACAGCGCCGTGAAGATGCCGCCGACGACGCCGAACGGCCCTGCCCACGCGGGCGCAAACGGCGGCGGCTTGCGGCTTGCGAGCAGGCTCCAGGCCGAATAGCACAGGATGAACAGCCCGAGCACGACCAGCAGCGTGCGTTCCGGGGCGCGCACGAGCGCGAGCACCCCGACGGCCATCCCGGCCGCCATGAACGGGATCAGCCGCAGCGCTTCGCGCTTGTCGATGTAGCGCCGGTTCTTCAAACCCAGCAGCACGTTCGAGACAAAGTCGAAGATGAGCATCAGCGGTACCGCCATGCGCAGCGGCATGAACAGCACGAGCAGCGGCATCGCCGTCACGGACGAGCCGAACCCGGTCAGGCCCAGCACCGTGTAACCGAACACGATGATGAGCGCCAGCTGGGCAAGCGTGAGCAGATCGAACGTCATGCCAAGATTCTAGCCCCAACGGGTGTTTCCGTTCTGTATTGCAATGTATCGTGCGCAGCAAACAACGCGTGCCGGCAACTTGACGTCCTAGTAGAATGTCGGGGTTCGCAATCCGAGAGCCGCCATGTCCATCATCGAATCCCCCGACACCCTCACCATCACCCGCCCCGACGACTGGCACCTGCACCTGCGCGACGGCGCGGCCATGGCCAGCGTGCTGCCGCACAGCGCGCGCCAGTTCGCCCGCGCCATCGTCATGCCGAACCTGAAGCCGCCCGTCACGACCGCGGCGCTGGCCACCGAATACCGCGCGCGCATCCTGGCCGCGCTGCCGCAAGGCATGAGCTTCGAGCCGCTGATGACGCTGTATCTGACTGACAACACGGAACCGGACGAGATCCGCCGCGCGCGCGACACCGGCTTCATCCACGGCGTGAAACTGTATCCGGCCGGCGCCACGACGAATTCCGCCGCCGGCGTGACCGACCTGCGCAAGTGCTATAAAACGCTGGAAGTGATGCAGGAACTGGACATGCCGCTGCTGACGCACGGCGAAGTGACGGACCAGCACATCGACCTGTTCGACCGCGAAGCCGTGTTCATCGAGCGCGTGATGCGCCCGCTGCGCCGCGACTTCCCGGAACTGCCGATCGTGTTCGAGCACATCACGACAAAGGACGCGGCCGAGTACGTGGCCGAGGCCGAGGGCCCGATCGCTGCGACGATCACGGCGCACCACCTGCTGTACAACCGCAACGAGATTTTCAAGGGCGGCATCCGCCCGCACTACTACTGCCTGCCCGTGCTGAAGCGCGAAGAACACCGCCTGGCGCTGGTGACGGCCGCCACGAGCGGCGACGAGCGCTTCTTCCTCGGCACCGACTCCGCGCCGCACGCCGTGCACACGAAGGAAGCCAGCTGCGGCTGCGCCGGCTGCTACACGGCGCTGCACGCGATGGAACTGTACGCCGCCGCCTTCGAACAGGCCGGCGCGCTGGATAAGCTGGAAGCGTTCGCGAGCCTGAACGGCCCGGCCTTCTACGGCCTGCCGGTGAACGAGGGCACGATCACCTTGAAGCGCGAAGCGTGGACCCTGCCGGCGACGGTGCCGATGGGCGAGCAGGAACTCGTCCCGCTGAACGCGGGCGAACAGATCGGCTGGAAGATGCTGTAACGGGATGTTCCCCGAGATCGACTGGACGCGGCCGTGGTACGACACGGTGCGTCCCGCCTTCGACAGTCTCCCGCCCGGTCCGTTCATCGATGCGTTCAATGCGAACGCGGCGCGGCTTGGACTCGTCAACGCGGACGGCCGACCGATCCGCTTCGTGCCCCAGTCCGACCTGCCGGAGGGCATGGCCTACGAGGCCTTCATCGGCGCCACGGGCTGCGTGCCCACGCGCGAAAACCTGCACGATTTCTTCAACGGCCTCGTGTGGCAGACCTTCCCGCGCATCAAGCGGGAACTGAACGCCCTGCAGGCCGCGCAGATCGCGCAGGCGGGCGTCGGCAAATCGCGCGGACCGGCGCGCGATGCCGCCACCATCTTCGACGAGAACGCGGCGCTGCTCGTCGTGCGCATTGACGCCGCCGGTCACGCGCTCGTCGCCGACCTGCGTGCGCACCAGTGGCGCTCGGCCTTGTACGACAGGCGCGACCTGTTCGGACGCGATGCCGAGCTGTGGCTGTTCGGGCACGCGCTGATGGAAAAGCTCGTCGCGCCGCGCAAGGCGATCACGGCCCATGTGCGCGTCGTGTTCGCTGGGGACGATTTTTTTGCGCTCGACCGTGACGGACGCCGCGACTGGATCGACGGCGCGGTGTCCAAGGCGATAGCGGCCGAGGGCCTGTCCACGGCCGGCTTCACCCCGCTGCCCGTGCTGGGCGTACCGGGCTGGTGGCCGGACCAGGACGAAGCCTTCTATCTCGACCACACCGTGTTCCGGCCCAAAAGGCCGGCCAACATCTAAGGAGGACGTCATGACCGACAAGGTACGTTGGGGCATCCTTGGCACGGGCAAGATTGCCAAGGCCTTTGCCACCGCATTGAAGGACACGCCGGACGCGCAGCTCGCCGGCGTCGGCTCGCGCAACCTGGCCGGCGCCGAAGGGTTCGCCCGCGAATTCGGCGGCACGGCGTACGCATCGTATGAAGACCTCGTGGCGGCACCCGACGTGGACCTCGTCTACGTCGGCACGCCGCACCCCATGCATTACGAGAACGTACGTTTGGCACTGGAGGCCGGCAAGGGCGTCCTGTGCGAAAAGGCCTTTACCGTCAATCGTGCGCAGGCCGAGGAACTCGTCGAGCTCGCGCGTGCGAAGAACCTGTTCCTGATGGAGGCGATGTGGACGCGCTTCCTGCCCGCGCTGGCGGAAGTGCGCCGCATCGTCGACTCGGGCGAGATCGGCGCCGTGCGCCAGGTGAACGCGGACCTCGGCTTCAAGGCCGAATTCGGACCGGAACACCGTTTGTTCAATCCCGTGCTGGGCGGCGGCGCGCTGCTCGACCTGGGCATTTATCCGCTGTCGATCGCCGTGGCGCTGCTGGGACCCGTCGACACGGTGCTGGCCCACGCCGACATCGGCCCGACCGGTGTCGACGAGCAGACCGGCATCCTGTTGCGCCACGGCGGCGGCGGCATGTCCGTGTGCAGCTGCTCGCTGCGCGCGCGCCTGCCGAGCGAGCTGACGATCGCCGGCGAACGCGGCCACGTCCGCATGAATACGATGTTCTACCGCACGCAGACGGTGACGGTGGTGCGCGCCGACGGCATCGCGCGCACCGTACCCACGCCGTACATCGGCAACGGCTATGTGCACGAAGTGATCGAGGCGCAGCGCTGCTGGCGCGAGGGCCTGATCGAAAGTCCCGGCATGACGCACGCGGACACGCTGGCGCTGATGGGCGTGATGGACGAGATCCGGCGCCAGATCGGCCTGACCTATGACGCCGACCACCGGCACACAACTAAGGAGAATGCATGAAACGCGACCCCCGTTCGACCAGCCGCATGCGGCGCCTGAAGCCGCGCCAGCGCAAGAAGCTGCGCGTCGGCGAATTCCAGGAACACTGCTTCGACGTCGAACTCGTCTTCCACAATCCGATGCGCGGCGAGCCGTATCACGACTTCATCAACGACTTCTTCGGCGCGCTGGAAGAACGGGGCCTGCTGGGCGGCGGCTTCGGCGGCCGCGAGCCGTTCAGCGAGACGGAGGGCGTCGTCGCCCGCATCGAGCGCGGCTCGCCGTCGGAACAGGACCGCGAAGCCGTGATCGCGTGGCTGCGCGCGCGGCCGGAAGTGGTCGATGCGCGCGCGAAGGACTTCAAGGACGCGTGGCACGGCTACGGGTTCTGATACGGTCGAGTTGTAAGGATCTGTCAGCGCGGTAACGGATTGTAAAGCCCGTCAACAGCCGGGCAGGCCGCGCCGTTTTAGGGGCAAGTGCAGCGCAAAACGACCTGCACCGAACCCCAAAAACTCTGAGGACCCTTCATCATGAAAAAGACCATCGCTACCCTGATCGCCGGCCTGTTCGCAACCGCTGCCTTCGCCCAGGCGCCCGCACCTGCCGCCACCACCCCGGCCGCGGCCAAGGTCGAAGCCAAGCAGGAGAAGCAGGCCGCCAAGGCTGAAGTGAAGGACACCAAGGCCGCCGCGAAAGCCGACGTCAAGGAAGCCAAGAAGGAAGCCAAGACCGACGTGAAGGAAGCCAAGGCCGACGCCAAGGAAGTCAAGAAAGAAGCCAAGGCCGAGGTGAAGGAAGCGAAGGCGGACGCCAAGCATGCGAAGGCCGAGCACAAGGCCGAAGTGAAAGCCGAACACAAGGCCACGACCGTCGCCGCCGCGACCAAGTAACCGGGTCGTGACGTAATCAGGAAGCCCGCGCGATGCGGGCTTTTTTTATTCACACAGGCGCGCCTTGCGGGCGCAGTGGCGCATACGTGGCCCGGTAGCTCTTCGGGCCGACGAACGGCAGCAACAGGTTCCGGATGGCCGCCGGCAGGCGGGCCGCCTTGGACATCTTGTCCGTCATCGCCTGCACGTGGGCGACGCGTTCGCGCCGGGCCGCTTCGAAGCGTGCCGCCGCCTGCGACCAGTTGGAACCGCCCGCGAGGATGGCGGACAGCACGTTCGCATCCTCGAATGCCAGTGCGCCGCCCTGTGCCCAGACCGGCGCCGTGGCGTGCGCGGCATCGCCGATCAGCACGACGCGGTCGTTGCCCCATGACGGCATCCGGACTTCCTCCAGCGGCGAATGGTGAAGACTGTCGCGATGCGCGTCGAGGAAGCCGGCCGTACGCCGCACCTCGGGCGGAAACTGGCTGAACACGTGCGCGAGGCCGTCGCTGGCGTCGACGTCGCTGCTGGCCCAACCATAGACTTCGCCGTTCCCCAGCGGGATCAGCAGGAAGAGCCCGGACGGGCCGGCCCACACCGTCCAGCAATCGACGCCGGGATCGGGCGCGAGGAAACGCCAGCTCGATGGGGACAGCATGGCGGCGCGCGTGGCCGCATCGGGAAACACGAGCGCCCGCGTGCGCGAATGCACGCCATCCGCGCCGATCACGATGCGGCCGGTGCAGGCATGTCCATCGGCGGTCGTCACGGACACGCCAGACGCATCCGCGGCAATGCCCTCGACCTGGCTCGACATGCGGAATACCGTGTCGGGCAGGCCATCGCGCAGCATATCCATCAATTCGCTCCGCTTCACGCAGCGCGGCCGGTGCGCTTCTCCCCAGAACGCATCCTCGTCGATCTCGAACAGGATGCGGCCCCGATGGTCGCGGTATTCGCGCCGCTTCGTCGGGCGGCCCATCGTGGCGATCCTTTCGCCGCATCCCATGTCATCCAGGGCTGCAATCGCGTTACCGGGAAGATTGATCGCGAACCCTTCGTTCGCAAACGCCGCGCGCCGTTCGAGCGTGACGACGTCGATGCCTGCCTTGTGCAGCTGCCGGCTGATCGCCAATCCGGCGAGGCCGCCGCCCACGACAATCGCATCGGCATGATGACTTGATTTCATGTTGTATGGACCGGTAAATCCGTGATCATGCCACAGGTGCCGCCCGCTTCTCGCGAAAGAAGTCCCACGCCGCTTCGGCCACTTCCAGGTCGGCGTTCTGCAAGCCGGTGAGCCAGTTGATGAAACGAGGATAGCGCTTCAGCCGGCTGGGTTCCGCGTGGCCGGCGCCGTCGATCCGATACAGGCCCACCTGCAGCCCGTCCGCCGCGTTTCCCCACATGGTGCGGGTGACGCTCGTCCGCCCGCGCGGGTCGCTGACCGGGAGCCGCACGACGTCCGGCGTGTCCGGCAAGCCCGCCAGCTCGCGCCAGGCATGGGCACTGGCCTCGATGCCGCGCACCGGTTCGGCGAAGCCGAGCGCATACCACGGTTTGCCGCCGTGGTAGTAGATCAGCGGGTCGGCCGTGCAGCCGAAGATCAGCGCCGGCAGCGGCGTCGTGGGCGCCTGCGCGCGGCCGGGCAGCGGCATCCCCGCCAGCGCGACCGAGAATGCGGCCAATCGATGCGGCAGCCTGGTGGCCGCGGCATACGCCATCCAGCCGCCGCGCGACACGCCGATCAGGTAGACGCGCGCCGGGTCGACGCCATGGCGGACGATCGCATGGCCGATCAGCGCGTCGATGAAGGCGACGTCGTCTTTCTTCGCCACGCGCGCGCTCGAGGCGAAGCAATCGCTCCAGCCGCCCTTGCCGGCATCCGGCGCGATCACGACGAGCTGCTCGCGCGCCGCGATGTCCAGCCAGACGGACAGCGGGGACGGCGGATACGCAAGCCCCAGCACCTGCTCCGCCGACGCGCCGGCACCGTGCAGCACGATGATCAGCGCCCGGCCGCCGGGTGCCGAACCGTCCGGCGCCGCGACGAGGTAGCGGCGCGGTCCTTCGGGACGGGCAAGCGTGGCGGACAGGGGAGCGAGGCTGAGCATATGGACTCCTTGCATAACGATCAGAATCGTTGCATTGCTTGTAAGTATCTGTCAACCACGTAACCGTTTGTAAAGTTCGTCAACACACGGACGGCGGGGCTCGTTGATGGCATAAGTCACACAGAACGATGTGCACATTGACTGACAACCACGAGGACCCTTCATCATGAAAAAAACCATTGCTACCCTGATCGCCGGCCTGTTCGCTACCGCAGCTTTCGCCCAGGCGCCTGCTCCCAAGCAAGCAGTGCTGGTCGACAACGCCAACGTGAAGGCAACGAAGACCGAGACGAAGGCAGCCCCGGCCGAAGCCAAGGCAGCGCAAGCCGACGTGAAGGAAGCAAAAGCCGATGCGAAGACGGCCAAGACGCACGCCAAGGACGCCAAGGCGAGCGCCAAGCATGCGAAAGCCAAGACGAAGCATGCCGTGAAAGAAGACACGGCCGCCACGACGGCACCGGCGCCGGCATCGGCTGATGCGGCCACCCCGGCCGCTCCGGCCTCGTCGGCTTCCATGGGCAGCTCGGGTACCTCGGGCACGTCGGACGCCTCGGCTAGCCCGGCTACTCCGGCCACCCCGGCTGCTCCTGCCACGCCGGCTACCCCGGCACCGGAAGCTGCACCGGAAGCCGCACCGGCACCTGCCGCACCGGTCACCCAGTAACTCTGCAGCCCTCCTCACGAAGCCCGCGCGATGCGGGCTTTTTCATGCAGCCTGTTCCGCGTGCATCGCACGGAACAGGCCCGGGCTGACGCCGAAGCGCCGCGCGAACGCTTTCGACAGCTGGCCCGGCGTCGCATAGCCCGCCTGCGCCGCCACCGTCTTCAGCGCCATCGACGTCTGCAGCAGCGTGCGCGCGTGGTCGAGGCGCAGCGTCTCGACGAAGCGCGCCGGCGTCTCGCCCAGCGCGTCCGTGAAGCGGCGGTGAAAGGTGCGCGGCGACATCCCCGCGCGTTCCGCCAGGCTGGCCACGTCGAGGTCCGCGTCGAGGTGCGTGCGGATCCAGTCGACCAGACCCGCGAACGGGCTGTCCGCCTTTTCCTGGGCCGCCAGCACGGTGCTGAACTGCGACTGGTAGCCGGGCCGGCGCGCATACAGCACGAGCCGGCGCGCGATGGCGTTGGCGACCGCGTTGCCCAGGTCGCGCGCGACGAGCGCCAGGCACATGTCGATGCCGGTGGTGACGCCGGCCGACGTCCACACGCGGCCATCCTCCACGTACAGCGCGTTCGCGTCGACCTCGACGCCGGGATGCCTGCGCCCGAGGATGTCCGTCGCTTCCCAATGCGTGGCGACGCGCTTGCCGTCCAGCAGGCCGCACGCGGCCAGCGCGAAGGCGCCCGTGCACACGGAGCCGTAGCGGCGCGCGCGGGCGCAGGTGCGCCGCAGCCAGGCTTGCGCGGCCGCGTCCTGCGCGAGCGCCTGCAGGCCGCGCTTGCTCCCGCCTGCCACCAGCACGGTGTCCATGGCACCCGGCCTCACGCTGGCCAACGGCTTTGTGACGACCGCGAGGCCGCAATTGCTCGTCACGTGGCCGCCTTGCGGCGACAGGATGTGGATGCGGTAGAAGGCGTGGCCGGCGGCGTCGTTGGCGGCGCCGAACACGGCGGCCGGCCCGGTGACGTCGAGCACCTGGATATCGTCGAACGCGATCAGCGCGACGTGGCGCGATGTGGAGGGCATGGCAGGAATCGACACAAGTTTGACATTGCTGCCAATGCTAGCCGCTTTCTAGAATGGGGTCATCCATCATCCACAACGGAGCCCGACATGAACATTGGATTCTTGCTGTTCCCGCGCGTGACCCAGCTCGACCTGACCGGTCCCGCCCAGATCCTCAGCCGCGTTCCCGGCGCCCAGGTCCACCTCGTGTGGAAGACGCGCGACCCGGTGCCGACCGACGTCGGTTTTACCATCAACCCGACCACGACGTTCGACGATTGCCCGCCGCTGGACGTGCTGTGCGTGCCGGGCGGCTTCGGCATCGAAGACCTATTCCGCGACGCCGCTACGCTCGCCTTCCTGCGCCGCCAGGGAGAACAGGCACGCTACGTCACGTCCGTGTGCAACGGCTCGCTCGTGCTGGGCGCGGCCGGCCTGCTCGACGGGTATCGTTCCGCATGCCACTGGCTGTGGTTGCCGTTCCTGGAGCGGTTCGGCGCCGTGCCTGTCGCGGAGCGGATCGTGCGCGACCGCAACCGGATCTCGGGCGGCGGCGTGACGGCGGGGATCGACTTCGGCCTCGCGCTCGCGGCCGAACTGGCCGGCGAGGACGCCGCGCGCACGATCCAGCTGGCGCTCGAATACGATCCGCAGCCGCCGTTCGACGCGGGCTCGCCGCAGGGCGCCGGGCCGGACCTCGTGGCACGCTACCGCGCGCTGATGGCGCCGCGGATGGACCGGATCGGGGCGGCGCTGGCGCGAACGGCTGAGCTGTAAGCGTTTGTAAATCGCGTCAACAGCGGGGCGGTGTGGGCCGTTTTCAGGCACAAGTGAAACGCAAACGTGCATCACTGAACACCCGAAACTACGAGGACCCTTCATCATGAAAAAGACCATCGCCACCCTGATCGCCGGCCTGTTCGCCACCGCCGCCTTTGCCCAGACCCCGGCCCCGGCCCAGACGACCACGCCGGATTCGGCCACGCCGCCGGCCGTCGCCAAGGCCGAGGCGACGCACGAGAAGCAGGAAGCGAAGAAGGCCACGAAGCACGTGAAGAAGGCCAAGCACGAGAAGAAGGCCGAGACCAAGGAAGCGGTGAAGGATGCGGCGGCTGACACCACCGCGCCGGCTGCAGGAAAGTGATGTCTGGTGGGCACGGGGTGCCCACCCTACGTAGTCCTTATCGCCGTAGGGTGGGCTCCCCGAGCCCACCAATCACACTTTAAGGAACTCCTCGCGCCCGCCCAGCCACCGCTGCAGGTGCGCATCGACGATGGCCTCGGCTTCGGGCCGGTCGGACTCGAGCAGCCACGCCGCCACGTCGCGCGCCTGCTCGACGATCCACTGGTCCGTCTCCAGGTTCGCGAAGCGCAGCATGGCCTGGCCGGACTGGCGCGCGCCGAGGAATTCGCCGGGGCCGCGGATCTCCAGGTCGCGCCGCGCGATCTCGAAGCCGTCCGTCGTCTCGCGCATCGTCATCAGGCGCTGCTTCGCCACGGGCCCCAGCGGGCTCTGATACAGCAGCAGGCACACGCTGGCGGCCGAACCCCGGCCCACGCGGCCACGCAACTGGTGCAGCTGCGACAGGCCGAAGCGCTCGGCGTGCTCGATCACCATCAGCGACGCGTTGGGCACGTCCACGCCCACCTCGATCACCGTCGTCGCCACGAGCACGTGCACCTCGCCCGCGGAAAACGCATCCATGATCACCTGCTTTTCCGCCGGCTTCATGCGGCCGTGCACGAGGCCGACGACGAGGTCGGGCAGGGCTTGCGCCAGCGTCTCGTAGGTCTCCGTGGCCGTCTGCAGCTGCAGCGCTTCCGATTCCTCGATCAGTGGGCAGACCCAGTACACCTGCCGGCCTTCCTGCGCGGCCGCGTGCACGCGTTCGATCACTTCGTCGCGCCGGTTCTGGTCGATGGCGCGCGTGACGATCGGCGTGCGGCCCGGCGGCAGTTCGTCGATGACGGAGACTTCCAGGTCGGCGTA
>CBIHRX010000034.1:0-33238 GCA_966212555.1 uncultured Massilia sp.
ATCCCCGGGCTCGGGGGGGGCCTGGCGGTGGGGCGCGCGCTGGGTAGGCCGGCGGCGGCGTAGCCCCGGCTGCTGGACCCTGTGGGGTTGCGCGGCCGCCCGGCGGGGGGGGACGCTGACAATGTGCGCATGCTCCCCCGGTACGCCGGCGGCCCCGGGGGGATCCAGACGCAGATTCACGCGGACAATCTCGCCACCGCACCGCAGCGCGATCGCGGGGTTGTCCGACCCGTCGTAATGGAGGACGATACGCTGTTCGAAGCCGTTGCCGGTCTCGAGCGTGCCGCCTTGCACCGCCGTCGTGAGGCCGCGCGCGCCGTCTTCCACGTGCCATTCGACGTCCCGGGCGCCATGCGCCGCCACGGTCACGGCCTGCGTGGCCGGCTCACCCTTCACGAACGCCAGCCGGTCGGCCTGTGCGGAATACGGGTACGGGTAGACGATGCCGCAGCCCTTGCCCTGGTCCGCGGCGTAGGCAGGCCACGCCGGCTCCGCGAACACGGGCAAGCGACGCGGCGCCATGTCCATGATGCCACGCCATTTGCCGTTCCCGAGACGGTTGAATGCTGCCGTGTCCTCCACGATACGGCCATGGGCCCGGCGCGCCTTCTCCACGAAGTGCCGGGCGGACGGTCGTCCCTGGCGCGCCGCTTCGGCGGCGAGGTCGAGGTTGAGAATGCGCGCGTTGAGATTCGCGGCGCCGTGCACGGGATAGTGCACCAGCTCGAAGAACGCGTCGCGCCGGTCGGCCGGCACCTGTCGCGCCAGGGCATCGGCCTCGGCCACGAGCGTCTGGTAATGTTCGAGCCGCCGTACGGCCTCCTCGCCGCCGGATGCCATGTAGGCCGTCCGCCGGTTCGGCGTCGTGGGCTCCGTCTGGCCGAAACCCATGAACTCGGGACGGCGTTCCCAGGCAAGGTCGTAGTAGCGATACAGAATGCGTCCCACTTTCGCGCCCAGTCCTGAGCCGAACTGGACTGTATTCCACGCGATCAGGTGTCGCTCCGGATCCAGGTCCAGCTGGCGCGCGTCGAAGGCGCTGTCGAGGAAGTACTGAACGAGATACTCGGCCGGCTTGATGTCACCCACGTTCACGACCCACAGCTTGCGCGCGCCGGTGTTCCAGGCACGCTGCAACTGGTCGCGGATCAGCGCCGGATGCGTCGTACCCAGCCAAAGGTAATCGTGCGGCCGGCCCCAGTACGAGATGTGGTAATAGATGCCCGCCCCGCCCGCCCGGCGGCGCTCGTCCGCATTGCTCAGCTGGTGCAGGTAACCGTAGTTGTCGTCCGGCCAGACGAGCGTGACGTCGTCCGGCACCTTCAGTCCCGCGTTGTAGACGTCCAGCACCTCCTTGTACAGGGTCAGCGCCTGCGGCACCCCGGCGGCCGGGCGGCCCAGGCTGCGCGCGAGGATGTGGCGCTGCAGGCCGATGGCATCCCGGGTGGCGTCGCGCGCCTGTTCGAGCGTCGTCGCGCCCTCCATGGCCGAATCGTGCACGCCGCGCAGGCCGACCGAATACACGTTGTCGCCGTCCTTCACCTCGTCCACGCGCCGGCGCCAGTAGTCAGCCATCGCGTCGCGGTTGACGAAGAAATTAAACGGACCGTTCTTGCGGCTGTCCCACTCGCGGACGTTGTTGCGCATCATGGGTTCGGCGTGCGACGTGCCAACGACGATGGCATAGTCGGCGGCCGTGCGGGCATTGCCCGCGATCTGGTAGAAAGGCTTCGTCGAATCGTGCATGGCCGGCCAGATCAGGTTGGCCTTGAGGCGCCACATCAGTTCGAAGATGCGCGCGTACGTCGCGGGACCGATGTCCCGGGCCGGATCCCGCGCAGCGGCCCACGGCTGCAGGCCCCAGTCCTCGTCGTTCAGAAAGATGCCGCGGTATTGGACGGACGGTGCGTCCGACAGACGCAGCGCGCCGTCGACTTCCGGATGCCTGTTGCGGCGCGGTGCGACGTCGGCCCACCATTCCCAGGCCGACACGCCCAGTTCGCGGCTCAGGTCGACCACGCCGTACACGGCGCCGCGCGCGTCCGACCCGGCGATCAGCAAAATGTTCCTGCCCGCACCGTCGTGGAGCGCAACCCGTGCATAGCGCTCCCACTGGCCCGTCAAGGATGCAAGGTCGACGCCGGCCTGCCGCGCCAGTCCGCGCACCAGCGGCGACGCAGCCGTGCCGACGACCACGCACACCCGCCGGCAAGCGGACAGCCTGGTTGCGCTCTCCGCCTCCACCCCGGCCACGGCGTGCAGATCATGGCGCAGCAAGCCCGCAGCCAATTCCAGCGTCTTGCCGCCGTCGTGCACGATGACCGGCGGGCCGGCGGGATCCGTCAGGGCGAAGGGTGCGGCGCCGGCCCAGGGCGCAACGCAAACGGCAAGCAGGGCAAGGATTCTGAACGGTATGGACGTCATCGGCGCATTCGGCGTAAGGTTCGGCGGTTTCGACCTATGAAGCTCGGGAAAGATCTTGGATACTAAAATATTACAAGCGCCCCGTGCAAGTCCGAAAATCGCATGGATGGGCGCGTAAAAGGCATACGCCGGAGGCGACGTCCTGGTGTACATCGTGCCGGGCCCGCATCGATCGATCGACGGTGCGGGGCAGGACTACAGGAAATGCGCCCCGCCCTGCCAGACCAGCTGGAGCCCGGTCGCGAGCAGGCAGGCCTGCGAAATCCGGTAGAACCACACGAGGTTGATCCGGTCCTGCAGCCACATGCCCAGCCGCACACCCAGCGGCACGAGCGGCGCGAGGACAAAGCTGGTGCCGAGGTTGTCGAGCGACAGCTGGCCCAGCCAGGCGTAGGGAACGAGCTTGACGGCGTTGACCACCGCGAAGAACACGCTGACGGTGGCGACGTAGCGCACCTTGTCCATCCGCTGCGGCAGCAAATAGACCATGGCGGGCGGTCCGCCGGCGTGGGCGAGGAAGCTGGTCAGGCCCGAGACCGCGGACCAGAACGTGCCTTTCGCCACCGAGGGGCCGGCCTGGCGCTGGTGGGTGGCCAGGCCCAGCACGTTGTTGACGGTGAAGGCCAGCGCGATGCCGCCGATCAGGATCCGTATCACGTCCTCGCTCAGCATGCCGAACGTGAGGAAGCCCGCGACGATGCCGAGCAACGCGCCCGGCAACATGATGCGCAGCGTCGGCTTGTCCCATTTGCCGAAATAGGCGCCCAGCCCGACGAGGTCCATCAGGCACAGCACCGGCAGCAGGATCGCGGCCGCCTGGACGGGCGAGATCGCGAGCGCCATGAGCGGCACGCCCACGCCGCCGAGCACGCCGCCGAAGCCCCCTTTCGAGATCCCGGTCAGCAGGACGGCCGGCACGGCGACGGCATAGAACAAGGGATCGGCGATCAGCATGGCGACAGCTCCGCAACCAGTTGCCGGATCAGGTTCTTCGCGGCCGGCGCGCCTTCGTTGCGCCGGAAGATGGCGGCAAGTTCGGACGTGACGGGCTCGCCGGCCAGCGGCTTATAGACCACGTCCGGCAGCACCAGCGTGGACGCCACCACGTCGGGCACGACCGCGACACCCATCCACAACGAGACCTCGGTCAGCACCGTCAGCAGGTTGCCCGGCACCGAGACGATGCGGGGCACGAAGCCGCCGCGCCGCCCGACCTCGCGCGTGCCGAGGTCTTGCTCGGGCACGACGAAATCGTCGTCCGCCAGCGCCCCGGCGTCGACCGCGGCGGCGCCGGCCAGGCGGTGGCTGGCCGGCAGCGCGACACAGAACCGGTTGCGCTGCACGACGTGCACGCGCAATTCGTCGGGCAGCGCCATCGGCAGGCGCACGAATCCGATGTCCACGTGGCCCTCCGCCACCAGGCCCGGCAGCCGCCCCATCGGCAATTCGCTCGCCTGCAGCTGGACATCCGGCCACGCGGCCCGGAAGCGCCGCATCTGCTGTTGCAGGATGCCCGCCAGGGCGGCGGAGCCCACGTAGCCGACGACGATCCGGCCCAGCTCGCCGCGGCCGGCGCGGCGGCCGACGCCGACGGCCTGGTCGAACTGCAGCAGGCTCGCGCGCGCCTGCTCGAGGAACAGCTCACCCGCGCCCGTCAGGCGCACGCTGCGTTTGGTCCGCTGCAGCAGCCGGGCCTGGAGCGTCCGCTCGATTTCCTGGATCTGCACGGTCAGCGTCGACGGGGCGATGCCCAGCCGCTCGGCGGCACGGGCGAAATGCAGCTCCTCGGCCACCGCCACGAAATAGCGAAAATGTCGCAGCTCCATCAATCAATATCAGTATTCGACGAGAACGAATTATTTCACGTTTTTTCATTAATGAATGAAATTGCCGCGTACGGTGTAATGCAGCTTTCTCATCCGAGCCCTGGAGTACACCCGATGCACGCCGACTCCCCGCTGCGCCCCTCGTCCACACCCCTGCTGCTGACGGCCTCGCTGGGCTGCGCCGTCACCGTCCTCGACACGAACCTGGTCGGCATCGTCCTGCCGACCATCGCGCGCGACCTGGCGGCGACGTTCGCCGACATCGAATGGGTCGTGAGCGCCTACCTGCTGTGCTTCGCGGCCCTGCTCCTGCCCGCGGGCGCCATCGCCGACCGGATCGGGCGCAAGCGCGTGCTGCTGCTGGGCCTCGCCGTCTTCGGCGCGACATCCCTTGCCTGCGGCGCGGCCCCCGGTGCGCAGGCGCTCTACCTGGCCCGCGCCGCGCAGGGCGTCGGCGCGGCCTTCCTGCTGGCGCCGTCGCTGGCCGTGATCGGGCATGCATTCCACGGCGAGCGGGAACGCGCCCGCGTGTGGGCGTTCTGGGGCACGGTCATGGGCCTGACGATGGTGTGTTCGCCGCTGATCGGCGGCGTCATCAGCCGCTGGCTCGGCTGGCGCTGGGCGTTCTTCGTCAACCTGCCGGTCTGCGCCGGGCTCGCGCTCGCCGTCCTGCGCCGGGTGCCGGAATCGCGCGGCACCGCGCAGCGCGCGCTCGACCTGCCCGGCATCGTCCTGTTCGCGGCGGCGATGTTCGCATTCACGTGGACCCTGATCGCCGGGCCCGTCCAGGGCTGGACCAGCCCGGCCGTGCTGGCGCGCGCCGCCGCCGCGCTGGGCCTGTTCACCCTGTTCGTCGCCGTCGAACGCCGGGTCCGCGCGCCGATGCTCGACCTGTCCCTGTTCGCGCAGCGGCGTTTCGTCGGCGCCGTCGCGGCCATGCTGGCGTACGCCGCGTGCGCCCAGGTGATGGCGTCCCTGCTGCCGCTGTACCTGCAGAACGCGCGCGGCGCCACCGCGCTGGAAGCAGGCGTCGGCATGCTCCCGTTCGCCCTCGCGATGCTGCTGCTGCCGATGGCCGGACGGCGCCTGGCCGCGTTCATGGCCGGCTACCGGATCCTGGCGCTCGGCCTGGCGGTCGTCGCGACGGGGAACCTCGTCATGATGTGGTCGGCGGGCGCCCCGGGCAACCGGCTGCTGGACGGCATCGGCATGGCGATCCTCGGCGCGGGCGGGGGACTCCTGAACGGCGAAACCCAGAAAGCCATCATGGGCACCGTCCCGCCGGAGCGCGCGGGGATGGCGTCCGGCATCAGCACCACGGCGCGCTTCTGCGGCATCCTGCTGGGCTTCGCCGGCATCGGCGCGGTGCTGGCCGGCGGCGTGCGCGCGGCCCTGCTGGGCGGCCTGCAGCAAGCGGGCGTGGAGCTCGCGCCGGGCATGGTCGAGCGCCTGGTCGCGGGTGACGGCGGCGTGCTGCCGGCCGGGCTGGCCGGGCTCCTGCGGCACGGTTTCGCGGCCGGGTTTGCGCATGGCTTCCTGGCGGCCGGGATGGCGGCGGCGCTGGCCGGTGCGATCGTGGTCGGGTGCATGCGCCCATCGACTCGCCGTGTGCCGCGCACGGCGGCCTGACCACGTCAGTCGCGCTGCCCGTTCGCGGCCGAAGCGCGTCCGGTGGCTGCATAGGGGCCGATCACGACGCCCACGAACCCGCCCGCCTTCTGCGTCGACAGGAAGCGGATGTCGAGCTTGTCGGCCAGGGTCGACGTCACGTTCTCGTCGCGGTAGCGGTAGGTGGCCTCGCCGCCGTTTACGTCCATGACGAGTTCGACCCGCGGGGACGCGGCCGGCCTGCTGGCCACCAGCGTCTCCTTGCCCCCCTCCGTCTTGTAGAGCGCCACCACATCCTTCCCGCCGATGCGGGTCACACCAAGGAACACGTGGTTGTCGTCGTTCTGCATGGCGACGAGGCCCGCACGGTCGCCATCGTGCCGCGGCGCGAAGTCGACGACGGTCGATACGGTGGCGACGTGGTGCTGCTGGCGCCGGCCGACGAACGCGGGCACGGTGCGCAGGTCGCCCAGCGGCGCGCCGGCACGCAGCGCCAGTTCGCCGCGTTCGACGGTGTACGGCGGTGCCTTGGGAATGCGGATGCCGATCCAGGCGGAAGACAGGGGGCCGTCGAATTCGTCGACATACGCGAAGTTCCCGCTCGTGGGCGCCGGCGCGGACGGTTGCGGCGGCAACGCGGGCTTCGTGACGGCATAGGGGACCGTCCTGCCCTGCTCCAGGATCAGCGGCCAGCCATCCTTCCACTCGACGGGCAGCAGGAAAGTTTCGCGCCCGATGTTATAGAAATTGCCCGGATACGGCCGGGTCGCGAGGAAGACGGCCCACCACTGCCCGTTCTGCGTCTGGACGAAATCGGCGTGGCCGGCCGTGGTGACGGGGTTGGCACGTTTCGGGTCCAGGTCGCGCTGCGTCAGGATCGGATTGACGGGCCCCGGCACGTAGGGTCCCGTGATGGCGTCGGCGCGGAACACCACTTCGGAATGGTTGTCGGCGGTCCCGCCTTCGGCGCAGGTGAGGTAGTAGTGGCCGTCCTTCCTGAAGATATGCGGCCCCTCGATCCAGATCGGACGCTGCGCGGGGACCACGCCGCCGTCGACGAGGACCTTCGGCTTGCCGGCGAACTGCAGCGTGCGCGGATCCAGTTCCGCGATCCAGATCGCCCGGTGCCCGTCGTAGCGCGGCTGGCCTTCCGGCGCGTTGTTGTACACGACATAGAGCTTGTCGCCATCCCAGACGAGGGACGGATCGATGCCCTGCAAGCCCCGGATCGTGACCGGCAGCGACCACGGGCCGGCCGGATCCTTCGCCGTGATGACGAAATTCCCCGTGCCGCCCGGGCAGCTCGAGCAGGTGGTGACGATGTAGAACATGCCGTCGTGGTAGGAGATGTCCGGGGCGTAAATGCCCTGCGAGGCGCGCACGCCCGTGAAATCGACCTGGCCGGGCCGATCGAGCGCGTTGCCGAGCTGCGTCCAGTTGACGAGGTCCCTGGAGTGGAATACGGGCAGTCCCGGGAAATTCGTGAACGAGGAATTCACCAGATAGTAATCGTCGCCGACGCGCGTGACCGACGGGTCCGGGTAATAGCCGCTCAATATCGGATTGACGAACTCGCCGTCGCGCGGCCGGACGGTTTCCTGGGCCCGGCCCTGGTAGGAAAAACGCTCGAAGCGTGCGACGGTGGCGCCTGGGGCGTCCGCTGCCGCCATCGAAGAGACGGTACCCAGGACCAGTGCTCCACCCAGGATCGTGGCCCGCACGGAAAATAGCTTCATGTTGGATTCGCGCTCCCGGTTCCGGAGCAGCTTGTGCCGCTCCTTGTGTGGCAGCCACTCTATGTCAATAAATTAACAAAAACCAATGTTTTGTTTAAATCAATTGATCCATAAAAGGTATTGGTGGCGGCGTGCAGAGATGTCATGCAACGCTGCAGGATGGTGCCGCGCTGCCACCTGGCCAGTCCAATTACTCCGAATTGGACAGCTCAGTTGGAATACAGGCGTTCGAAGACCTCCTTGAACGCAGGCCACTGTTGTGGAATAGAAGTGCTCTTCAACTCTTCCTGATACACCGCCAGCGCGATTTCAATGGCGGGAATCAGTCGGCGGGTCTTACGCAATTTGGTTTGTTCGATCAGGTAATTAACGAGATCGATCGGCCGGTGCATCTGCATGTCCTGCGGCACTAGCGCCGGGTACGGCACGAAATCTTCAGGATGCGCGGCGTAAAGAAGCAAGAGTGTGTACTCGCCGATCATCGCCTGTGCGCCGGCGGTTCCTAAACTATCGAGATACTTCAGCTCGAAGTTGACGTTGTTAAGCAGTGCGTTGTCATTTCGGGTTATCAGTAACGAGGGCTCATCGCCTTGTCTTGCGAGTGCAACCGTGAGACGAGGGTCTTTCACGATTAATCCTTTCCATCCGGCCTGGATCGGGCATGGCTACATTACGATCATGGTGCAGGGAGCGCGCCATTGTCAGTCAATGTTTTTGACGTTTCGAAGCAGGCAAACATCCGATCATTGGCTTCCTGCTTGCACATTTCGAACTCTCGGTTACAGTCTTGTCCCTTTCTTCCCTTGGCTTTGGCTATCTCGTGGCAAACTTGAATTTCCCGGATATTGATGTCCACGCAAATCCGATCCAACTCGGCTTGAGTTTTTGCCAATGAAGGGCAACAAGCCGATACCCGGCGCGCTCGCTCTGCAGGCGATGGCGAGACAAATGGCTCGCGATTTGATGGCGGGCCCGGTCCCGCACGGCCATAACCCGCCGATCAAGATCACGACCCAGTGTCGATCGCCGCCTCCTTATGGCGACGGCTGCAACTTCCAGCGCTGGCAATCGCCGCCCAGCCACTGCCATTGCTGGACGTTGCCGCCGGGCGCCGTCGAGCAGGCGTCGACATCCAGCACCAGGCCGCTGTTTTTCGACACGAGGCGGAAGTAGCCATCGCCGACCGGCTCCGGACGCCAGGCCTGGCAGGCGGCGCCGTTCGGCGTCCACTGCTGGACGTTGCCGCCGTTGGCCGTCGAACAGGCATTCACGTCCAGCGCCAGGCCGCTGTTCACGGACGTCAGCACGTAGTCGCCGTTACCCTGGTTCTGCACGTTCCAGCGCTGGCAGTTGGCGCCGTTCGTCGTCCATTGCTGGACATTCGCCCCTGCAGCGGTCGAGCAGGCGCTCACGTCCAGCGCCAGGCCGCTGTTCTTCGAGATCAGCGTGTAGATGCCGCTGGCGACCGGATTGTTCATCGGGCCCGCGGCAAACTTGATCGAGCAGCCGACGTTGACCAGTTCGTACAACTGCGCCCCGTTCGTGGACGGCAGCAGTTGCGTGGAGTAACCGTTGCAGACGTCGCTGCCGCCGCTGGTCGGGGCGGCCTGCGGCGTTGCGCCTTCGGTCCACAGGCCGGTGCCGTTGTTCGTATTGAACATGAAGGTCTGGCCGTTACCCGCCGCTACGCTGTTGTCGGCGTTGCGGCGCAGGACCATGCCTGTCACCAGCAGGCGGCCATTGGCGCTGCCATCGTTGTACCAGCGCACGGTTGGCGTTTGCGAGAAGTGGTTGCCGGAGGTCGATTCGATGCGCGTGCCCAGGTTCGACGGCACGCCCCAGTTCACGCCGTCGGAGGAACTGCGGATGAACGCGTCGCAATTGGACCGGCCGCATACTTCATAGGTCATCACATAGCTGCCGTTCGGCAGGCGCGCGACCAGCGGCATGCCGGGACGCTGCACGTTGCCGTCGGAGACGCCAACGACGATGGTGTCGCTGCTCCAGGTGACGCCGCCGTCGTTGGAAATACGTTCGGCGATCAGCTGGTTGTAGCCACTGGTCTTGTATTCCTCGCTCGAGTAAAACATGACGAGCCGGCCGAGACTGTCGGTGGCGAATTCCGCTTCCCACACGCCGGTACCGCCCGTCACGGGTGTCGACAGCAGGCTCCATGTGTGCCCCCGGTCGGTGCTTCGGTAAATCTTGATCGCGTGGACGCTGCCATTGGTCGTGGACGTCGTCCACAACAGCGCACCCTGCGGCGTTTCATACAGGCCGCTGCAGCAATGATTGGGCTCTGCAAGATTGATGGTCGCGATCTGCGTCCAGGTGGCGCCGTTGTCGGCGCTGTCCCAGATCGTGCTCTGGGTGGTCCCGTAATCGAAGCTGGCGACCAGGTGGCCATTCGAGTTGAGCCTGAGCAGGCGCGGATAGAACGAGGTCTGGTTGCCCAACGTGACGGCGGCATGGGCGCCGCCCAGCCAGCACAGCAGCATCAATAGCACGGCATGGAAACGGATCTGCATGGTGTGTCCTTTCGTATGCGCCAAAAAAGACGGGGGCAAGCCCCCGCCAAATACTCCAACGGAGCAAGGAGACGGTTCTTACAGCTTGAAGCGCAGGCCCAGTGAATAGACGGCCGGGTCGTAGCGGATATCGCGCGCGAACTGTTCGTAGCCGCTGTAGCTCTCATAGGCGGCGTGGCTCAGGTTCCAGGCATTGAATTGCAGCGACACGTGCGGGTTGATCTCGTAGCCGACCGACAGGTCAACCTGGTTACGTGCGCGCACCACGTTCGTCGCCGGTAGCTGGATGCCGCCGTTGTTCAGCGATTCGACGTACCGGTCTCGGCGCGTGAACGCGAGGCGGCCGCTGAAGCCGAACTTCTCGTAGATCAGCGCCAGGTTGGCGTTCTTGCGGGCGACGTTGGTCAGCGGCGTGACGGTATAGTCGCCGCCGTTCAGCGTACTCGCGGTTTCGGTGGTGCCGCTGATCCACGTGTAGTTGGCCTGCACGCCGAGGCCCGCCAGCACGCCGGGCAGGAAGTCCAGGAACTTCTGGGCCGACACTTCGTAACCGTGCAACTTGCCCTTCCCTGCATTCTGCGGGCGCGTCACCGTGAAATCGAGGCCGTCGATGTTTTCCACCTGCGAGAACGGCTGCAGATAGCCGTCGATGCGGCGGTCGAAATACGCCACCGACGCGTAGCCGTTGTTGGCGAAGTAGCGCTCGAGCGTCAGGTCGAACGACTTCGATTCCACCGGCTTCAGGTCGGGATTGCCCGCGCTGCCGTAGCCCGGACGGTTGATCGACGGCGGCGTCAGCGACAGCGCGGGATTCAGCGACGCGAAGTCCGGACGCGTGACCGTCTTGCCCCAGCCGACGTGCGACTGCCAGTCGGGGGCCCATTCGACCTTGGCGCCGATGCTGGGAAGGACGTCCGTATGCGAGCTGCTCGTGTTGATCGTGCTGATCGTGTTGCCGATGCGGTTGTTGCCGGTCAGGTCGCGGTCCAGGCGGCTCACGCGCACGCCGCCCACGCCCGAGACGCTCACGCTGCCGATATCGAACGCATAGTTGGCCATGCCATAGATGCTGTAGGTTTTTTCGGTCTGCTTGAACAGGCGGTTCGGATCGTCCGGCAGGCGTCCGGCCGGTACGCCGTAGTACTGGCGCACCTGGTCGCGATTATCGAGCAGGAAGTTGGTCGACGGGGCCGCGAAGGCGCCGCCCAGGCGCTCCACGCCCGGCACGACGTCGTTGAACGACGGGCCGAACACGCTCACCGGCACCGGACGCACGCCGCCCGGCGTATCGACGCCGCCTTCCGCGCCGTGATATTCGGCGTCGCGCGACGAGAAGCGGAAGCCGGCCGACAGCTTTTCGATCAGGCCCGGCGCCAGGCGGTAGCTGACGTCGTTGCGCCACTGTGTCTGGCGGCCGCTGCTCTCGCTCCAGGACTGGAAGAACCCGCGCAGCACGTACTGGGACGGATCGCTCGCGGCATTCGCGTGGCCGGGCGTGGAGACGGCAAAGCCACCGTGGCCGTCGCCGTCCAGGCCCGTCACGTGCAGCGTGGCGAACGGAATGCTCTGGTCGACGATGATGCGGTCGTCGGTCGCCTTCGAATACGTGAACGCCAGATCGGTCGTGGCCTGCCACGGACCATCCTTGTATTTCGCGCCGATGCTGCCGTACGCCGTGTCGGTCTTCTGCTGGTGCGCCTGGGTGCTGCTGGCGGTGTAAGGCGCGACGCCGTCCGCATCGGGCAGCACGTCGGCGGACGCGATCGGGCACACGTGGCCGCGGCTCGTGTTGCAGTACGGGCCGTCCGGCACCAGCACGACGTTGGTCGCCCTGTTGCCGTCGCGGGCCACGGCGAACAGGTAGTCCTCGGCGCTGCGGCCGCGATAGCCCATGTAGATGACCTGGCTGTCCAGTTCGAGCCTGTCATTCGGGCGCCATTGCACGGCGCCGTGCAGTTGTTCGCGTTCGCGCTTGCCCGAGTTGTACACGCCGCCCGGGAACGGCATGACCGCCGTCGTCGTGGCGCCGCCCTTCGCTTGTTCGGCCGCCAGGTTCGGGTTGCCCGGGTCGTTGCGGTAGGCGGTGCCGTCGGGACGGACCTGCCACGACGCGCCGCCCGGTTCCGCGAACCACTGCACGGGATTCGCGAAACGGTCCTTTACATAAGTCCCGTCCAGCAGCACGCCGACGTCGCCATGCGCCGTCTTCCAGCGGTTCGAGACGAGGCCGCCGACTTGCGGATCGGTGTGCGAATCCGCGCTGCTGCCGCGCGGGTGCAGGTTCACGCCGTCGATGAAACCGGACGCGGTGAACGTCTTGAAATCCAGCGGTTTGCGCAGGCGCACGTCCATCACGCCGGCAATGCCGCCTTCCTGCTGGTTCGGCGTCGCGGACTTGTACATGTCCAGGCCGGCCACGCCTTCGATGCGCAGGTCCTGGTACGACAGGCGCCGGCCGTCGCCGGTGAAGATCTCGTTGCCGTTGATCGTGGTGGCCAGGTCGGGCAGGCCGCGAATCAGCACGTTGGTGACTTCGCCGGCGTTACGGCTCACCTGCACGCCCGGAATGCGCTGCAGCGCTTCGCCGACGGAGCGGTCCGGGAATTTGCCGATATCTTCTGCGTTGATCGAATCGACGACCTGGTCGGCGGTGCGCTTGATGTCTTCCGCCTTGCGCACGCTCTGGCGGATGCCGGACACGACGACGGTGGCGGTGTCGGCGCTCTGTTGCTGGGCCCAGGCGGGCATGGCGGTCAAGACGCCCAGCAGGGCAGCGGCAACCGGCGTCCTTTTGAACTGTTGCATTTGATGTCTCCACTATTGAAGCAGACGGCTGCTTCCGTGCCGATCCGGTATGCCCTGGGCGAGCTACGGATACCGGATCCTTGGTCCCGGCACGATGCGTCATCGCTTTCGTTTTTGTTCGTTATGGGCCGGCACTACAACAAATTTCTTTGTGATAGTGCTTGGTAGCGATGCAATAGTGAATGTTTTCGCGGTTTATTTCAATAATATTTGCGATAAATATTGCGAAAGTATGAAGATCGGGTAATGCGGCCGCAGAACGACGCAAAGCAACAACAAAACTTGTTGGAAAAAGCTGACGCTCAGCCGATTTTCGTCGACACGGGCACCGGCACGCCGCTCGGGAACTCGAACCCGAGCTTCATCACGATGTCCTGCGGGTAGTTGCCGAACTTGCGGCCGAACAGGTTGAGTCCACCCTTGTTGCGCGCGTCGTCCTTGACGCCAATGCGGACGCGGATGTGGTTGGCCTGTCCCAGCTTCAGGTCGCCGATTGTCGTTGCGCCCAGCGACACGCCGTCGATCATGGAACCGCGTTCGTTGACGCTCCACTGCTTCAGCATGCCATAGGTCGTCCCTTCGACCTGCCACCACGACGGTGTCATCAGGGCCGGCTTGCCGCCGAAGTCACCGGGCGAGGTCCAGGTGCCGACTTCCACCTCGTTGATCCACAGCGTGATATCGGACGGCCATTCGGGATTGTAGTTGGGCGCCTCGGAGCAAAGTTCCATCGACAGGGAAAGCTCGGTGGTCACCGCGCCGTACGGCACGTTGTTCGGGAAGGCATATTCCACATGGCCTGCGCTGAACCACAGCAACTGTGCATGGACGTGTTCCGGCTCGAAGAACGAGCGGGGATCGTCCAGCATGCCGATGATCTTGCTCTCGCTGACGATGCCGCATGTCGGGCTCGCTTCGACGCTGCGATAACTGCCGATCGGCATGCTGATGGTGACGGTATTCTGCTCCGCCTCGACCGCCGCGCCTGGCAGGCGGATCCGCACTTCGTCATAGCGCTTGGAGCACAGTTTCTGGATGCCGCGCGTGCCCGGTTCGGTTTCCACGGTGACGAGGCCGACCGCCTCCAGCTGGTTGACGTTGAAGCTGACGGTGGAATGCGGAAGGCCCATGGTGGCGGCCAGTTCGGACAGGTTCAGGACCTTGTGCGTCAGCAGGCCCAGCATCGCCTGGCGTGTTTCAGATGCCAGTGCCTTCACCAGCGGCAGTACCGCATCCCCCTCGACCAGTAATGACCGATTCCCAGCATCCATGTGCGCCCTTTTCCTCTAACTAAGTTGTTGGTTCAACGCGTCGGTTGACGATGCCAGCATGATACCGCGTGGCGAAAATGCCAGTAACGCAAAATTTATAACAACAATTCTTGTAACTAATGAGGTATATTGCGATAATTAAACCAACAAAAATATTTGTTAATTACAGATGAACAACAACAGGAGACACTCATGAACAGAAAAATCCGCAACTTCTCCGTGGCCACGCTATGCACCACCCTGCTCCTCAGCGGCTGCGGCGGCAGCGGCGCGATCGCCCCGGCACCCACTGCCAGCATACCGCCTGTCGCCGGGTCGAACCAGGGTACGCTGCTGACCGACACATTCGCGACCTATCCCCGCCTGATCCGGCAAAGTCATCACCAGACCGCCGCGCTCAATGGGCGACTTGTCGCGAGCGTCACGAGCCGGAACGCGGAGCAGCCGGTCGCCGGCATCTACGCGAGCAGCGACGACGGCGCCAGCTTCAACCGCATTGGCACGATCGCCGATCCCGCCTTCAAGACCGGGCACTGCTGCGGCACGCTGTACGAGCTGCCCGTCAAGATCGGCGCACTGCCGGCCGGCACCCTGCTGTACTCGGCTTCCGTGGGCCAGGAAAGCACGGCGGCGATGGAAAACCGCATCTATCAGAGTGCCGACGGCGGCGCGACGTGGAACTATCTGTCCCTGTGCGGCAAGGGCCGCATCCCCAAGAATGCGAAAGACCCGTCGGGGATCTGGGAGCCGGAGTTCGCCATCGCCAAGTCGGGTGAACTGGTCTGCTACTACTCGGACGAGACGCTCGCCGGGCACTCCCAGATCCTGGTGGAGGTCACCAGCCGCGACGGCGTCAACTGGAGCGAGCCGCGCACCATCGTCGCCGGCGACGACCCCAAATCCCGTCCCGGCATGGCCATCGTGCGCCAGCTGCCGAACGGGTCGTACCTGCTGACGTTCGAGAACTGCTACCTCGGCCCGCTGGATTGCGCGCTGCGCGCCAAGCGCTCGAACGATGGTCTCGACTGGGGCGCCGCGAACGATCCCGGCTTCCGCCTGGAGACGGCCAGCGGCCAGTTCTTCCGCCACGCGCCGACGTTCACCTGGGCGCCGCTCCCGGGCCAGCCGAACGGCATGCTGATCGCGATCGGCCAGATCCTCGTCGACAGGAACGGCGTCCCGGATGCGAGCGGCAACGGCAAGGTCATGCTCACCAACACGACCGCCGACGGCAGCGGCCCGTGGAAGCTCGCTCCGGCGCCGCTGGCCATCCCCACGCCGCCGCTGACGACCAACTGGTGCCAGAACTACTCGAGTCCGCTGCTGGCCTCGAGCGACGGCAAGCGGCTGACGATGCTGCAATCCGACGGCGGCGCCGACCAGAGCTGCCGCACCCGCTTCGGCGCCGCCGCGCTGACGCCATGACATCCACCCCTCCATCACGACCAAGAAAGACCATCATGACCACTGCACTCGCCACGCCCGCCGTTCCACAAGTCCCGCTGTGGAGCCCGCAGCGCGCGCATGCCTGGTTCGCGGCGCAGCCGCGCATCCTCGGTGCCAACTTCGTTCCCGCCAGCGCGGTCAACCAACTGGAGATGTGGCAGGCCGAGACGTTCGATCCGGAGCGCATCGACCTTGAGCTGGGCTGGGCCACCCGCCTGGGCATGAACACCATGCGCGTGTTCCTGCACGACCTGCTGTGGGCGCACGACGCCGAGGGCTTCAAGGGGCGCATCGACACCTACCTGGGTATCGCGGCGCGCCACGGCATCCGCACGATGCTGGTGCTGTTCGACTCGTGCTGGGATCCGCGTCCCGAGTTGGGGCCCCAGCGCTGGCCCCAGCCGGGCGTCCACAATTCCTGCTGGGTGCAGAGCCCGGGCGCGGCCCAGTTGGCCGATCCCTCCTGCTACCCGGCCCTCCGTGCGTACGTGGAGGACATCGTGGCCACCTTCGGCAACGACGACCGCGTGTGGTGCTGGGACCTGTGGAACGAACCGGACAACCAGGGCGGTGGCCTGGGCTACTACCTGCCGTTCGAAGCCAAGGAAAAGATCTCGCTCGTGGCGCAGCTGCTGCCGCAGGTGTTCGGCTGGGCCCAGGGCTGCGCGCCCACCCAGCCGCTGACCAGCGGTCTCTGGTTCGGCGACGACTGGTCGCCGGCGTCCACGATGCTCAACGACGTCCAGAAGGCCCAGCTGGCGCTGTCGGACGTGATAACCTTCCACGACTACAGCGGCCCCGAGAAATTCGAGGAACGCATCCACCAGCTGCAAGGGTACGAACGCCCGCTGATCTGCACCGAATACATGGCGCGCGGCATGGGATCGACCTTCAGTTCCGCCCTCGAGATCGCGCGCAAGGAACACATTGGCATGATCAACTGGGGCTTCGTGGCCGGCCGCAGCCAGACCAACATGCCGTGGGATTCGTGGAAGACGCCCTACGCCGACACCCCGCCGCCCGTCTGGTTCCACGACGTGCTGCATGCCGACGGCACCCCTTATTGCACAGAGGAGGTCGAGCTGCTGCGGCAGTTCGGCAAGACAGAATGAAGATGGAGCATGAACTGGGCGGCATCGAGTGGATCGACGTCTGCAAGCGCTATGGCCAGAACACGGTCATCCCGCATTTCAACCTGTCCATCGCGGCCGGCGAGTTCGTCGCGCTGCTGGGCCCATCGGGCTGCGGCAAGTCGACCTTGCTGCGCATTCTGGCGGGACTGGAGCCGGTATCGGGCGGCAGCATCGCCATCGGCGGCCGCGACGTCACCGCGCTGCCGCCGGGCCAGCGCGGCATCGCGATGGTCTTCCAGCAGTACGCGCTGTATCCGCACATGACGGTACGCGACAACATGGCGTTCGGCCTGCGCAACGTGCGCATGGATGAGGCGGAGATCGCGCGCCGCGTGGACGATGCGGCTGCCATGCTGGAACTGCAGGCCCTGCTGGAGCGCAAGCCGGGACAGCTGTCCGGCGGCCAGCGCCAGCGCGTGGCCATCGGCCGCGCCGTCGTCAAGGAACCGCTGGCGTTCCTGTTCGACGAGCCGCTGTCCAACCTCGACGCCTCGCTGCGCACGCGCACCCGCCTGGAGCTGGCGCGCCTGCACAAGCGCCTCGGCGCGACCATGCTGATGGTCACCCATGACCAGGTCGAAGCCATGACGCTGGCCAACCGCATCGTGGTCCTGAACCAGGGCCGGATCGAACAGTGCGCGGCGCCGATGACGCTGTACGAACGCCCCGCCACGCGTTTCGTGGCGGGCTTCGTCGGCAGCCCCGGCATGAACTTCCTGCCGGTGGAACGCGGGGCCGACGTGGACGGCCGCTGCGCGGTCAGGCTGGCCAATGGCGCGATCGTGCACACGGCCGTGCCGGCGTTCGCGGCGGACGGCAAGCTGGAACTGGGCGTGCGCCCGGACGCCCTCGTGCCGGCCGCCGGCGGCCAGCTCGACGGCACGGTGGAAGTGATCGAACGCCTGGGCGACCGCACCCTGCTGCACGTGCAGTTGCAGGACGGCCTGCTGGTCGTGGCCGATTCACCGCCGCGCGCGCCGGAACCGGCAGTCGGCGCCGCCATCCGCCTGCACCTGGACGTGCAGCGCGCCCACCTGTTCGACGCGGCCGGCAGCGCGCATCATCCAATATGAAGCGCGACCTCCCCTCTTCCCTCATCACGCCCGCGCACCGCGCCACGTTCGCCTGGACCGGCCTGCTGTTCGTCGGGCCGTTCGTCCTGTGCTACCTGGCGCTGCTCGTGTGGCCGCTGGTGAACGGCTTGTGGCTCAGTCTCCACGCGATCGACCTGCTGTCCAACATCGGGCGCTGGGTCGGCGCCGTCAACTTCGTCGACCTGCTGCAGGACGAGATGTTCGTGCGCGCCGCGTTCAACACCGTGCTGTTCGCGGCACTGTGCACGCCCGCCATGGTGATCACCGGCCTCGCGCTGGCGCTGGCTCTGAACCGGCCGGGCCGCGCGACCGCCATCCTCCGCGGCGTGTTCTTCGGCGCCGGCGTGCTGTCGGTCACGATCGTGACGCTGGTCTGGCGCCTCGTGCTGATGCCGGACCACGGCATGCTCGCCAACGTCGCACGCGGCGTCGGTCTGGATTCGGGCGCGCCGCTGACCAACGAATGGCTGGCGTTGCCGATGATCGTGCTGGCCACCGTCTGGTGGGGCGTCGGCATGCCGATGATGCTGTTCCTCGCGTCGCTGCAGCAGATCCCTGACGACGTCTACGAAGCCGCCGCGCTGGACAACACGAGCCGCTGGCGCAGCTTCCGCCACATCACGCTGCCGGCGATCCGCCACAGCGTGATCCTCGTTGCGGTGACGCAGTTGATCGCCCAGCTGCAGGTGTTCGGCCAGATCCAGTTGCTGACCCAGGGTGGCCCGAACAACAGCACGCGTTCGCTGGTGATGTTCGTGTACGAAGCCATGTTCGAACAATGGCAGCTGGGTTACGCGGCCGCCGGCGCGCAAGCCCTGTTCCTGTTGATGCTGGCCGGGATGTCGCTGCAAGGCTGGCTCGAAAACCGTGCACGAAAGGCGCAATCATGAAAGCCGATCTGACTCACCGCTGGGGCAACCGCGCCATCTTCGGCGCCACCGTGCTCGCCGCACTGGTGTGGGTGGCGCCGCTGCTGTGGATCCTGGCGCTGTCGTTCAAGCCCAACGAGCTGCTGGCGCAGCGCACCGACATCCTGTTCGCGCCGCCCTACACCTTGAGGAACTACGGCGACATCCTCGGCACCTCCCTCGTGTTCCGCTGGATCCTGAACTCCTGCGTGGTGGCGTTCGGCCAGACCGTGTTCGTGCTGCTGCTGTCGTCGCTGGCCGGTTACGGCTTTGCCCGCACCGAGTTCCCCGGCAAGACGTGGCTGTACCGGTTCGTGCTGGCCGGGCTGGCCGTGCCGCAGACGGCCGTCGTCATCCCGCTGCACCGCATGTTCGCCGACTGGGGCCTGCACAACAGCTATCCGGGCCTGATCCTGCCCGGCCTCGCGGCGCCGTTCGGCGTGTTCCTGATGACGCAGTACTTCAAGGCGATCCCGCGCGAGCTCGAAGAAGCGGCGCTGCTGGACAATGCGTCGCGCTGGACCGTGTTCACCCGCGTGATCCTGCCGCTGTCGCTGCCGGCGCAGGCCACGCTGGGCATCGTTTCTTTCCTCGGCGCGTGGAACGATTACCTGTGGCCCCTGATCTCCGCCACGCAGTCTGACCATTACACGCTGACCCTGGGCCTCGCGTCGACGCAGACCAACTTCGCGCAGTCGGAAGGCCTCGGCTTCCTGATGGCGCAGGCCGTGTTTGCGGCGGTGCCGGTGCTCGTGCTGTACGCCTTCTTCCAACAATACATCGTCGCCGCAGTTGCCGGCGCCAAGGTACGCCAAGCATGAGACTCATCCCTTTCGTTGCCGCGCTTGCTCTTGCGCCTGCGCTGGCGCTTGCGGACGGCACGCCGACCGACATCTCGTTCGCCCGCTTCTTCGGCTCGTGCGAAGCCGAGTACGGCCGGTCGACGGATACCGCGCACGCCACCGGAGAGTGCGGCATCATCACCGCACTCGTCAACAAGTTCAACGCCACGAACCGCGAGCAGATCACGGTGCGCACCCAGGTCGTGGAGCACGGTTCGTACTACAGCCAGCTCGGGGCGCGGATCGTCGGCCGCGACGTGCCCGCCGTCGCCATCCTGCACAGCTCCGCGCTGAACGACTTCGTGAAGCGCGGCCTGATCGCGCCCCTCGACGACGAGTTCCGCGCCGCCGGCATCGACATCGCCGACTTCACGCCGCAGGCGGAGAGCGCGGTGACGGTCGACGGGCGCCATTACGCGCTGCCCTTCGATACACACTCCTGGCTGTGGCACATCAACCGCAACCTGCTGGCGCGCGCGGGACTCGTCAAGGACGGCAAGCCTGTGCTGCCGCACACACCGCAGCAGTTGCTGGAACAGGCCCGCAGGTTCAAGGCGGCCACCGGCAAGCCGTATTTCATCTGGTTGACAGACAACGATCCCGCCTTCTTCCCACGCATCCTGCTGACGCTCGTGCGCCAGCAGGACGGGACGCTGTTCCCGCAGGACGACTTCCACATCGACCTGCACAGCCCGACCGTGCGCGCGTCGGTGCAGCTGCTTCGGACGATGTACGAAGAAGGCTTGACGACCCGCGGCCAGGATTATGGCGCCGCCCTGCAGGCCTTTGCGGCCGGCGAAGGCGCGGTGATGATCAACGGGACCTGGATCATCGGCGACCTGCTGCGCCGGTCACGTGAGAGCGGCAGCTACACAGCCGTGCCGTTCCCCCAGCTGTATGGCCGCAGCGCCATGTGGGCCGACAATCACGTGATGGTGCTGCTGAAAGGCGGCACGTCCGACGCGCGCAGCCGCCATGCGGCGCTGGCCTTCCTCAAGTTCCTGTACGACGAAGGCGGCGTGTGGTCGCGCACGGGCCAGCTGCCGACTCGCCGCTCGGTGGTCGAATCGCCGTCGTTCACTCGGCTGCCGCTGCGCAGCGAGATCGCCGCCATCTCGCGCGACGGCGTGGCGCTGCCGATCGAAGTGGCGCGCCAGGCCATCATCGGCAAGATGCTGGGCGACGCCATGATCGCGGTGATCGCCTACGGTGCCGACCTGGATCGCACGCTGGCGCGTGCCGAGACGAGCATCAACCGCATGCTCAAGCGCGACGCGCAGTTCAAGGGCGAAGTAACGGCGGCGCGCTGATGTCCGGTCCGGAAAACCAGACCTTCATGTTCTCATCAGGACCACATATGTCCAGCTTGCCATCCGACCGCTTCATCCGTTTCCACCTCAAGACGCGTCACTTGCTGTTACTGGCGGAACTGGGGCGGCAGCCGGTCATCATGCACGCGGCGGAGACGGTGGGGCTGACCCAGCCGAACGCGTCGAAGTTGATCGTTGAGCTGGAACACGTACTTGGCGTGCCCTTGTTCGAACGCCTGCCGCGGGGCGTCGCGCCGACGTGGTATGGCAAGGTTCTTATCCGGCGTGCAGGCGCCGCCCTTGCCGAGATGGACGCCGCACATCAGGAAGTGATGCAGGGTCTTGCCGGGGCTGGAGGCTGCGCGCGCGTGGGCAGCGTGCTCACGCCCTCGATCGCGCTGGTTCCGCGCGCGGTCCGGTTGATAAAGGCGCTGAATCCGCTTGTTCACGTCACGGTGTCGGTCGACACCAGCAGGGTCCTGGTCGAACAGCTGCGCGCAGGTGAACTCGATGTCGTGGTAGGCCGTATCCTCGATACTGACGCGGCGGTGGAGCTGAATTTCGAGCCGGTCGCCGGCGAGCCGCATTCCCTCATCGTGCGCATCGGCCATCCGTGGCTCACGCGGCCGGACCTGACGCTCGCGGACATCGCCGGCGCGGCGTGGATCCTGCCTTCGGCCGGCCGCCTGCGCGAGCAACTCATGGCACTGTTCATCACCCGCGGACTCGACCTCCCGGAAGACGTCGTCGAGACCTCCGCGCTCTCCACGATCCCGCGCCTGCTGGCGGACAGCGACCGCGTCGTCGCGTTACCGCCCGACCTGGTGCGCGCGCAACTCGATGCCGGAGAGCTCGCCGTATTGCCGATGGACCTGGGTTTGCGCGCGGACGTCTACGGCATCGTGACCCGCAAGCGCCATCACCTCGCACCGTCGGCGAACGCGATGCTGAATGCGTTGCGCGAGGCAGCCGGCCTGAATTCGCCGACACTACGCCGCTGACGCTGGGACGCTGACGGTGGCGCCGGCGAACATGTCGACTAGGCTTTGCGGCGCGCCGGGCCCGAAGCAGGTATCGAAGACTGCAACGGCCTCCCCTGCGGCCGCCGCACTGCGCGCGAACATCTCCTGTTCATAAGCCAGGAGCGCCGCCTCGATATCGTCCGGCGCCGCAGCAATGGCCAGCGCCAGCTCGGCGCCGTCGAGCATCGCCAGGTTCGCCCCTTCGCCCGACGGCACCATCAGGTGGGCGGCATCCCCGACCAGCGTCACGCCCGGCACGCGCGTCCATCGATGCCCGGCTGGCAAGGTCATGACGGGGCGCGCCACCGGGTCGGTCGCGCTCGCGGTGATCAGGGCGGTCAGCGCGGGCGCCCATCCCGCGAATTCGGCCGCGACGCCGGCCAGGATCTCAGCGCGGTCGCGCACGTCGATGCCGGCCGCCCAGTCGTGCGGTTTGTCCAGGACCGTGTACGTATGCAGCACGCCATCCGGCTCGCGGTGGGCCACGATCGCCTTGCCCGGAGCCATCGCAAACATCGAGCCGCCGCCGACCGCGCGGGCGCTGTCCGGGTGCAGCGTGTCGCAGTCGAACAGGAACGTCTCGACAAAGGTTTTACCGGCGAACACCGGTTTGGCATCGACGAGCAGCGGACGCACCCTGGACCATGCGCCGTCGGCGCCGACCAGCAGGTGCGTCGTCACGCGGGTGCCGTCCGCAAACGTCAACGCATGCTCCCCATCGGCGAGCGCGGTCACGCCGGCGAGCTTGCGCCCCCACTGGACCGTCTCCGCCGGCAGCGATTCGAGCAGGATCCTGCGCAGCTCCCCGCGCAGCACCTCCGGGCGTCCGCCGCTGCCATCGTCAGCCTGCGCGAACAGGAGCGCGCCGTCCTTGCTCAATACCCGGATGGCCTGGCCGCCGGGATGGATCAGGTCGAGAAACTCGTCGTACAGGCCGGCCGCCTTCAGCGCGCGCTGGCCGTTGTAGTCGTGGATGTCGAGCATGCCGCCCTGCGTGCGTGCATGCGCCGACGCATCGGCCTCGAACACGGTGGCGGCGATGCCGTGCACGTGCAGTACCCTGGCGAGCATCAGCCCGCCGAGACCCGCGCCGATGATGGAAATACGTGGCTTCATGGAGTTTTCCTACTTTATGGAACGACGTTCCATAAATATTGAAACCCTTTGCCGTTTATGTCAAGATGGGCAATGATCAAGAACACACGCCGGATACAGCGCGGAGAGACGGCACTGACGCGCGAACGCATCATCGACGCCGCCATCGCCCTGCTCGACTGCGAGGGCACCGCCGGCCTGACGTTCCGCTCGCTCGCCGCGGCACTGTCCACGGGCAGCGGCGCCATTTATTTCCATGTCGCGAACAAGGACGATCTGGTCAACGCCGCGTGCGACGTCATCGTTGCCCGGGCCATGGCGGCGACCGAGGCCATCGCGACGCCTCCGGAGCGGCTGCGCGCCATCGGGCTGGCGCTGTTCGACGCGATCGACGCGCACCCGTGGGTCGGTGCGGAACTGGCGCACGCGCCGGGGACCATGCCGAACGTGCGGATCCTGGCAGGCATCGGGCAGCCCTTGCAGGCGCTAAGCTTGACGGGGCAAGCGCTCTGGGCCGCGACGTCCACCCTGTTCAGCTACATCGTGGGCGTGGCCGGGCAGAATGCCGGGAACGGCCGCATCGGCCGCGAGCGCGGACTGGATCGTGCGACGTTCCTGGATGCGATGGCGACGCAGTGGTCGCAACTCGATGGCGACACGTACCCGTTCGTGCACGGCGCGGCGGCCTTCATGCGCGAGCACGACGACCGCGCGGACTTCGTGGCCGGCATCGACCTGATCCTGGACGGTATCGCCGCACGCAGACCCGGCATGCGGAATCGATGATGGAAGGCCCGGCTGGCGGAAACGAAAATCGCAACCTCCGTCTACCGGGATCTTCCATGTCATCCATGTTCATGCTTGCTATGCTCTGTATTTCCATCATGTTCGTTCGCGCGGGTTGCGTCCATTTCCGACATTTCCGCGATATCCGCGCCATGCTCGCCGGACGCAACTGGCCGATGCCGGGTGCAATGCTCACGGCGGGATCCATCCTGCAGATCGCCGCCGGCGCGGGATTGCTGTGGGAGCCGTCCCGCCACGCCAGTGCGATCGCGCTGCTCGCGTTCACCGTGATCGCCAACGTGACGCTGGTGGATTTCTGGCGCAAGTCGGGCCGCGAGCGCACGCTCGCCGAGAACGGATTTTTCAGCAACGTGGCAATCTGCGGCGGATTGCTGCTGGTACTGACGACATAGGAGGTGCTGCACGATGGCGATCGAGCCGGATTGGGACGACTTGCGCGTCGTGCTCGCGGTGGCGCGGCACGGTTCGCTCAATGCCGCCGCGCGCGCGCTCGGCCTGACCCAGCCGACCGTGAGCCGCCGCGTGGCGGCGATCGAGGACCGCCTCGGCATCCAGCTGTTCGATCGCGGCACCTACGGCCTCGTGCCGACCGCCGTCTGCGCCGGTCTCGTCGCGGGCCTGGAGCGGATGGATGGCGAAGCCCAGGGCGTGCTGCGCAAGCTCGCCGCCGTCGGGGATGCGCTGGAAGGCACGATCACGGTCACCAGCATCGACTGGCTCGGCGCATCGTACGTCGCGCCCCTGCTGGCACGCTTCGGTGCACAGCATCGCGGCCTGACGCTCCGGCTTGTCAACAACGACCGGAACCTGAACCTTGCCGCCCGCGAGGCGGACCTGAGCATCGCGTTCCGTCGCATCGAGCAGGAGAATCTCGTACAACGCCGTCTCGCGACGGTCCCTTACAGCCTGTTCGCGGCACCGGGCTACGTCGAGCGCCACGGCCTCCCGGACCTCACGCAGGCCGGTCGTGGCCATTGCGTCGTGCTGGTCGAGCCGCGCGACGGCGTCTACCTGCACGACGCGTGGGTGCGCGCGTCGCTGCCCGATGCGCACGTCGTACTGCGCGCGAACGACATGCACACAGTCGTCGCCGCCACGCTGGAGGGCGAGGCCATCGGCCACCTTCCTCGTCCGCTTGGCGAGATGCACGCGCATCTGCACCGCCTGGCCGCCCCGTGCCCCGATCCGGCGCTCGACTTGCGGCTGGGCTTTCACGCCGACATGCGCGACAACGCGCGCATCGGGCGCTGGTCGATTTTCTCGCGCGGGAGCTGCCGGGCCGGCTCGGCGCGTAGTCCGGGCATGCGGAATCGATGATGGCGGGGTCCCCGCGACGGCTTCGATAATGGGCCGTCAACCAGGAGACCACCATGATCGACACGACATTACCGACATCCGGACCAGACAAGCGCCGCTACGGCATCCTGGCCCTGCTCGCATTTGCCCACCTTATCATTTCGCTCGACTACACCATCGTCTTCGTGGCGCTGCCGCCGATCGGCACGGCGCTGGATTTCACGCCGCAGTCGCTCCAGTGGGTCGTCAGCGCCTACATCGTCCCCTACGGCGGCTTGCTGCTCCTGGGCGGGCGCGCCTGCGACCTGTTCGGCCGGCGCAGGATGCTCGTCACCGGCTTTACCCTGTTCGGACTGGCCTCGCTGGCCGGCGGCCTGGCAGCGGGCGCCGGCCAGCTGCTCGCGGCACGCGCCGTGCAAGGCGTCGGCGCCGCACTGCTGTTTCCGGCCACGCTCTCGCTCATCACCGTCAATTTCGCCGAGGGGCGCGAACGTCATCTCGCGCTGTCCGTGTGGGCGGGCGTCGGCGGCAGCGGGATGGCGCTGGGCGCGTTTGCCGGCGGCCTGTTGACGGCCACCTTCGGCTGGGCTTCCGTCTTCCTCGTCAACGTGCCGCTGGTCGTCGCGGGCGTTTGGGGCGCCCTGGCCGTGATCGCGCCGGACGGCACGCGAGGGACGGGCCGCGCCGTCGACGCGGCCGGCGCCCTCGCCAGTACGGCCGGCATGACGCTGCTCGTCTACACGCTCGTCACCGGCCCGGAGCGAGGCTGGACCACGCCCGCCATCGTTGCTGCCGGCCTGGCCGCAGTCCTGCTGCTCCTCGCCTTTGCCGTCATCGAGACCCGGGCGAGCGACCCGCTGCTGCCGCCGGCGCTGCTCAAGGCGCCCGGTCTCGCCTCGGGACTGGTCGTGATCCTGCTGTTCAGCGCCACGTTCGGGTCGCTGCTCTATTTCCTGACCATGTATTTCCAGACCGTGCTGCGCATGTCGGTCTGGCAGGCCGGCCTGGCATACATGCCGCTGTACGGCGTGATCATCGTGATGTCGTCCCTTGGCGGCCGCGTCATGGGCCGCATCGGACCGCGCAACGGCCTGCTGGCCGGGCTCGCGCTCGGTGCCGCCGGCATGCTGGTCACGGCCGCCGCGATGGCCGGGGCATCCGGCTATGCGGGGCTGCTGCCAGGGCTGATACTGTACAGCGGCGGTATGGGCCTGACGTTTACGATGATGTTCGCCACCGCGACCATGGGCGTGCCCGCCCGGCAGCAAGGCGTGGCGTCCGGCGCCGCGTCGACCTGCCAGCAGTTGGGCAGTGCGCTCGGCATCGCCCTGCTGGTGCCGTTGTCGCAGCGCTGGCCGGACACGGCGTACGCACTGGCCGCCGTGCACGGTGCGGCGGCACTGGGTGTCGCGGTCATGATCGTGGTCGTGCTGCTGCTCGTCAGGCCCTGGCCGCAACCGCAGACCGGAACGGGACAAACGGGCGGCGTCGTTCATGATGGGTAGGTTGCGTTCCCTGAAACGGTTTGGTCGACGGTGCCGCCAGCCCGCAATCGGATCCCGTTGCCGAACGGGTCACGCCGGCAATCGAAGGGTGGTTCGCCCGTTACAGGATGGCCGGGCGCACCGAAGACGCAATGATCGAAGCACGTTCGCTCGTCCGCCGCCGGTATCAGGGCGATGGTCGGGCCGCCGGTCCGGCGCGCTCCGGGACCGCAATGAAGAACGGCAGCCGTCGTGGCACCATCAACCACGCGAAGACCAAGTACACGCCGGTAGAAATCCATCGTCTGTTGAAACGCCTTGACATGCACGGCGACGTGGTCCAGGAACGGACGCAGTTCCGCATGCGCGTCATTCGTGGCGAATGCCAACCGCGCAAGACAAGTACTGCTCCATCCGCGGCCCCACAGGACGTCCACGCGAAGCCCGGCGGGATCGGCGACGCGCACGACTTTGCCGCCGCCGGGCTCTGCCGGTTCGCGATCTCGAGCGCGCCACGACGCTCGATAGCCCGGATGGCGTCGAGCACATCGGGCGCCTGGATTTCCCCGATCGGCAAGTGGCCGAATGCCGGGAAGATATCGGACTCGAAGCGCCGCAGGATCTCCTGCGCAGTTTGTGGCTGCCATTTGTTGATCATGGTCCGATGCCAATCGCGTGCTACGTGCTCGAACGTGTTCTGTGCCGTTAAGCGAGCCTGGCGCGCCTGCTCGGCCCTGGCGCATGCCGGATCGGCGCCAGCGGCCAGCAAGTGGCGCGCCTCATCGCGCTTAGTCCTCGCATCCGCAAGAGAAACCTCCGGGAAAGAACCAAAGCTCAACCGGTTCTCTTTGCCATCCAGCTGTCGGAATTTCATACGCCAGAGCTTGCCGCCGGTGGGCATAACTTCGAGGTACAAGCCGCCTCCATCGGCGAGCTTGCAGGGCTTGTCCTTCGCCTTGGCGTTGCGCACCTGCAGTTGGGTCAGGGGCTGTACCTGTTTGGGCATTTTGGGGGCATCCTGTCCACGGAGGGGCTTGGCATGCCCCGAAAAATGCCCCCAAAGCTGCAAGCTGTTCGGAGACATCGCTGGACAGTGAGGCAACAAAAAACCCGCCGTCTCTATGAGAACAGCGGGTTCTTTGATGTCCCTAAACATACTAGGACTATGTTCTGGCGGAGGCGGTGGGATTCGAACCCACGATACAGGTTTAAGCCCGTATGCTTCCTTAGCAGGGAAGTGCCTTCGGCCACTCGGCCACGCCTCCAGTCAGCTTCAACGTTTATGCGTCAGCGCTGAGTGCACGCATATTAATGGCCACACCCTTTTTGGTCAAGGAAGCACGGCCATTTTTTTGAAAAAAGTTAAGCTTGCTCCAGGTTAAACGCCTTGTGCAGGGCGCGCACCGCCAGCTCCATGTACTTCTCGTCGATCAGGACCGAGATCTTGATTTCCGAGGTCGAGATCATCATGATGTTGATGCCCTCTTCCGACAGCGTGCGGAACATCTGCGACGCGACGCCCACGTGGCTGCGCATGCCCACGCCCACGGCCGACACCTTCGACACCTTGGCATCGCCCAGGATCTTGGCGGCGCCGATCTCGGCCTTAACGCCTTCCAGCACGCCCATGGCGCGCTGGTAATCGTTGCGCGACACGGTGAACGTGAAGTCGGTCTTACCGTCGACCGACTGGTTCTGTATGATCATGTCGACCTCGATATTGGCCTCCGAGATCGGCCCGAGGATGTGGAAGGCGACGCCCGGCTTGTCGGGCACGCCCAGGACGGTGATTTTGGCTTCATCGCGGTGGAAGGCGATGCCCGAGATGACGGCTTGTTCCATGTTGCTTTCTTCCTCAAACGAAATCAGGGTACCCGAGTTGGCTTCTTCTTCGAGCGACATCAGGGGGTCGGTCAGCGACGACAGCACGCGCGTCGGCACGCGGTAGTTGCCGGCAAATTCCACGGAGCGGGTCTGCAGGACTTTCGAGCCCAGCGACGCCAGTTCCAGCATTTCTTCGAACGTGATCTTGGACAGGCGGCGCGCTTCGCTCACGACGCGCGGGTCGGTCGTGTAGACGCCGTCGACGTCCGTGTAGATCAGGCATTCGTCGGCCTTCAGCGCGGCCGCGATGGCAACGGCGGAGGTGTCCGAACCGCCACGGCCCAGCGTGGAGATATTACCGTCTTCATCCATGCCCTGGAAACCGGTGATGATGACGATCCTGCCGGCGTCCAGGTCGGCGCGCACGCGGGTGTCGTCGATCGACTGGATACGGGCCTTCGTGAAGGCCGAGTCGGTCTTGATGCCCACCTGCCAGCCCGTGTACGACACGGCATCCTTGCCGCGCGCCAGCAGTGCCATGGCCAGCAGGCCGACGGACACCTGTTCGCCGGTCGATGCAATCATGTCCAGTTCACGCGGGTCCGGCTGCGACATAATCTCTTTCGCCAGGCCGATCAGACGGTTGGTTTCACCGGACATTGCCGAGGGGACGACAACGACTTGATGACCGGCGTCGTGCCATTTGGCGACGCGGGCCGCGACGTTTTTAATGCGTTCCGTCGAACCCATCGACGTACCGCCGTATTTGTGGACTATTAAGGCCATGACTGAAGGGATTTCCGCTTGTAAAAAATCAAATGAGCCTTTTACTCTACATGCTGCGGCGCGGAATCACAAGACGTCAGGGTGCGAAATCTATACCAAATAGGAATATGGTAATACGGAAAGGGTATTAACCCGGGATGGCAGCCGTCGCGCTTTCCCAACGCAGCGCGACGCGCCCCGGCCCCTCGGTCACGTGCCGGCAATCCATGCCGAGCCCCGCCGCGAACAGCAGGTCGAAGCCGGCGTTCACGATCGGCAGGCGCCCCCGCTCCCAGGCCGGGATGCCGCTCGCCTGGTAATGCATCTTGAGGCTGCGGGTGGGACGGTTGTGCGCCAGCCGCAGCCGTTCGCCGCCCTTGCGAAAATCGATCTCCAGACCCTGTCCCCGCAGCCAGGCGGGATCGAACCCGCGCTCGGCCGCATCGAAATGCAGCACGCCGCCGTAATCGGGGAACGCGATGGCCGCTTCGCCGTTCCAGCGGAACGCCTGGGCGTGCTTGTCGATGATGCCGGCGTCCTCGGGATCGCGCATGCCGGCAAGGTCCGGCAGGCGCGGCACGAGATACAAACGGTCGCGGTGGCGGCGCACGTCGACGTCCGGGTGTTCGACGAGCAATTGCGCATCCTCGCGCGCGGACAGGATCTGCGCCACCATTTGCGCGAGCCAGGCCGTCGACGGCATCGCGAGCCTTTGCTGCGCGAACCAGTGACGCAGCAGGTTGTCGATGCGGTCGCGGCTCAGGGCGCGCACCTTGACAAGGTCGAGGCCATCGCCGGCCAGGCTGGCTTGCAGGTCCTGCTCGCCCAGCTCATCCAGCAGGCGCTGGGCGGCGCGGGTGTGGGCGCTGCTGCGCGCCACTCTTTGCTGGTAGCCGGGAAACGCGGCGGCCAGCGCCGGCATCACCTGGTGGCGCAGCGCGTTGCGGGCGTAGCGCGGATCGGTATTGGATTCGTCTTCGACCCACGCGATGCCCTGCTCGCGCGCGAACTGTTCGAGATCGGCGCGCGCGACGCCCAGCAGCGGGCGCGCCATCGCCAGGCGCTCGTCGCCCAGCAGGCCGTGGGCGCGGTTCGCGGGGTCCATGCCGGACAGGCCGGCCGGACCGGAGCCGCGCAGCAATTGCAGCAGCACCGTTTCTACCTGGTCGTCGAGGTGATGGGCCGTCAGCAGCACACCGGCGCCGTGGCCCCGGCACATCTCGCCCAGCGCCGCATAGCGCTGCTTGCGCGCGGCGGCCTCGATGCCGCTCTTCCCTTTCGAGACGACGACGGCACGCCAGTCGAACGGCACGCCCAGCGCAGCGGCGGCAGCCGCGCAATGGTCGCGCCAGGCATCGGCGTTCGGGCTCAGGCCGTGGTGGACGTGGAACGCGTGCGGCTGCAGTCCGTGCGCGTGCGCAAGGTGCAGCAGCACCATCGAATCGAGGCCGCCGCTGAGGGCGACCGCGACGGGCGGCATGGCATCGGGAAGATAATCTGCGCGCAGGGCCTCGATGCCCTCCGCGAACACAGCCGCGAGCGCGGCCGTGCCATGAGTACGACGGCTCACTCTTCGCGCGGCGTCGTTTCCTTGAACTTGCCGTAGGCCAGCAGCTTGGCGTGCCGGGCGTCGAGCAGGTCCTTCGTCTTCATGCCCTGGAACTGGCGCAGCGAATCGGCCAGCGCGCGCTTCAGCAGCTGGGCCATCTGGGCCGGATCACGGTGGGCGCCGCCCAGCGGTTCGTTGACGATCTTGTCGATCAGGCCCATCGCCTTCAGGCGGTGCGCCGTCAGGCCGAGGGCGTCGGCCGCTTCCGCCGCGCGCTCCGACGTCTTCCACAGGATCGACGCGCAGCCTTCCGGCGAGATCACGGAATACGTGGCGTACTGCAGCATCAGCACGGCGTCGCCGACGGCGATCGCCAGCGCGCCGCCCGAGCCGCCTTCGCCGATGATCGTGGCGATCAGCGGCACTTTCAGCTCGGCCATCACGTACAGGTTGTGGCCGATGGCTTCCGACTGGCCGCGCTCTTCCGCGTCGATGCCGGGGAACGCGCCGGGCGTATCGACGAACGTGAAGATCGGCAGGTTGAATTTCTCGGCCAGCTTCATCAGGCGCATGGCCTTGCGGTAGCCTTCCGGACGCGGCATGCCGAAGTTGCGCGCCGCGCGTTCCTTCGTGTCGCGGCCCTTCTGGTGGCCGATGACCATGCAGGACTGGCCGTTGAAGCGCGCGAGGCCGCCGATGATCGACTGGTCGTCGGCGAAGGTACGGTCGCCGTGCAGTTCATGGAAATCGGTGAAGATCGCGTTCACATAGTCCATCGTGTACGGACGCTGCGGATGACGGGCGATCTGGGAAACCTGCCAAGGGGTCAGCTTGGCATAGATGTCTTTCGTCAGTTGCTGGCTCTTCTTGGCCAGGCGGTCGATTTCTTCCGAGATGTCGACGGCGGAATCGTCCTGCACGAAGCGCAGCTCTTCGATCTTCGAATCGAGCTCGGCAATCGGCTGCTCGAAACTGAGGAAAGTTGTTTTACTCATTGTACCTCCGGGTGTGTTCGTGGCCGCGGAAGATCATCCGCGCGGCGGCAAGGGCGCTATTCTATACCGGAACCGGATCCAGGCTACGCCATAAATACCATGTGGCAACTGTCCGCCAGGGTTCCCAGTTCGCCGCGACCTCGCGCGCATCGCTGCGCGAGACCGGCTCGCCGGAGAAATAATTCTGGCTGATGCCCTGGATCAGGCCGGGATCGTCCAGGGGCAGGACGTTCGGTCTGAGCAGATTAAATATCAAAAACATCTCGGCTGTCCAGCGCGTGATGCCGCGGATGCGGACCAGTTCGGCGATGACGGCTTCGTCATCCATCTGCGACCATTGGTCGGCATGGACGCGTTTCGCCTTGAAGTGATCGGCCAGGTCGAGGATGTATTCCGTCTTCCGTTTCGACAGGCCGCAGCCCGCCAGCTCGTCCGCGCCGGCCTTGATGACTTGCGACGGCGTCATCTTCGGGCACAGGGTGCGCAGCTTCGTCCACGCGACCTCGGCGGCCTTCACGGTCACCTGCTGGCCGACGATCGAGCGGGCCAGGGTCGTGAACGGGTCGGGATGGCCGCGCAGGTGCATGTCGCCGAATTGCGGGATCAGCTTGTTCATGATGCGGTCCCGACGCATGAGCTCGGCCTTCGCCTCCGCCCAGTACGGTGGGACGGAAGGCTGAACGTCCGGCGGCGCCGGGACGGCGCCCGCGAGGTCCTTGGAAAGTGCCATGCTCGTGCGCGGAGGGGCCGGTCAGGCGCGACGCCAGTTGGTGCTGCCGTCCGGCTTGTCTTCGAGCACAACGCCGGCCGCGGTCAGCTCGGCACGGATCGCGTCGGCCTCGGCGAAGTTGCGCGCCTTCTTGGCGGCGGCACGGCGCGCGATCGCATCGACGATCGCCGCTTCATCCAGGCCGCCCTCGCCCGGCGTACCGGCCTGCAGGAAGGCCTGCGGGCTGCGTTCGAGCAGGCCCAGCACGGCGGCCAGCGCCTTCAGCTGGCGCGCGGCCGCGACGGATTTGCTCTTGTTGACTTCCGTGGCCAGGTCGAACAGTTCGGCCACCGCCAGCGGCGTATTGAAATCGTCGTCCATCGCGTCGCGGAAGCGCTGCGCGTGGGCCTCGTCCCAGTCGACAGCGGCCGGCTCGCTGCCCACGTCCACTTCGGACAGCGCCGTGTACAGGCGCGTCAGCGCGCCCTTCGCGTCGTCGATGTGGACGTCCGAGTAGTTCAGCGGGCTGCGGTAGTGGGCGCGCAGGATGAAGAAGCGGATGACTTCGGCATCGTATTTTTTCAGGACGTCGCGGATCGTGAAGAAATTGCCCAGCGACTTGGACATCTTCTCGTTATCGACGCGCACGAAGCCGTTGTGGATCCAGTAATTGGCCATCGGCGGACCGAACGCGCCTTCCGACTGGGCGATCTCGTTCTCGTGGTGCGGGAACTGCAGGTCGGCGCCGCCGCCGTGGATGT